>JBEIQZ010000834.1:0-1678 GCA_040376255.1 Alphaproteobacteria bacterium
CCTTCTCCAGGCCTGCTGCCGACGTTGCCCCGCAGGGGGGGGTGCGGTCGGGTAAGTAATTGCTATCCCCCTCCCCCTCCCCCCGGGAGAGGGTGCCCCGGAGGGGCGGGTGAGGGCAGCGCGGGGCGATCCGGCCATGCGACCACCGGCCGCCGGGTTAGACAGCAGGCTGATGCGTCTGATGTCCGTCCTCTCCTGGCTGCTCCTGCCCGCCTGCGGCTTCCTCGCGGACGGCAACCCGACCGTGGAGGCGTTCCGGATCGGCGGAGGTGAGGCCGGGGCAGCGGAGAATTCGGCAGCGGCGCTTGAGCAGGCGCTCTCGGCGGGCTGGCCCGCGATCCACGCCGATCTGCAGCTCGCTCAGGACGGGGTGCCGGTGCTGTACGCGGACGGGATCCTGCGCGCGGATCGCTGCACGCGCGCGGATGGCAGCCCGCTCGACGCGGACACCCCGATCCGCAGCCTCGACAGCGCAGCCCTCCAGACCGGCTTCCTGTGCGACGGGGAGCCGCTGCTCTCCCTCTCAGACCTGCTCGCCGCCGCCGCCGCCGCCCCCGACCTCCGCCTCCACCTGAGCGCGACCGGCGACCCCGACGCCCCGGAGGGCGAACCCGCCGCCCTCGCCGCCGCCCTCGCCGCCGCCGTCCGGGACGCCGACCCGCCGAACCCCTGGTACCTCAGCAGCGACGATCCCGCCTTCCTGAGCGCCGCCCGCGACGCCGCCCCTGGCACCCGGCGCTGCCGCTGGTGGCCCGGCAGCAGCGCCGACCCCGCCCCGCCCGGCGCCGTCGCGGGAGCGGAGTCCCTGCTCGCCCTCGGCCTCGCCGATCCGCTGGAGATCGCCGCCGACGCAGGCGCCGACTGCCTCATCCTGCCCCCCGCCCTGCTCGATCTCGGCATCGCCCGCGCCGCCGCTGCGGACGGCATCGCCCTCATCGCCGCGACCCCGGACGGCGACAGCCAGCTCTCCCTCTATTGCGGCTGGCCGATCCACACCCTCCTCACCGCCGCCCCCGGAGCAGCCCCGTGCCTGTGAGCCTCCTGCTGGCGCTCGCGCTCGCCGCCTCCCCGGCCCTGGCCGGCCCGGACAGCGCACCCCGCGACAGCGCGCTCCGGCGCATCGATCTGCTCTCTGAGGACCCCGGCACCTGGCTCAACGACGAATTGCCCTCCGTCCTCGCCGGTCCCGCCCGCCCCGGCCTGCGCCTGCTCGAACAGGTGAAATTCGTCTGGCGCACCCCCGTCCCCCGCCTCACCATCGGCACCTCCCTCACCTCCCAGTCCGTCGCCTATGACCGCCCGCTGTTCGGCCTGGAGAACCTCACCGTCGGCCTCTGCCTCTACACCCGCCTGCTGCTCCCCCGTGGCGTCTACGCCGACCTCGCCTGGCACCGGGGGCCGCTCCGCCTCGCCGTCGGCCTCTCAGCGCTCTCCAACGCCTCCTGGGCGCGCCCGCAGTGGGACTGGTGGCGATTTTTGCCTACGGTCGGGATCGGGGTTGAGTTCGGACAATAACCTCCTCCCCCACCCCTCTTCCCCACCCCTCCCCTCTCTCCCTTCCCATATCCGCCCCTCCTGAAACTCCCGAACCTCTTGCCCGACAGATTTCCCTGACCCGCCCCGGCTGGCCCGGTGGACGGAAGGGGCGCAAAACCCAAAAGAGCCCCCGGCATCACAG
>JBEIQZ010000374.1:0-6180 GCA_040376255.1 Alphaproteobacteria bacterium
AATGCGAGGAAGCATGCCGCGAGAGTCGTGCGAGGAGTGCAGCCCACGGCGCAGCCGAGCGCAAACTTGACCTAATTTGGAGGCGGCTTGTGGGGAAAACTCAATGCGCCTTAGTTCCCTTTGAACCCCGAACAGATAAAGAAACCCGAAGTTGTGCGTTGTGAGTCCGATAAGAAGAAACGAGAGAAAACGGGGCGGCGCCGGAGATCGCGGTCGGGGCGGCGGCGGATTTTCTCTGGTGGCCGGTGGCGGACGAGGTGGAGGCACTGCGGCTGCGGCCCCGGCCCCGGATGTTTGTGGGGGGGCGTGAAATTGTGTATCAGCGGTGATCGGGTTTGCCAGGGTGCAGCACTCTGTCCTGGAAGGTTCAACAGAACCACACGGGGATAGATGCAGTATCAGATGCGGCTGGCGGTGTTGAGCGGGCTGGTGGGGTGCGGCGGATCGGCAGGCGTGGCAGGCAGCGGGGACATCGCGGGCGGGGACAGCGCAGGCTGCGGGGTGGCACCGGACACCGGAGGGGCGCTGGGTGAGGCGCCAGGCTGCGCGGGCGGGTGGGAGGTGGATCACGATCCCTACGAGATCGGGGTGCTGTGGGAGGTGGGGCTGGGGGAGGGGCAGTACCGGGCGGACACCGTGGCAGACATCAATGGGGACGGATACAGCGATATCTTCCTTGTGAATACAGATGTACGGGCGCAGAGATCGCTGCTGTTGTCGGGCGTGGACGGTGCGGTGCTGTGGGTGACGGACGCGCTGATGGTGGCCTCTCCGACCGTCGCGGTGGACGGGGACGGGGATGGGCGGCTGGAGATCGTCGGTGTGGGGGCGGACGGGCAGCTCATCTCCTTCCGGGGGGACGGGACTGAGCGCTGGCAGAGCGGGCGGATCGTGGGAGGGCCGACGCCGGATGCGCTGTCGATGGGGATCGCCGACATCGGGGCGGACGGCGTCCCCGATCTGCTGCTGCCGTCCGGCGTCGTCGAGGCGCGGAGCGGCGCGATCCTGCAGCGGTACAAGACAGATCGCACCGGCGCGGAGCCGTGGGGGCTGGCGGTCGGGGACGCCGATCTGGACGGACAGCTTGACATCTTCGTCGGCTGCGCCCGCTACGCCGAGGACGGCGCCCGCCTCTGGCAGCACGACTGTCGGGGGCTGGACATCCCGATGCTGATCCAGGCCGATGACGACCCGGACGCAGAGGTTCTGGCGATGACGACAGACGCAGCGTTCATCTATGAGGCCGACGGCGCGCTGATCCGGACGTTCCTGCTGCCCGATGAGGAGGGAATGTCCAGCAGTGTCCAGCACCCGTGCCTCGCCGATCTCGACGGGGACGGCATCGTGGAGATCATCCGGCACAACAGCGACAACACCGGGGCCGATGTCTACGCCTGGCACCTCGACGGAACCCTGATGTGGTCGCGCGCTATACCCGGCGATCCCCTCAACAATACCGACAGAATAAGCTGCGCTGCCTTTGACTTTGAGGCCGATGGCTTCCCGGAGATCCTGCTGAGCGAGGCCGACGCCTTCTCCATCGTCGACGGGCGCACCGGCGACCTGCTCTATCAGGACGACAGCCGCTGCGGCGGAACCGTGGACGACGGCGCGCTCATCGCCGACATCGACGGGGACGGATCGGCGGAGATCATCGATGTGAACCAGGATGCCACCGGCGGCTTCTGCGGAGACGCCCCCGTCACCGTCCGCGTCTACCGCCACGCCCGCGCCGGATGGCCCCCCGCCAGCCCCGTATGGCCGGTCGCCCAGAACGACGGCGCCACCCTGCGCCCCGACGGCACCCTCCCCCTCCGCCCCGAACCTTCCTGGCTCACCACAAGGATCGTCCGGGGCCAGCCCCCGTTCAGCGTCTTCACCCCCGACCTCCGCCCCGTCCTCACCGGCACCTGCGTCGCCGGTTGCGAAGAGGACAGCGATGTCCACCTCTCCGTCGCCCTCCAGAACCGCAGCGCCCGCGACGCCGACGCCGCCCCCGTCGCCCTCTACGCCCTCGGCCCCGACAGCGCCCCCGCCGCCCTCCTCTATACCTTCGCCTTTGACCAGCTCCCCCCGCAGCGGCAGTCCCCCGCCCAGCCCATCACCCTCCCCTGGAGCGATGTCCGCTACGGCGTCCAGCTCTCCGTCGCCGCTGACGACTGCGACCCCGCCGACAACACCCTCACCTGGCTCCCCGCCTGCCCCTGATCCCTACCGCCGCACCCCCAGATCCTCCACCACCACGCTCCCCACCGTCCCCTTCACCTGCGCCCCCGATCCTCCCGGCGCCACGCTGAGCTGACCCTGCCCGACCGAGGACTTCCCGGCCTGCACCTCTGTCCCCCCGAACGTCGTAGAAAAACTGCCGACGAGCAGCCGCGTGAACTCCAGCGCGAGGTTGCGCCCGCCCTGCTGCGCGCCGAATTGGACGCTGTTATCGCGCGCGTCCTCCCGCACCAGATCGGCCTTCACCGCCCCGACGCTGGCCGTCCCTGACTTCAGCGACGCCGACCCGCTGACCGAGGCGCGGCTCAGATCGACCGGCCCGCCGCCGGAGAGGGCAGGGGACTGTGACTGCGCGGAGAGGCTGACGCCGGATGCGCTGACCCGACCGGCGGTGGCGCTGAGGCCGGTGGAGGGGGTGGAGGTGACCGTCCCGGGCGTCGCCTGCGGGCTGAGCTTCCCGGCGAGCGCGGCGGCCCCGGTGGGGAGGGTCTTCTGGCCGCCGGGGAGGTGTTTTGTCATGTCCAGATCAAAAAAGCCGCTGACATCGGCCTTGACCTTGGCCGATCCGTCCTTCTGCGGGTCCATGTAGACCCCGTTCACGCCCGTCCAGAGCGGCCCGTCGAGCGGCTTCGAGAAGTCGGCGCGGGTGGCGCGGGGGTCGATCTGTCCGTCGTTGATCTTGACGCGGGCGTTGATGTCGGTGCCTTTTTTGACGGTGACCGCGCTCATCTTGCCGGGGGTGAGCCCGGCGGTGGCGCGGATGTCGGCGTCGTCGATCAGCCCGGCCATTCCTGCAGCGGAGCTCCCGGCGGTGCGCTGGACGATGGGCGCGCCGGGCTTCCCCTGGCGGACGGCGACGTCTTCGGCGCCGATCTCCCGGATGCCGACGGCGGTGCCGCCCGAACCGGCGCTCACCCCGGTGGCGCCCAGCGTTTTTGCGGAGGCGTCGAGGCCGTTTGGCCCGGCGGTGGCGGCCAGCTTTTTGCCGGTGACGGTCTTCGCGTCCACGGCGGCGGTGTCGACGTCCCGCAGCGTCACCCCGTCGAGCCCGAGGCGCCCGGTGCCGTTCGCCGTGCCGGAGGCGGACAGCCCGGTGAGGTCGGCGGCGCCGACGCGGCTGTCTCCGGCGCGGAGCCCGGCGGCGGAGGCGGAGGCGACCCCGGCCTGGAGCTGCTGCCCGTCGCGCCCGACCGACAGGCCCGCAGCCTGCAGCGACGCGACCCCGCCCTGCTTGCCTTGGATGTCCTTTGCGGTGAGCGAGCCGACCCCGGCGCTCAGGTGCTGCGCGTCCCGGCCCTCGGCGCGGACATCACTGACCCCGACCGATCCGGCGGTCACCCCGTCGGCGCTGAGGCCGGTCGCTGAGGCGCCCTTCAGCGAGAGCGCGCCGCCCCCCGCAGAGAGCCGCGCGTCGAGGCCGTCGAGCCGGACGCCCTTTGCGTCGACGGCGGCGGTGTCGAGGCCGGTGGCCGAGGCGCTGCCGAGCTTCAGCGATCCGCTCCGCCGATCCGCCCCGACCTGCGCGTCGAGCCCGGAGAGGCTGACGGCGGCGGCCCGGTTCCCCGCCGCATCGAGCCCGGCGGCGTCGGCGCCTTTGATGGCGAGGTGGATGCCGGACTTGTCCTCGCGCGCCTGCAGATCGCGGGCGTTTACCTGCGCCGCGTCGACCTTTTCAGTGTCGAGCCCGGTGAGCGAGAGCGACTTCGCGCTGCCCGCCCGGACGCCGCCCTGCGCTGAGAGGTCGAGCCCGGTCGCCGCCGCCGCCTTCAGCCGGGAGTCCCCGACGCGCCCGCCCTGCAGCGCGAGCTGATCCGCCGTTCCGGCCATCCCGGCCTGATCCTTGCGGAATTGCACGCCGCTGCCGCTCACCGAGGCGGCGTCCGCGCCCGCGCTCTTCAGCCCGGTGAGGCCGACCGATCCGGCGCCGACCGAGACGTCGCCCTGCGACTGCCGGTAGCGGAGATTTTCGGCGCGGCCCTGCTGGAGATCGACGGCGGCGGTGTCCACGCCGCCGACCGCGAGGCTCCGGGCGTCGGCGGAGATCCCGGTCCCTGCGGCGTCGCTCTTGAAGCGCAGCCCCTCCGCCTCGGCGCTGCCGACGCTGTTCTCTCCCGCCTTGAACCCGTCGACCCGCATCCGGTCGCCGGTGACGGTGTGGCCGTCCGCCCCGAAGCTGCCCGAGACGTTGCGCCCGCTGCCCGAGGCCACCGAGGCGCTCGCACCCTTGAGCTCCTTCACCGAGAGCGCCGACGCCCCGACCGAGATCCCGT
This sequence comes from Alphaproteobacteria bacterium, assembly GCA_040376255.1. Classification (GTDB taxonomy): domain Bacteria; phylum Myxococcota_A; class UBA796; order UBA796; family SXON01; genus JBEIQZ01. The sequence continues at coordinate 4,497 of JBEIQZ010000374.1, forward strand.
CCGGCCGCTGCGCCCAATGCCCGCCCTCCAGCGATCCCGCGCCGAGGCTGCCGGTGCCGGTGTTCAGGCCGCTGACCTGCGCGCTGCCGACCCCGCCCTGAGTCTGGAGGTGATCGGGCGTCTTGTCGAGGAAGGGCAGCCCGCCGCCCTTGTTGTCGATCTGCGCCGAGAGCTGGCGCACCTGCCCGCTTCCGAGCTGCTTCCCGCCCGCGTTCAGGCCGCCCGCCTGGATCGACGCCGCCGAGAGCGATCCGCGCTCCGTCTGCTGGTCGAACTGCCCCTTCACCCCGCTGATCCCCAGCGATCCCGCCTGCGCGCCGGGGCTGCTCAACCCCTTGACGGTCGCGCTCCCGACCGAAAAATCCATCGAGAGGTTGTCCGTCCGCCCGCCCTCGAAGCCGTGCGCGCCGGGGAGGCCGCCGCCCTTGTTGGCGATCTGGACGTACAGATCCTGCAGGCTCAGCTCCTTCACCGAGGACTTCGAGGCGCCGTGCGCCACATCGTGCGCGACCACCGACTGCACGCGCAGCGTCGAGGTCGTGTCATGCCCGCCCGCCTGACCGCCCTGCGCGCCCGCGCCCGCCGCCTTCTCCTTCCCCATCAGCAGGTTCGTCACTGTCTTCCCGGCCTTCTTCTCTGCGAAGTCCCGCGCCACCCCGCCGCCGCCGTCCATCGACAGCGTGATCCCGGTCATCCGGGTCTTGCCCGCCGTGACCCCGCCCAGATCGAGCGAGGACAGCATGAGGTCGGGGATCTTCAGCGTGACCTTGCCGGTGCTCCGGTCGATCTCCAATTGCACCCGGTTGGCCGAGGGCAGCGACCGGTCGAGGTTCATGCGCTTCCGCAGATCGGCGGGCAGCACGTCCATCACCTCGTCCATGTCGGTGCTGGCCGAGAACTTGCCGTCCTTGAAGGACAGATCCGATTCCTGGTAGATCTCCTTCACGTCGGTCGCGGCCTTCTTCGTCGCGTCCCACGCCCCGCCGATGGCCTCCCCCGCCTGCTTCGTCTTCTTCCCCAGCCAGTCCGTGCCGCTGTCCCACCAGCCGCTGAGCGTCGCGCCGACGCCGGTGTTCTCCTGCTGGCCGGGAGCCTGCGTCTGGAGGGACTGCCCCTCCTCTTTCGCGGGGCGGCTCTGTTGCGGGCTGCGGCTCTGGCTCGTTCCCATGTTGACTCCTGGGAGTTTATCTCGTCAGTGTATCAGAACGGCCAGCCGCCGGAGAAGTCCCGGTAGGCCTGCGTGCCGCTGACAGAACAATTGAAGACCTTTACCTCGTCGATGCGTCCGTCGAAGTACAGGGTCGGGTTTCCGGTGTTGGTGTCCGCGCCGACGCGGAGCGCCGCCCCGTTCGAGGTCAGCGCGGCGGGGCCTGCGGTGTCGGAGGCGACCAGCGCGCCGTCGATGTAGAGCGTGCGGGCGCCGGTGGGCGACCACGCCGCGAGCAGGTGGTGCCAGCCGCCGATGTGGCTGCTCCAGGTGCCGGAGGAGTGGATGGAGGAGTTTATGCTTCCATCCGTATAGAAGTATAGATACTGCTGGAAATAGCCAAGAAAGTAGGTGTCCCGGCAACAATCGAGCGATCCCGTCCCCTGCGACCCCACCGACGCCACCGTGCTCCACAGCGCGCTGCTCAGGCTGTCGGGCTGCACCCACGCCGAGAGCGTCAGCCCGGTCACCGGCACA
>JBEIQZ010000623.1:0-3305 GCA_040376255.1 Alphaproteobacteria bacterium
GCTTCCCTCCCCCGCGCCCACCTGCAGGATCGGCGTGCAGGCGACATCGATCTTCCCCCGCGTGTCCCCCACCGACAGCCGCCCCTCTGCGACCGACGCCACGCCCGTCCGCACCCAGCCCTCCGGCCAGCCCGCGTCGAACTCCCAGCGCTGCGGGAGCGGGCGGACGCGCAGATCCTTCCAGTCCCCGGCGTCCTCCTCCGGCGCTGTCCCGGTCGCTGTCCCGCCCGCCGCGACCGGCTCAAGCGCAGACGCCCCGCCGGAGGCGACGGACAGTCCGAGCAACAGGGGCGCGAGGGTGCGGCTCCGTGAGCGCATACAGATCGGATAACCCCGCCGAACCAGTTATGCGGACAGCTTGATTCTCTCTGATTGATTCTCTATGGAGGCATGATGTCGCTGATTCAGGAAGTGCGTGGCCGGATGATTCTGGACTCCCGTGGAAACCCGACGGTGGAGGTGGAGATCCTGACCGATGACGGCTGCATGGGGCGGGCGGCGGTGCCGTCAGGCGCCTCGACCGGGCAGCACGAGGCGGTGGAATTGCGGGACGGCCAGAAGGATCGCTGGCTGGGGAAGGGCGTGGATCGGGCGATCCAGAACGTGAACGAGGTGATCGCGGCGCAGCTCGTCGGGCTGGACGTGCGCGATCAGCGCGGGATCGACCGGGTGCTGTGCGAGCTGGACGGGACGGCCAACAAGGGGCGGCTGGGCGCGAACGCGATCCTCGGCGCCTCGCTGGCGGCGGCGAAGGCGGCGGCGATCTCGGCGGACATGCCGCTGTACCGCTATGTGGGCGGGGTCAACGCCTGCGTGCTGCCGGTGCCGCTGATGAACGTGATCAACGGCGGCGCGCATGCCGACAACAACCTCGACATCCAGGAGTTCATGATCGTCCCCGCCGGGTTCGACACCTTCGGCGAGGCGCTGCGGGCGGGGGTGGAGATCTTCCACGCGCTGAAGAAGGTGCTGAAGGATCGCGGGCTGGTGACGGCGGTGGGCGACGAGGGCGGGTTCGCCCCCTCGCTGAGCGGGAACGAGGAGGCGCTGAAGCTGATCCTGGAGGCGACCGGGAAGGCGGGCTACAAGGCGGGGGAGCAGGTGTTCTTCGCGCTCGACGTGGCCGCGAGCGAGTTCTACCATGACGGGCGCTACAACTTCGGCGGAAAGGCGATCACCTCCAGCGAGCTGATCGCGGTCTACGCCGACTACGCCGCCCGCTACCCGCTGATCTCCATCGAGGACGGGTTGGCCGAGGACGACTGGGCGGGCTGGAAGGAGCTGACCGCAGTGCTCGGCGGGAAGCTGCAGCTCGTCGGGGACGATCTGTTCGTCACCAACGTCGAGCGGCTCGCGCGCGGCATCAAAGAAGGCATCGGCAACGCCATCCTCGTCAAGGTCAACCAGATCGGGACGCTCACCGAGACCATCGACGCCGTCGAGATGGCCCACCGCGCCGGCTACCGCTCCATCCTCTCCCACCGCAGCGGCGAGACCGAGGACAGCACAATCGCCGATCTCGCCGTCGCCCTCGGGAGCGGCCAGATCAAGACCGGCTCCCTCTGCCGCACCGACCGCACCGCCAAGTACAACCAGCTCCTCCGCATCGCCGGTGAGCTCGACGATATGGCCCGCTACGCCGGTCGCGGCGCGTTCCGGCTCACGCTCTGAGCGACGGGCTTGCAGGCAGGAGCGGAGAGGTGTGATAGACTGGTCTCCTGATGGGCAGGAGTGAAGATGCGCGTGTGGATGGTGGTGGGGTGTGTGTGCGCGATCGGCTGCCGGGGAGACGGCGCCCCGACCTTCATGGGCGGCGGCACCAGCCAGCTCCCGCAGATCACCGGTGACTTCGACAGCGACTCCGCCGCCGATGACAGCGGGACCACCGTCACAGACGAGGACGCCCCGGTCATCGAAGACCTCGCCCTCTCCTTCGAGGAGTACCCCGGCATCGGCGACGTGATCGCGGGCGAGATCACCTGGTCGGACGCGCAGGACGACATGGAGGGCGGGCGGCTGTTCTACAACGTCACCGGCGACTCCTATGACAACGAGCCCTTCACCCTCGACGTGATCCTCGACGCCGACGTCAGCGGCGCCGCCAACGAGGCATACATCGACAGCGACACCGGCAAGATCATCTTCGCCCTCGCCGGGGTCGATATCACCCAGACCTACACCTTCACCGCCGTCCTGATCCAGGACGCCGCCCTCCACGACTCCGCTGAAGTCGAGGGCGAGGTCGCCCCTTAGCGCCGCGCTGATCCGGGCGCGCCTGTGAGCCACCTCGCAGAAACGCGCACCCGCTGATCGGTCTCCTGTCTGCAAGGCACTGACAGAGGTACGGTGTCCTCCCCCTGAACGCGGTCTGGAGTCCTGAGTGCGCATCCTGCTGATCAACCCGGCGATGAACATGAACAAGCTCGGCCGCTTCGCTGAGCTGCTGGAGCCGATGCCGCCGACCGGCATCGCCTACATCGCCGGGGCGCTCGTCGCCGCCGGGTTCCACACCCGTTTCGTTGACATGTTCGCAGAAAAACTCTCCGCCGATCAGATCATGGAGCGGGTGAAGCGCTTCAACCCCGATCTCGTCGGGATGACGGTGCTGACGCCCTCGGCGCCGACCTGTGAGAAGCTGTCGAAGATGATCAAGGCGATCTCGCCCCACACGCGCATCGTCTGGGGCGGCGTCCACGCCGACGTTTTTGCGAAGGACATCCTCCGCTCCGGGGTCGTGGACTACGTCGTCCACCACGACGGCGAGGAGACGGTGGTGGAATTGGCGCAGGCCATCGAGGGCGGCGACACCGATCTGTCGAAGATCGCCGCGCTGTCCTGGATCGACGGCGATGAGCCGGTGACCAACAAGGCCCGCACCCTGCTGCGCGACCTCGACAAGCTGGCCTACCCGGCATGGGATCTGTTCCCCTACCACCGCTACGGGCTGCTGCCCTTCGCCGACATCGACAAGCCGGTGCTGACGATGACCGGATCGCGCGGCTGCCCCTACCGCTGCGACTACTGCTCGCTGCTCCACACCGGCAAGGTCTACCGGCGCCGCGATCCGATGAAGCTGGTCGATGAGTACGAGTACCTGGTGGATCGGTACGGGGTGAAGCAGATCGGCTTCGTCGATCCCATCTACCCGCTCGTCCACAAGGATCTCCTCCCCTTCTGCAACGAGCTGGTGCGCCGCAAGCTCGATCAGCGCTGCGTCTGGCTCTCCGAGACCCGCGCCGACCGGCTCGATGAGGAGACCTGCCGCACGATGTACGCGGGCGGGTGCCGCCGGGTGCTGATCGGCA
>JBEIQZ010000723.1:0-2417 GCA_040376255.1 Alphaproteobacteria bacterium
CCCCCCCACCAGACCCCCCCCCCCCCCCACAAAAACCACACCGGGGCGGGCCCACCCCCCACCCCGTTTCTTTTTTGGGCGGCGGCGGGAGTCGAACCCGCGTCCGAAGCACCTTCATCTCTCCGAGATACGTAGCCTGCCGGACTGACCCGCCGGCGGGTGTCGCTCCGCTTTGGAAGCCGTCAGAGTCCCCTGTTGATCTTCGCGCGTCCGGCGTTTACTCATCCCCGGAGTTGCTGCAAGCCTGAATTACACCCAACTGCGTTCGGCAACGCGCAGCCGGATGCCTGGTGCACTTCAATGGCTCCAGGACCGCGAAAACTAGGCCGCTAAGCGGATCTCGTTTTCGAAGTGGTTGGTGTTGTTGGCACCTGTGTGCTGGTCCGATGAGGGTGAACCAACCCTGCTACGCCCTTCGAGTCTCCAATACCCCGTCGAAACCGGAACGCCCCCGGAAAAGCACAAGCCAAAGCAGCTTGTTTCCTCTAAGTAACCTGTCCTCCTGCAGCGGTCAAGCCATCTTCTCGCACCTCTCTGCGATCCGGCACACGGCTTGCTAAATCGCGGCCCGGGCTACAGACCCCGGACAACTTCGGATCACAGGAGCGGGCTTGAACTGGCGGAGAGACTACGACGAGAAGCGGTGCAGCGCGGCGGAGGCGGTGCGGGGCATCAGCGCCCACGATCATGTCTATATGGGCGGGAACGCCGCGACGCCGCGCGGGCTGGCTGCGGCGCTCGCGGCGCGGGCGGAGGAGGTGTCGGGGGTGGAGGTGGCGCATGTGCTGCTGCTGGGGGAGGATCCGTTCCGGGAGGTGCGGCAGCACATCCGGCACCGGGCGCTGTTCGTCGGCCCTGCGGATCGGGAGGCGGTGAATTGCGGGCGGGCGGACTATGTCCCTTGCCATCTCAGCGAGATCCCGTCGATGTTCCGGTCGGGGGCGTTCCCGCTGGACGTGGCGCTGCTGATGGTGTCGCCGCCGGATGTGCACGGCTTCTTCTCGCTGGGGGTGGAGGTGCTGGCCTCGCTGGCGGCGGCGAAGGCGGCGAAGCGGGTGATCGTGCAGGTCAACCGGCGGATGCCGCGCGTCCACGGGGACACCTGGCTGCACGTCTCGGAGGTGCAGGCGGTGGTGGAGCAGGATGAGGAGCTGATCGAGCTCCGCGCCGATCCGCCCGGCCCGGTGGAGCTGGCCATCGCTGCGCACATCCTGCCGCTGATCCCGGAGGGGGCGACACTGCAATTGGGGATCGGGGGGATCCCGGACGCGGTGGTTTCGCTGCTGCGGGATCGGGACGATCTGGGGGTCCACACTGAGATGGTGTCGGACGGGGTGATGGAGGGGGTGCGGCGCGGGGTGTTGACGGGGCGGTGCAAGACGCTGCACCCGCGCAAGGTGGTGACGACGTTCATCCTGGGGAGCCGGGCGCTCTACGACTGGGTGGACGACAATCCGCAGATCTCGGCGCTGCCCTGCGACGAGACGAACGATGTCATCCTGGCGGCGCAGAACCGGCGGCTGGTGGCGATCAACTCGGCGTTGAGCGTGGATCTGACGGGGCAGGTGAACGCCGACAGCATCGGGACGCGCATCTATTCGGGGGTGGGCGGGCAGGTCGACTTCATCCGGGCGTCGTCGCGTTCGGAGGGGGGGCAGCCGATCATCGCGCTCTCCTCGACGGCGGCGGGGGGGAAGGTCTCGCGGATCGTCCCCTGCCTCGCGGAGGGGGCGGGGGTGGTGACCAGCCGCGCGGACGTCCACTGGATCGTCACTGAGTACGGGGCGGCGCTGCTGCACGGGCGGACGCTGCGTGAGCGCGCACGTGTGCTGGTGGATATCGCACACCCGGACTTCCGGGAGGGGCTGCGGGCGGCGGCCCGGGCGCGGTTCGGGGACGGGCTTTGACGGGCCCCGGCCTTACAGAGGCAGAGGCCGCCCTCCGGCTCGGGCGGGACGGGCCGAACGAGCTGCGGCAGGACGAGCCGCCCTCGCCGGTCGCGCTCTTCCTGGGGCAGCTCCGCAGCCCGATGGTGGCGCTGCTCGGGGGGGCGTGCCTGCTGGCGGCGGTGATGGGGGAGGGGGTGGACGCTGCGGCGATCGGGGTGATCGTGGCGCTGAACGCGGTGGTGGGTTTTCTGCAGGAGTACCGGGCGGAGCGGGCGCTGCTGGCGCTGCGGGGGATGACGGCGCCCCGGGCGCGGGTGATGCGGGATGGGCAGGAGCGGGTGATCCCGGCGCGGGAGGTGGTGGTCGGGGATCTGCTGCTGCTGAACGCGGGGGATGTGGTGGCGGGGGACGGGCGGCTGGTGGAGGCGTATGCGCTCACGCTGAGCGAGGCGGCGCTGACCGGGGAGAGCCTGCCGGTCACGAAGCAGATCGGGGGGCAGCCCGAGGAGCAGCCCGAGGAGCAGCCCG
>JBEIQZ010000698.1:0-2562 GCA_040376255.1 Alphaproteobacteria bacterium
ATCCGGACGCGGCGCGGCGCCTGGCGCAGATCTCCAGCGTGCTGACCTATGAGTTCGAGAACATCCCGTACCAGACGGTGCGGGCGCTGGAGGAATTGCTGCCGGTGCGGCCCTCCTCGGAGATCCTCCGCCTCACTCAGGATCGGCTTCTGGAGCACGATCTGCTCCACCGGCTCGGCGTCCCGACCGCGCCGGGGCTGGAGGTGTGTTCAAAGGCGGAGGCCCGCGCCGCCCTCCAGCAATCCGGCGGCCCCGCCCGGCTGAAGACCGCGCGCGGCGGCTACGACGGCGGCGGGCAGTGGCGCGTCCGGACGGCGGAGGATCTGCCAGATGTGCTGCCGGATGGCGGGCCTCCCGGCGCTGTGTCGGCAGATGCCGGGCCGATAGCTGCCGGGCCGATAGCTGCCGGGCCGATAGCTGCCGGGCCGATACATCGTTTTCTGATGGAAAAAGAGGTGGAGTTCGACTGCGAGGTGTCGGTCATCCTCTGCCGCGATCTGTGCGGAGACATAAAGTTCTTCCCGCTCTTTGAGAACCACCACGCCTCCGGCATCCTCGACTGGACCCGCTGCCCCGCCCGCGTCTCCCCGCGCGCCGCCGCCCGCGCCCTGGAGATCGCCCGCGCCATCGCGGAGGCGACCGCGCTCGTCGGGACGCTCACCGTCGAGTGTTTTGTTACGGGCGACGAGGTTCGCGTCAATGAGCTGGCCCCGCGCGTCCACAACTCCGGCCACCTGACGCAGGACGCCTGCTCGATCTCCCAGTTCGAGCAGCATATCCGCGCGGTCTGCGGCCTCCCGCTCCTCCAGCCCGTCCTGCTGCGCCCCGCCGTCATGCGGAACCTCCTCGGCGCCCGCGACCGCCGCCGCGTCCACGTCGAGGGGCTGGGCGACGCCCTCTCCGACCCCGATGTCCGCTTCCACTGGTACGGCAAGTCCTCCGAGCGCGCCCGCCGCAAGATGGGCCACCTCACCGCCCTCGGAGACACCGCAGAGGAGGCGTTCGCGCGCGCCGGACACGCCTGCAGCCTGATCCGGATGGTCTGAGGTGCCGCCCCTGCCTGATCTGAGCCGCCTCCGGTACTTTACCTTTGTCCACGCCATCGGCGGCCACGCCAACGACGGCGACCGGCTCTGCTGCGCCTGGCCCGCCGACACCCCGTCGGAGGCGCTCCCGCCCGCGCTCCGCCCGCCCGCGCTCACCGTGTACGGCCACGGGACGCTCTGCGGGACGCCGGTGTTCCGCTCCCGGCAGGGCGACCGCGAGATCCTCGATATCCTGGACCCGGCTGCGCCATACGATGTCACCGACGCCTCGGTCGGGGGGGCGCGGCGGATCGAGGAATTCCTCATCGGGGAGATGGCGCGGCGGCCGGGGTTCAGGCTGTGTCCGGGGTGAGCGGGCAGGAGAGCGGGGCGTCGCTGGCGGAGGTGCTGGAGCGGGTGATCCTGGCGCTCTGGGAGAAGCGTACAAAGCAGGAGCTTCTGCTGGATCTGGGAGAGCGGAAAGAATGGACAGAGGATGATTTTTCGTCGGTGCGCTGCGGGAGCGGCTCCGGGCGGTTTTGCCACCCTCCCCGATGCCAGCCGAGCCACGCAAGGGCGTGACGAAGCTCTCAGCCGAGTTGAGCGCTTACGTGGGAGCAGGTGCGAAAAGCATCGACAACGCGCTGTCTGAGGGGTTGCAGGCAGATGCACCAGCGCACCGCTGGCTCCTGTTGTTGGCTCGCCTGGGCGGGCCGCCAGAGGAGCTGCAGCCCGTGGAATTGCTGTTGTATCATCGAAGATCCCGGCGGGCGGTCGATCAGTGGCTCTCCAATCGCGCCACATCGCCCGACAGCGGGATGGACATCAGCGATGCGCTGGTCTGTTTCAGCCTGCTGTCTCTGCTCCAGCGCAGGCGACCGACATCAGAGGTGCGTGCCAGCCGGGGAGAGGAGGTCTCCCGCCGCGATGTAGCGAAGCCGGTCGCTGCGATGGAGGACGAATTGATCCAGAAGGGTCAGATCCGACCGTTGATATGTTTGGCGCTGTCCCTGTCTCGCTGTGCAAAGCCGGAGAGGAAGCAGGCGGGCAGGGTGCTGGCGTGGACGGTGCTGGAGTGCGCGCTGACTCAGACGCACCTGCTGGTGCATCTTCCACGGGCGGGTGATTCCGATGAAAAAAAGAGGGAGGATCGCTGCCGGGAGTATGGCGTGTGGCTGGATTGGGTAGCAAAGTCGGTCGCGGACGGTGCAGCGTGACGGAGAGCGGATGCGGGTGGGGCGCGATGTGCCGATCCCGGAGGGGATACGCCACCTGCCTTATGTGCGGGCATCCGTGGCGATAGCCGCAGTGATGGCCAAAGAAGATACAAACGAGCGCATCGATCCGGTGGACAGCGGCGCGCTGATGCTGTTACCTCAGGCGAGGAAGCGTGGATTGATCCGATGAGCGCGAATGGCTACTTCATCTCCTACATCAACAGCAGGATCTTCAAGGAGCGCCCGCAGGACGGGGAGATGATCAACCGGATCAACCAGAGCGCCCAGAAGCACTTCAAGGGCGGCGCTGTCCACAAAGC
>JBEIQZ010000701.1:0-2540 GCA_040376255.1 Alphaproteobacteria bacterium
CAGCCGCTCCTCCCCGGCGCCGCCCGGCCCGGGCTGGCGCGTGAACAGCAGCGGCTCGTCGAGGCTCCCCGGCAGCAGCGTCAGCGGGGTGGCCGCGCGGTCAGGGATCGTGCCGAGGACGTGCCATGTCGCAGGCAGCAGGCGCTCCCGCTGGAGCGGCCAGGCGTCCTCATAGAAGGAGCGGTCAGGGAAGCGCATCAGGGAACAATATCAAGAAAATAACGTCTGGAGGAACCGGTCGTGATCGTGCGCCGTGATGATCCGCACCCCGGAGCCGGGCGAGAGGCGCGCCCCCCACTCCCCCTTCTCGCGGAACACCTCGACCTCCGCCCACGCGCCGATCTCCGGATCGATGGCGCAGCAGGCGGCGAGCGGGTCGTGGAACGCCTTGCCGCCGGGGTTCTTCCGCAGGTAGTGCGACATGCTGCGGTGCATGCGGTCGAGCGCCTGCGCGTGGGCGGGCGAGGCGGCGGGCAGGCCGAGCCTGCGGGTAAGGCGCGCATGCATCGCATCGTCGTAGATGACGCCGTGACAGACGTTCTTTGAGACGAAGCGCAGATCCTCCAGCCGCTCCCTCTGATCGAGCAGCGACAGCACCGCCTTCGGATCGCCGTTGAGGTTGAAGCTCGGGCAGGTGCGGAGGCCCCGGAACTTCGCCAATTGCTGCTCCGGCGGCACCACGCCCTCCCCGGCGAACCCGCCCTGCGCCACCATCCGCCCGCCGCGCCACTCCGGCCCCACCTGCGCCAGCAGCCGCCCCATGTTCTTCAGCGGCGCCCCGGTGACCAGCACCGTCCCCGGCCGGAACGCCTCCGCCAGCACCCGCCAGCCCTCCTCAGCCTCCGCCCCGGCCGCGATGGCGGGCACCAATTCCGGCCACGCCAGCGCATGCCACAGCGACACGCACTCCTTCGGGTGCGCGAGGTTGTACGACCCCACCCGGATGTCCTCCCGACCGAACCACCCGAGGACCGCGCGCACCAGCCCGATCTGCGCCCGGCTCCCCGGCGTCACTGTCACCGCCCGGAGGTTCACCGCCGGGTGGCCGAGCAGCAGGAGCAGCGTCAGGAAGTCGTCGGGATCAGACGTCTCCATATCGAGCAGAAAATCAGCTTGCATCTGCCAGTCCTAACCTGACATCGGCTTTACAACCAGACGGTCAGCAGAGAAGTTAGTCCCCTGCCATGCACCTGCTCCTGCTCCTGGCCTGCCCTCCCTCCGATGACAAACCCATCGACAGCGCCGCGACCGACAGCGGTACAGCCAACGACTCCGGCACAGACGACTCCGGCACAGGCGACTCCGGCACAGGCGACTCCGGGGAGCGCGACTGCGAGTGGGGGTTCGAGTGGGACGGGAGCGCCTGCGTCGACATCGACGAGTGCGCGGCGGACAACGGGGGCTGCGGCGACGCGGCGGTGTGGGCCTGCGAGAACCAGGAGGGCGCGCCGCCGGAGTGTGACTTTGATTGCTCGGTCGATTATACAGCGCTGAGCGCCGGGGTCAGCACCATCGAGCAGGGCGGATCGCTGCCCTCGCTGCTGATCGTCCACGGCGAGAGCGCCTGCCCGGTGGTGGTGGACGAGGCGGGGCGGACGTTCGTGGCGATGGCGCGCTACGGATCGGGCCGGGTGCTCCACACCGGCCACGAGGGGATGATCACCGCGCCGCAGGATCAGGGCGGCGACAACGCAACGCTCTTCCTCAACGCGCTGCGCTGGGCGGGGCAGTCCGCGACGCCGGTGGTGGGCGTGGAGCCGGGGATGGAGTCCCTGGCGGGCTGGCTGGAGGGGCAGGGCTTCACGGTGTCGGTGGTCGCGGCGGACAGCCTCGACGGGATCGGGGTCTACGTAAAGACCTCGTACACCGACCATGACGAAGCCGAAGACACGGACATCCGGGATCGGGTGGCAGGGGGCATGGGGCTGATCCAGGGCGGCCACGCCTGGTGGTGGGCCTACAGCAACCCCGGCGCGGTGGTCGCCACCGACTACATGGGCAACCACATCCTCAACCCGATGGGGATCACCGTCACCGACGGCACGGTGGACGCCGGACAGGACACGATGGGCGCCGCGCCGCCATCCACGCTGCTCCACGCGACGCGCGCGCTCGACGCCATCGCCGCGCACCTCGACGGCGCGGACACCCTCTCCAACGCTGAGCAGGTCGCCGCCGCCACCACCGTCCGCACCGCCGTCCAGTACCTCCCGCTCAGCTTCAGCAGCTACTTCGATCCGGTGCGCGCCGTCCTCGGCGGCATGTCCCCGGTGATCCCGACATCCGCCGATCCGGTCGACACGGCGACGGCCCCGCTGGAGGCGCTGGTCGTGACGCTGTGGACGAAGCTGGCCCAGGAGTCGCCGCCCAACGAGGTGCAGGCCGTCCCCGCCGACTTCCCCGGCGCGGTCGACGCCGGGGCACCCCGGATCACTGAGACTGTCGCGCTGCACCCTGAGTACGCAGGCCGCGACGGCGACTACTGGTACGCCGGGGCGCAGGCCGACCGCTGGTTCGGCACCGGGCTGTACGTCCCGCCG
>JBEIQZ010000242.1:0-8594 GCA_040376255.1 Alphaproteobacteria bacterium
CGCCGCCGCCACCGCCGCCGCCAGCCCCGGCACCACCGAGACCGCCAGCCCCTCCGCCGCGAGCGCCGCCGCGATCACCGGCCCCTCCTCCCCGAAGCAGATCGGCGCGGGCGCCCCGCGCAGCGCCGGAGCCAGCAGGCCGTAGGGCGCGCCCGCCTTCCCGCGCCCGCCGAGCAGCAGGATCGATCCCGGCACCGCCGCGAGCGCCACCAGCGTCGAGTCCACGTTGGTCGCCTTCGAGTCGTTGATCCAGCGCACCCCGCGATGCGGGTGATCGGGCGGCAGCGGGATCGGCTCCAGCCGGTGCGGGAGGCCGCGCAGCAGGCCCAGATCCACGCTGCCCGGCCCGCCGCTGACCCCGGCGGAGAGATCCACGCCGACCCGCCGCGCCAGCCAGAGCGCCGCCGCGAGGTTGTCCCGGTTGTGCTGACCGGGCAGCGGGAACCGATCCAGCGGGAGTCCCGCCAGGATCGCCCCGTCCAGCACCGCCTGCCGCCCCGCGCCGCCCGCCGCCGCCGCCGCCGCGCTGAGCAGCGGGCTGTCTGCGGGGATCGCCCACGCGTCCTCCGGACCCATCCGGGCGAGCATGCGGCACTTGTGCGCTGCGTAATTCTCCATGCTCCCGTGCCGCTCCAGGTGATCAGGCGTCAGGTTCAAGATCACCGCCGCCGCCGGGTGGAAGCTGCCGGGCAATTCCATCTGGTAGGAGGAGACCTCCACCGCCGCGACATCAAACGGCCCGCCCCCTTCCAGCCCTGCCTGACCCGCCTGCTGGAGCGCCGCCTCTGAGAGCGGACAGCCGAGGTTCCCACCGGCGAACACCCGGCGGCCCGCCTGGGCCAGGATCTGGGCGAGCAGGTGGGTGCAGGTGCTCTTGCCGTTGGTGCCGCTGACGGCGAGCAGCGGGATATCGAGGTAGCGGGCGGCGAACCCCAGCTCTCCGATCAGCGGAACGCCCGCCGCCGCCGCCGCCGCCAGATCGGGCTGCCGCGCCGGGACGCCGGGGCTCACCACGATCTCCTCCGCCTCCAGGAAGTGCGCGCGGTCGTGCGGCCCGTAGCTGCACACCGCCCCCGCCACCTGCGGCGCCTCCGGCCGCAGATCCACGCAGCGCACCCGCGCCCCGAGCGACAGCGCCAGCCGCGCCGCCGCCACCCCGGATCGCGCCATCCCCACGATCAGCACCCGCTTTCCCGCGATCTCTCTGCTCAGCACCGCCACGCCTGCTCCCGCTACCTGAGCTTCAGGGTCATCAACGCCATCATCGCCAGCAGCCCGGAGATGATCCAGAACCGCACGATGATCTTCGGCTCGCTCCAGCCGCTCTTCTCATAGTGATGGTGGATCGGCGCCATCTTGAACAGCCGCTTGCCCTTCGTCAGCTTGAAGTAGCCGACCTGGAGCATCACCGACACCGTCTCCAGCACAAAAACCCCGCCCACCAGCGCCAGCAGCACCTCATGCTTGGTGAGGATCGCCAGCCCCGCGAGCGCCCCGCCCAGCGCCAGCGATCCGGTGTCCCCCATGAAGATCTGCGCCGGGTAACAATTGTACCAGAGGAACCCGAGCCCAGCCCCCACGATCGCCAGGGAGAACACGCTCATCTCGCCCGCCCCGGCGATGGCCGGGATCTGGAGATAGCCGGCAAAAGTGGCGTGGCCCGCGAGGTAGGCCAGCACGGTGAACGTCCCGGCGCTGGTGATCGTCGAGCCGATGGCCAGCCCGTCCAGCCCGTCGGTCAGGTTCACCGCGTTGGAGGCGCCGACCGAGATGAAGATCGCCATCGCCACATAGATCCAGCCCAGATCCACCGGAGCGTCCGCCCAGATCGACGCGAAGTCGATGATCGCATGCTTGTAGAACGGGAAGTGCAGCCGCGCGTCCATCACCCCGCCGAGGTAGGCGCCGCCGAACACCGCCCCCGCGATGGAGCACTGCCCGACGAGCTTCCAGCGACCGGCGAGCCCGTCCGCCGATCGCTCCATCACCTTCTTCCAGTCGTCATAGAAGCCGATGGCCCCGTAGCCCAGCGTCAGCAGCAGCAGCATCCACAGCATCGGCTCATCCAGCCGCCCCCACAGCAGCGTGGAGAGCGCGATCCCCACCAGCATCACCACCCCGCCCATCGTCGGCGTCCCGACCTTGTTCTCGACGTGCTCCTGCGGCCCGTCGGTGCGGATGATCTGCTCCATCCGCGTGCGCCGCAACCAGGCGATATATGGGGGATACAACATATAACAAAAACTCAACGCCGTGAGCAGCGCGCAGGCAGCCCGGAAGGTGATATAGCGGAACAGATTGACCGCCGCGATATCAGAAAGCAGATAATATATCATTTGGCTCCGTCCCTCTCTGTCCCGCGCTGCTCTGCGCCGTGCAACCACTCCAGCACCCGCTCCATCCTCGCCCCCCGGCTGCCCTTGACCAGCACTGACCCCCCCGGCGCAGGCAAGCCCGGTGCCACCTCAGGGCGGCCCGCCAGCAGCGCCGCCAGCTCCCCCAGGAGCCCCTCCAGCGTCGCCGCCGCCCGGACGCCCGGCACCGCCTGCGCCGCCCGCCCCATCCGCTCCCCCAGCACCAGCACCGCCTCCAGCCCGAGCCCGCGCGCCTCCTCCAGCACCTCCCGGTGTACACCGGCCTCGGCGCTCCCCAATTCCAGCATGTCCCCCAGCACCGCGATCCGGGGCGCCGGGAGGACGGCCAGCGTCCGCAGCGCGGCTGACATGCTGGTGGCGTTGGCGTTGTAGGCGTCCTCGATCAGCGTCAGAGGGCCCCACTGTGCGCTGCGGATCTTCACCACGCGGTTCCGCATCCCCTCCGGCTCAAACCGCCCGATCCCCGCCGCGATCAGGTCGGGCGACAGGCCGAGCGCCACCCCGACCGCCGCCGCCGCCGCCGCGTTCTGGGCGAGGTGCAGCCCTGGCACCGGGATGACCGCCCGGATCCGCCCGGTCGGCGCCTGGATGTCCACAGAGGTCTGCAGCGCCCCCGACAGATCGGCCCCGATCCACGCCCGCTCCAGCCGCACCTCCGCCCCCGCTGCGCGCCCGTAGCCCAGCACCCGCGCGCCCTCCGGCAGCGGCATCGCCGCGATCCACGGATCGTCAAGGTTCACACAGAGGATATCCCCCGGCTGTGCAGTGTCGAACAGCTCCTGCTTCGCCGCCGCCACCCCCGCCACCGAGCCGCAGCCCTCGACATGCGCGGCCCCGACGTTCGTGATCAGCCGCACCGTGGGCCGCGCGATCTCCGCCAGCAGCCGGATCTCCCCGGGGTGGTTCATCCCCAATTCCAGCACCGCTGCCGACACCCCGACCGCCCCGGGAGCCTCCGGCGCTCCGGGCGCCCCCAGCAGCGTCAGCGGCAGGCCGATGTGGTTGTTGAGGTTGCCCTGCGTGTGGTGCACCGCGCCGCCCGGGAGCGCGCGCAGCACGTCGACCACCATCACCCGGGTCGAGGTCTTGCCCGCCGAACCTGTGATCCCGACGACCGGGATCCCCCGGCCCAGCCGATCCCGGGCCGCCGCCGCGAGCGCCTGCAGCGCTGCCAGTCCGTCCGCCACCTGCACGACGCCGCACCGCTCCCCCGCGCCGCCCGGCTCCAGCGCCGGGACAGGCCGCTCCACGATGACCCCCGCGCAGCCCGCCGCCACCGCCTGCGGTATAAAATCGTGCGCGTCGAACCGCTCCCCGCAGAGCGCCAGGAACCAGGCCCCCGGCGCGATCTGCCGGGTGTCGGTCGCGATCCAGCCCGGGCCGCCATCGCGTACCAGGCGCCCGCCGGTGATGGAGGCGATGGAAGAAGCTGTGAAGTTCATGTGAGCGCCTCCGCTGCTACCGCACGATCGTCAAACGGGAGCACCTCCGCCCCGATCTGCTGAGTCGCCTCGTGTCCCTTCCCGGCGATCAGCACGATGTCCCCCGGCTGCGCCGCGCGGATCGCCGCGTGGATCGCCGCGCGCCGATCCGGCTCTACGGTTATTCCGGCGCGCGCCCCGGCGTGATCTCCCGGGATGCCGGCCAGGATCTCCGCGATGATCGCCTGCGGATCCTCGCTGCGCGGGTTGTCCGAGGTCACGAACACCCGATCTGATCCGTCGGCCGCCGCCCGCCCCATCAGCGGACGCTTGCCCCGATCCCGATCCCCCCCGCAGCCGAACACCGTCAGGATCCGCCGCGGCCCCAGCCGCCGCAATTCCGCCAGCACCCGCGCCAGCGCGTCATCGGTGTGCGCATAGTCCACCCGCACTGAGAAGCCGCGATCGGTCGGCACCGGCTCCAGCCGCCCCGGCGCCCCCGGCGTCTCCGCCAGCCCCTTCAGGCACCCCTCCAGCGGCAGCCCTGTCGCGAGCGCCGCCCCGATCGCCCCCAGCGCGTTCTCGATGTTGTAGGCGCCGATCAGCCGCATCTGGAGCGGCGCGCTCCCCAGCGGCGTCACCAGCCAGCCCGACGTCCCCTCCGGCCCCATCCGCACCGACTCCAGCCGGATATCTGCGACGGTCGCCCCCGCAGCGCCCCCGTCCAGCCCGCTGAAGGTCCAGACCGGGCGATCCGCCGGAGGGCGCATCTGCTCCCAGGCCGGATCTCCGCAGTTGAGGATCGCGCGCCCGGCGAGCAATTCACGGAACAGCCGCGCCTTCGCGGCGGCATACGCCTCCATGCTGCCGTGGTAGTCGAGGTGATCGCGGCTGAGGTTGGTGAAGATCGCGGCGGCGAAGGGGATGGCGTCGGCGCGGAAGCTGTCGAGGCCGATGCTGGACACCTCCATCGCCACGATGTCCACCCCCGACACCTGCATCTCCCGCAGCAACCCCTGGAGGCGCGCCGCGTCAGGGGTGGTGTGGGTGGCAGGGAGCAGCCGGTCGCCGATGCGGTTGCCGGTGGTGCCGATCAGGCCGGAGCGCAGGCCGCAGGCCGCCGTCATGGAGTGGAGCAGGAAGGTGGTGGTGGTCTTGCCGTTGGTGCCGGTGACGCCGATGACCTTCATCGCCCGCGCCGGGGAGCCCGCCGCCGCCGCGCACAGGTGCGGGAGCGCGCGCCTTGTGGAGGGGAGCTGCACCTGTGTCGCACCCTCCGGCACCGCCACCGGGTATTCCGTGAAGAACACCGCCGCAGACAGGCCGCCGACGCGCGCGTGTCCGTCGCTGCGCGCGCCCCGGATGGCCACAAAAGCGTCCTCCGGCCCGACCTCCTGGCTGTGATCGGTGACGGCGCGGATCTGGCGATCCAGCGGACCGGTGATGCAGATCGGCGCCAGATCGGCGGGGAGGGCGGCCAGCAGTCCGGACAGCAACATCAGTCGAAGCTCAGGAAGACAGCGTCTCCCGGCGCGATCCGGCTCCCCGGCGTCGGAGACTGCCCGACGACCCGCCCGTTGCCGGAGAGCGAGAGCGCCACCCCGGCGGGCTGGAGCGCCGTCACCGCCGCCCGCATCGTGCGGCCCCGCAGATCCGGGAGCACCCAGCCACCCTCTCCGTCCGGCAGGATCTCGATGGGGAGCGGCTGGACGTCCACTACCGGGGCCTCCACGGGCGCCGCAGAGCCGGGCGCCGCAGAGCCGGACGCCGCAGAGCCGGGCGCCGCAGAGCCAGGCTCTGCTGTCGGCTTGATGCCGAGGTAGCGCATCGTGAACGCGCCGATCTCGGAGAACGCAGGCCCGGCGACGATGCCGCCGTACTTTGAGCCTACTGTTGGCGAGTCCACCACCACCACGATGGCGACCGTCGGATCCTCGGCGGGCAGGAACCCGGCGAACGAGGAGACGCGCTTGGTGGGGCTGTAGATCCCGTTCTCGACCTTCTGCGCGGTGCCGGTCTTGCCGCCGACGGTGTAGCCCGGCACCGCCGCCCGCGTGCCGGTGCCGCCCTCCTCAATGACCGTCTCCATCATGCGGATGAGCTGCCCGGCGGTGTGCTCTGAGACCACCCGGCGCTCCACGCGCGGCTCGTTCCAGGTCTCGACCTCGCCGTACCGATCCAGCACCGCGTCGATGATGTACGGCACCATGCGGACGCCGCCGTTGCTGAGCGCGGCGAGCGCGGCGGCGAGCTGGATCGGGGAGGCCGTGACGCCCTGCCCGAAGGCGGTGGTGGCCAGCTCCAGCGGGCGGATGCTGGCCGGGGCGCGCATCAGCCCGCGCACCTCGCCGGGGATCTTGAGGCCGGTGGGGCGGGCGAAGCCGAAGTCGCTCAGGTAGCGGAGGGTGCGCTCAGCGCCGAGCATCATCGCGATCTTGGCGGTGCCGATGTTGCTGGAGTACTTGATGACCTCGCTGGCGGTGATGACGCCCTTGGGGTGATCGTCGTTGATGATCTTGCCGCCGATGCCCCAGCTCCCCATCTCGCAATTGATGTAGGACTCAGGGCGGATCAGCCCCTCCTCTATCGCGGCGGCCATCACGAACGGCTTCATGACGGATCCAGGTTCTACCTGATCCATCGCGGCATGGTTCTTGAACAGCTCGTGCTTGTTGCGCGTGGCGCTGTCGTTGGGGTTGCCCGCCGGCACCGAGGCCATCGCGAGGATCGCCCCGGTCTTGATCTCGACGACCACCGCCATCGCCGACTCCGGCACGCTCTGGACCATCGCCTTCCAGAGCGCCTCTTCCGTGACATGCTGGATGGAGGAGTCTATGGTCAGCCGGACCGAGTGGCCCTGCCGGGCGAGGCGCTGCTCGTCGCGGCCCGGGTTGATCGCGCGCCCCTTGCGGTCGTGGGTGAGCATGACGCGCCAGGTGTCCCCGGCGAGATCCGTCTCCAGCACCTTCTCCAGCCCTGCCGCGCCGACCCCGGTGGCGTCGACGAAGCCGAGCAGCGGCGCCGCGAGCGCCTGCCCGGGGTACATCCGCACCGGCTCCTCCTCCAGCCACAGCATGTCCCGCGACACCCCGGAGACCAGCGTCCGCGCGCCCACCGGCTCCAATTTCTCGCCGAGGAGCACGCGCTGGAGCTTCTTGTTCTCCTGGGTCTTGCGCTGGTACTGCTCCAGAACCCACGACTCCGGCTTGCCGATCACCCGCGCAAGATCGGGCAGGCGCTTCTTCAGCGTCTCCTCCGGGAGCCGGGCCGGGTTCATGTACAGCGCCGGGAGGCTGACCGTCACCGCCAATTCCCGGTTGTTGCGGTCGTAGAGGACGCCGCGCCGCCCCTTCATCTCCTGCACCGTCTGGTACTGGCCGCGCCCGCGCGCCTCCAGATCGCTGTCAGGCAGGCCCATGAGCCAGGCCGCGCGCAAAAAAAGCAGGAACAGCGAGAATACCAGCACCATCCACAGGCGGTTGCTGCGAGAGCGCGCCTCGGTCAGCACTGCGGCGGCCGGCGGCGCAGCGGCAGACTCCAGCCACTTCCGCACCATCCGCTTGAAGGAGTAGGGGCGGGCAGACTGGCGCTTCCCATCCCGCTTCCCCGCCTTCTCCCGCTGACGCCGATCCGGATGGTTGTGATCCGGCTTGTCTGTCCGTCCATCGCGGTCATCCGGTTCCCGGCGCAATTTCACCGGTCGGGCCGGTTTGACAGGCGCAGCGGACGGCTCAGCCCTCGACGCGCCGCCGAGGCCCAGCCGCTCCCAGAGCGACGGCGGCTGCTTGCGTCTGGCCCGGAGCGCGAGCGATGGCGGGATCCGTGAACCTCCCTTCATCTGAAGCCTCCCGCTATGGATTCCGGGGCCGGGCGTCCTGGCGCAGATCGAGGTACTGCGCGGGAGCGGCCATGCCGCGCGACCGGGCTTCCCCGGAGAGCCGCTCCGGCTGGCGCAGCATGCTGCGCTCCAGCACCAGCCGCTCATGCAGCACCTCGGCGCGGGCCAGATCGCTGCGCGTCTCGTCCAGCGCCACCGCGATCCGCGTGACCTCCATGCGCGACCACATATAGGCCGCGAGCGCAGCGCCGATCAGCGACATCGTGCCGAGGAAGCGGAGCACCACCATAAAATCAGGGAGGGTGACCGCTTCATCCGCCTGTTGGGCGAGGGTGCGGCGGACGTCATCGAGAGCAGAGGAGGGCATGTCAACGCTCGCGGGGGGAAGGTGGAGGGAGCCGTTCCAATACGCGGAGCCGGGCGGAGCGGGCGCGAGGATGGGGATCCAGATCCTCTCCCTTGACTGCCTTTCGCAGCGGCTGGGAGAAGCGGGGAGGAGTCAACGGGCGACCCATCGGATCGACCGGCGCGCCCTCCCCGGAGAGGCGACGGAAGCATTCCTTAACACGGCGATCTTCCAGAGAGTGAAAAGAAATGATCGCCAGACGCCCGCCGGACGCAAGAATTTCCGGCAGCGTCCGCAGCGCCTCGTCTAATTCCTCCAGTTCGCGGTTCACCGCGATGCGGAGCGCCTGGAAGGTGCGGGTGGCCGGGTGCTGGCCCCGGTCGGGCGGCAGGACCGAGGCGACGCAGGCGGCGAGATCGGCGGTGCGCTGCGGCAGCGCGGCCTTGATGGCGCGGGCGATGCGGCGCGAGTGGCGCTCCTCAGCGTACTGCCACAGCACATCGGCCAGTTCCTCGTCGCTCAGCCGGGCGATCAGCTCAGCGGCGGTCTCGCCCCGGGTGGGATCCATCCGCATGTCGAGCGGCCCGTCGCTCCGGAAGGAGAACCCGCGCTCA
>JBEIQZ010000284.1:0-7878 GCA_040376255.1 Alphaproteobacteria bacterium
GGTGAGCTGGCAGATCTACGCGCGGAGCGGCGACCCGCTGGATCTGGGGTGGGTGGGGCTGGCGCAATTCCTGCCGGTGATGCTGCTCTGGCCGCTGACCGGGATGGCGGCGGATCGGTTCGACCGGCGGTGGATCACGGCGATCTGCGCGGCCGGACACATGATCGTCGCGCTGGCGCTCTCTGCGGGGCCGCACCCTGTCCCGCTGACGCTGGGGCTGCTGTGCTTCGGGGCGACGGCCCGCGCCTTCTCGGCCCCGGCGCAGCAGGCGCTCCTGCCGATGCTGGTGACCCCGGCGCAGTTCCCGCGCGCGGTCGCGCTCAACTCGTCGATCTTCCAGCTCGGCGCGACGCTCGGCCCCGCGCTCGGCGGTCTTCTGTATAGCGCCATCGGACCCGAGCACACCTACCGGATCAGCGCCGCGATGCTGGCGGGGGCGGCGATCCTGCTGCCGACGCTGCCGGGGCGGGCGGTGCCGGCGGCGCAGAGCGGGGCGGCGGAGTCCCCGTGGGCGCGGGTTTCGGCGGGGCTGCGGTTCGTGTGGGCGCGCCCGGCGCTGCTGGGCGCCATCGGGTTGGACATGGTGGCGGTGCTGCTCGGCGGGGCGGTGGCGCTGCTGCCGATCTTCGCGCAGGATATTCTTTCTGGCGGGCCGGAATTGCTGGGGATGCTGCGGGGGGCCCCGGCGGTCGGGGCGGTGCTGACCGCGCTCGCGCTCGCGACATGGCCGATCCGGCGGCATGCGGGGCCGCTGCTGCTCGGCGCGGTCGCCGTGTTCGGGGCGGCGACGGTGGTGTTCGGGCTGTCGCGCTCGGTGCCGCTCTCGCTGGCGGCGCTCGCCTGCCTCGGGGCTGCTGACGAGGTCAGCGTGGTGATCCGGCAGACCGTCGTGCAGCTCAACACGCCGGACGCGCTGCGCGGGCGGGTCAGCGCAGTAAACTTCCTGTTCATCTCTGTCTCAAACGAGGTCGGCCAGTTCGAGTCCGGCCTCACGGCGTCCTGGTGGGGGCCAGTGCGGGCGGCGCTGTTCGGCGGGATCGGGTCGGTGATCAGCGCGCTGCTGTTCGGGCTGTTCTTCCCTGAGCTGCGGCGGCTCGACCGGCTGGATCGGGAGCAGCCGCGCGGGCAGTGAGCGGAGTGCTGACTTCAGGTCGGATACGAGCTGACCTAAGGTCGGTTACGCCGCCGCGCCAGCAGCGCCAGCCCGATCATTCCCGCGACCGCGCCCGCGCCTGTCCCGCCCGCGCCCGCCGCGCAGCCGCAGCCACCAGGGTCGCGCCCGTCCTTGTCCTCCAGGTAGCCGCCGGGATCGCTGTCCTGGCCATTCGCGTCGGTGTCGTCGGCGGGGCCGGTGTCGTCAGCGGGGCCGGAGTCACCGGCGGGGCCGGTGTCGTCGCCGGAGTCGCCGGGGCCGGTGTCCTCCGGGTCATCGAGCCACAATTCGACCTGGCCGATGGTGTCCTCGTCGATGTAGCGCTGGCCGACGCCCTCCATCCAGCCGTTCTCCAGCGGATCGCGCAGCGCCTCCTGCTGGAGCAGGTCGCCGGTGATCGGGCTGGCGTAGAGCAGGTCGAGGTGGGAGAGGTCGGCGGTGCGGGTGGCGGCGACGGTGGCGCCGCGCGCGGTGAGGGCGCGGTCGTCGAGGGCGGAGGAGAGGAACACGAGCCCGTCGGACTCCCCGGTGATCTCGCCGAGGATGAGCTTGCTCTGGGCGAGGCCCTGGATGTCGCCCTCTGAGTAGCCGAGGCTGGAGAGGCCGTTCCCGACGATCTCGGAGAGCAATTCGGCCCATGCGTCGGTGCCGGAGGTGCCGAGATCGACCCACTGCTGCTCGAACATGCTCAGGATCCAGTCCTGGGTCCCGTTGGGCATCAGCGGGTTCTGCCCGGCGAGCAGGTAGATCTCCACATCGGGATCGACGCCAATGCTGCGGAAGCGGTTGATCAGGCCGCCGCCCTCGTCGATGGCCGCATCGATGCCCTCGGAGGTGGAGGAGAAGCCGTAGCCGCCCTCGTAGGTGGTGTACCAGTCGATCTGGAGGCTGTAGGCGCCGAGCCAGGGCTGTTCGCCGGGGAGGTCGGGGGACTGGCGGGCGAGGATCTGGCGGTGACCGGGGAAGTAGTCCTGCCCGTCGGCCAGGAAGTCCTGATCGGCGAGGGAGGTGAAGCCGTACCAGCTCCAGGAGGTCGGGGAGATGGCGCTGTCGGCGGTGAGCGAGAGCAGGTTGGCGTTGGGCCAGCGGTAGGAGGTGTCGATGCCGCCGAGCGGGGTGGCGATGAAGACAGCGCGGCGGACATCGTCGCGGTAGCGCGTGCCGACCGACATGTAGGCGGCGTCCGGCCACTGGGTCCCGGCGAGGTTGGAGAGGTAGATGAGCGTGGAGATGCCGCCCTTGGAGTGCGACACCACGTCCACCTGGGCCGCGCCGGTGCGCTCTTTGATGCGGGCGATGGCGTCAGCGATGATCTCGGCCTGCTGGAAGGCGTCGCCGTGGGGGTGGGCGAAGGTCAGCGCGTAGACCGGGCGCAGCAGGCGATCCTGGTGGGTGGCCATCGTTATGAAGCCCCGGCTCCCGTTGTCGCCCGCGCCGGGGACGAACAGGATCGGCGTCCCGTGCGCGGCGGCGTCGGAGGGGCCGACGTGGAGCAGCGCCAGCCAGCTCCCCGGCGTCGTCGTGCCGAAGCAGTCGTCGATCCAGGGCGCCCAGGAGGCGTCGAGCGGCCAGGCCACCTCGTCGGTGAAGTGCTCCTGGGAGAACAGGGTGCGGTCGGGGTCCTCGATGCGCTCGATGGCGCTCCAGAGGCGCACGTCCCCGTCCTGGGTGTAGGTCTCGGTGCCGGCGAAGATCTCAGCGGGGGCGGCGGGGTCGAAGCCGGAGGTGGCGGCGGCGGGGCCGATCAGGGCGATCAGCGCGGGGGACAGGGAGAGAGAGAGCATCACAGCCGCTCCAGGAAGGCGTTGACCGCCGCGTTGAATGCTTCGGGTTCGTCGTGGTGGACGGTGTGGCCGCCGCCGGGGATCATCACCAATTCTGCGCCGGGGATCGCCTCCTGCGCGCGCCGCCCGATGGCGCGGGTGGCGCCGCCGGTGAACACGGGGTTGGGGATCATGTGGTCATCGGTGCCGTAGATCACCAGCGTCGGCGCGGCGATCTCCCCGAGCCGGTCGTAGACCGGGTGATCGACCATCCCCGCGATGCAGCGCGACACCGCCACGCTCGTCCCCCGGAACGCCGCCGTCTTCATCATGCGGACGCGCTCCCCGATCAGGCGCTCCACGCCCGCGTCCTTCCGGTTGAACACCAGCGCCTCGAAGTTGGCGCGGATCTCCTCCTCGCGCGACTCCATCGCCCGGCTCTCCGTCCAGTACGACTTCATCCAGGCCGCCGCCCCCGGCGAGAACGTCTCGATCCCCGCCGGGGCCGAGAGGATCAGCCCGCCGACCCGCGAGGGCCAGTCCAGCGTCAGGGTCATCGCGATCTGCCCGCCCATCGAGTGCCCGACCACCACCGCCCGCTCGATCCCGATCGCGCCGAGCCATGCGTCGACCACCTGCGCGTACCACGGCGGCGTATAGGGCGCGTCCGGCCGCCCGCTCGCGCCGAAGCCGGGGAGATCGAGCGCCAGCACCCGCCGACCGTCGGCCAGCGCGGGGATCTGGTACTCCCAGAAGCCCATATAAGAAGAGAGGCCGTGGATGAACACCAGCGGTAATTCCTTGCCGCCGGCGCCGGCCCCTGAGTCGATATAGGCGATGTCGACGCCGTCGATGTCGATGTGCTGTACCGGCAGCGGGGTCTGGAGGTCGGCCGGCTCCAGCGGGGGGCGGTCGTGGTAGCGCGGGGCGCCGAAGGCATGGCTTATCATACCCATAAGAAACGCAGGAATCATCTTCGACCTCTTAAAACACGACCCAGTCCAGATACAAAAAACTCACCCAGGGCGCCACCTCCCACTCAGATCCGGCCACCACCGCCCCGACCCCGCCGACCTCGAAGAAGGGCAGCGGCTTGCCGGAGATACGGGCGTTGATCTCGGTGCCTTCGGGGGCGCCCGCCGCGTCGCGGGCGTGGGCGACGCCGACCTGGAGGTTGAACCGATCCGGCACGACGTCGCGCCCGACGCCGCCTGCGATCGCGAGCAGCCCGTCGCCCTGGTTGGAGATGTCGTAGACCAGCGCGGCCTGCCGGTTGATCGCGCGCCCGTCGGGGAACAGCAGGTAGCTGCCGTGGGTCGTCCAGATGGCGCCGACGACGCCGTAGCTGTTGCCGGTAAGGACGCCGGTGTAGGCGTCGCGTCCGGGGCCGTCGGCGCTGGTGTAGAGGCCCTCCAGGCGCAGCACTGAGCCGCTCCCCGCCGCGTAGCGCCAGCGACCCTCGGCGTCGATCGCGAGCCCGCGCACGGCAGCGTCCTTGCCCTCTTTTACGAGCAACCCGCCGAAGTTCCAGAACGCTGAGGCGGAGAACCCGAGCGGCCCCCGGTCGAGCCGGTGGTTGTAGCCGGTGTCCAGCCCCGCCCACCACAGGTCGGCGTTGACCTCAGGCAGCTCCTCCTGGCCCTGGTAGCGGAGATCGAGCGCGGGCGCGCCCTGCAGCTCAGAGAGGATGCTGGTCGGCCCGGCCCCGGCCAGCCCGACGACGCCGCCGGTGCGATCCTTCAGGTACCAGGCGTGCGCGCCGACCCGCAGCGCGTAGGCCGGGTGAACCTGCACATCGGCCATCCACAGCGTCACATCGTCCGGCAGCGAATTCCCCTTCTCATAGAGCGTGTAGCCGCCGAGCTTCCACCGCAGCCGGTCGCCCCAGTCCGTCCGCCAGCGGCCATAGGCCGTCAGCCCCGCCGCCTCAGAGCCGAAGAACCGCATCCCGCCGCCCGCCCGCGCCAGATCGTCGAGGGCGGCGCGCGAGGGGTCGTAGACGCCGTCCGAGATGAACTGCAGCCCGGCGACCACCGAGAGCGACTGCCCGCCGCCGAGCTGAGGGCTCCATGTGGCGTGGAGGCGGCGGGTCTGGAGGTTGACCTGATCGCCGCCGTAGCCGCCGCCGGTGTTCCCGCCGACCTGGTAGGCCTGATCGCCGAAGCCGTAGTCCACCTCGAAGGCGGCGGTCAGCGAGGCCTGCCCGTCGAGGAGGGGCGGGGTGAGGGTGAAGAAGCCGCCGGTGCGGAACTCGCTGTTCTGGGAGGTGTCCTCCGCGCTGACGGAGGTCTGGTTGAGGCCGCCCAGCAGCCCGACCACCTGACCGTCGGCGGTGAGGCTGGTGCTGACGACGTTGCTGGTGGAGGTGCGGGCCTGGACGAGCCCGAAGAAGCGCAGCATCGGCGCGGGCGCGTCGGGCGCGGGCTGGACGGCGCCCCCTTTGACCTCCAGAGGGGCGGCCTCATCGGGACTCCCGGCGCGGGCGGTCGCGAGCAGGCAGAGGATCAGGGCGCCGGAGGGGACGGGCATCTACTGTGCCACGTAGATCTGGATGTTGCTGTCGGGCTCGACGTTGGCGCCCCGCGTGGAGCCGAAGCCCCCGGAGGGGGTGGGCGGGGTGAAGCCCTGATCGGGGCTGGTCTGGACGACCTCATAGCGCAGGCGGCTCCCGTCGACCTGCCAGATGCCCTCCGCCTCCAGCGAGGTCGGGACGGTCTGGCGCATCGAGACGGTGCCGGGGAGGGTGGCGGTGGAGACGGTGTAGCTGCCCGCGAGGTTGAAGGTGCGCCCGCCGGTGTCGGTGACGACAGTGGTGTAGGAGCCGTCGCCGTTGAACTGCGCGTCCACCTTCGCGACCCCGGCGGCGAGCAGCAGGGGGGCGATGTTGTCGCCCTCAGAGCGCCACGCGCCGGTGATCTTCTGCTCAGACGGAGCGGTGTCGTCGCCGCCGCCGGTGCTGTCGTCGGTGCCGCCGGTGACGCTGTCGTCGCTGGATGTGCCGGTGTCGAGCGGCGCGGTGTCCTTGACGGAGTCGGGGACGCAGCCGAGCAGGCCAGCGCAGAGCGCGAATGCGAACAGGGCGATCATGGGATCTCCGGGGGGGCTGCGTCCGCTGATTCTGCCAGCGCGCGGAGCGATTGCTTGTCAATTTTGCCGGAGCCGGTGCGCGGGAGCAGCGCCACCACCCGGATCTGCTTCGGCAGCTTGAACCGCGCGAGCCGCCCCTGGAGCGCCGCCAGCACCGACTCCGCCGCAGGGGACGCTCCCGGCGCGGGCTCGACGAACGCCAGCCCGACCTCCCCCCACCGCGCGTCCGGCACCCCGATCACCGCCGCCTGCCCGACGCCGGGGCAGCCCAGCAGCGCAGCCTCGACCTCCGCCGGGTAGACGTTCTCACCGCCGGACTTGTACATCTCTTTGATGCGCCCTCGCACATAGAAGAAGCCGTCCGCGTCGCGCCGCAGCACGTCGCCGGTGTGGAAGCCGCCGGAGCGCATCGCCTGCGCCGTCGCCGCCGGATCCTCCCAGTAGCCGCCGAACACCGCCGGGCCGTCCAGCACCAGCTCGCCGTCCTCCTCCGGCCCGCAGGCGCTCCCGTCCGGCCGCAGCAGCCGCGCCCCGACGTGGTGGATCGGCATCCCCACCGATCCGGGCTTCGAGAGCACCTGCCCCGGCGGCGTCGAGAAGCAGTTGGGGCCGACCTCGGTCAGCCCGAAGCCCTGGCGCAGCGGGATGCCCCGCGCCTGGTAGCGCAGCAGCAGCGGCATCGACAGCGGCGCCCCGCCGCAGAGCGCGTCCCGCACGCTGCTCAGATCCGTCGTCTCAAAGTCCGGGTGATCGGCGAGCATCTGGTAGATCGTCGGCACGCCCATCAGGTGCGTGATGCGCTCCTGCGCGATCAGCGCCAGCGCCTCCTCCGGATCGAACCGCTGGCACAGCACCACGCGACCGCCCCGGTGCAGCAGCGGCGTGCTGAGGCAGTTGAGTCCGCCGGTGTGGAACAGCGGCGTGAAGGTCAGCGTGCTGTCCTGCGGCCCCAGATCGCAGGCGAGGATCGTGTTGAGCGCGTTCCAGTGGATCTGCCCGTGGGTCAGCAGCGCGCCCTTCGGCCTGCCCGACGTCCCCGAGGTGTACATCAGCACCCACGGCGCCGAGAGCGGCGCGCCCGGCCCGGTGAATTCTCCGCCCTGCTCTCCTGCACCGTCCTCCCCTGCAGGTTCCTCCCCCGCACCCTCCAGCGACAGCACCCGCACCCCCGGGAGCCGCCCCGCCTGAGAGGCGTCTTCCAGGCAGAGCGCCGGGCGGCAGTGACCGATCTGCCACGCGATCTCCGCGTCGGACAGCCGCCAGTTCAGCGGCACCAGGATCGCCCCCAGCTCCGCGCAGGCGAACAGCAGCGCGAAGGTGTCGATGCGGTTCTGGGCCAGCACCGCCACCCGATCCCCCGCGCCCACGCCCTCGCGATCCAGCCGCCGCGCCCAGGCGAAGGAGCGCCGGGCGGTCTCCGCCCATGTCCAGCGCCGCCCGCTCGCGGCGTCCACCAGCGCCTCCGCCTCCGGGCGGAAGCGGCTCCATGTCCTGATCCAGTCTGAGGTCGCCCGCATCACGCCTCCCGTCTGTGTGGCCCGATCCCGGCTATCCCTCTTGCTGCACTGCGTCAATGATCATGCCGCACAGCAGCAAAGAATCTGATATCAGCGCGCATGAAATGCGTGCGGATATCATCAGAGAGCAACATATCGGAGGGAGTAGAATCGGGGCTTTGGTGGCCGGGAGCGGGCTTCAGCCCCTCCAGGCCATCAAGCATCGATTCTGCTCCCTCCGATATGAGATGAGCAGCTATCCCTCGTCGATCCCGAGCGCCCGGAGGCGGGCCGCGAGGCGTTCGGCGCGGGCGGTCTCTTGCTGGGCATGAGCCTCGGCAGCCTGGCGTGCAGCCTCCGCCTGGTCGGCTTTGAGGAC
>JBEIQZ010000964.1:0-1054 GCA_040376255.1 Alphaproteobacteria bacterium
GCTTCAGCGCCTTGTGGATGTAGTACGGACACTGCATCGACCCGATGACGGTCAGCCCGCCGCTCTTGCCAGAACCCATCGCGCTGCGCGGGGTGACGATCATCCCCTGCGGCTCGATGTAGAGCTGCTCCTGCAGGCCGCAGGTGTATGTCCCCTCGACGAGCCGCGCGCCGGGTTTTTGTAAGGCGGCGGCGAAGCGCTCCTCGAAGCCGCCGTCCCCGGCTGGATCTCCGCCACGCTCAAGAACCTCCTCGATGACGATGTGGGAGTAGACGTTCGGCGGGTAGCTGCCGCCGTAGCGGCTGCTCTCAAAGATGTGGTTGTCGCTTGCGGCGGACGCTTCCGGATCCATCAGCGCGGGCAGCGGATCGATGTCGAGGAAGATCCGCGTCGCCGCTTCGAGCGCCTTCTCGCGGGTGGGCGCGGCGACCAGCGCGACCGGCTCGGCGACGTGCCGGA
This sequence comes from Alphaproteobacteria bacterium, assembly GCA_040376255.1. GTDB lineage: Bacteria > Myxococcota_A > UBA796 > UBA796 > SXON01 > JBEIQZ01. The sequence continues at coordinate 460 of JBEIQZ010000964.1, forward strand.
TGCGGTCATGGGCGAGGGCGGGCTGGTCGTCGGTCATCAGCGCGACGACGTTCTCGCCGGGGATGTCGGCGGCGGTGACGATCACCACGTCCGACCAGTCATAGGCCGGATCGGGCCGGATGCCCCGGAGGACGCCGCAGGCGACCGGCGAGCGCACCGTCGCCCCGTGCAGACAGCCGGGGATCTGGATGTCGTCGACGTACAGCGCCGCCCCGGTGAGCTTGGCCGGGCCGTCCGTACGCAGCATGTTCTGACCGACACGGTTCGCGCCTGCCGAGGTATCGTTCGCCATACGGGCAGGTATAACGGGTGCCTGCCGCTGGCAAGGATCGGATAGAATCCCCCGCATGATCGACCTGAACCGCGACATCCTGACCTTCTCCTTCCCCGCCATACAGGATCGGCTGCTCGACGCCGCCCGGGCGCACATCCAGCGGTGCTGGCCGCAGATCGCCGCCGAGGATCGGGCGGCGGCGCTGGATCGGATCATCCGGCGCCTCACGGCGGACGGATCGGCGCCGGAGGCGTGGGCGCCGGAGGCGCGGCGGGCGGGGATGGCGCTGCCGCTGGAGGCGATCCACCGGAGGTTCACCGA
>JBEIQZ010000679.1:0-2769 GCA_040376255.1 Alphaproteobacteria bacterium
CGGGTGGGGCGCGGGCGCGGCGCTCTACGCCTGCCAGCAGCCTGCGGGCTACGGGGCGGCGGGCGGGGACTGTGACGACACGGAAGCGGCGGTGAACCCCGGCGCGCTGGAGTACTGCGACCGGATCGACAACGACTGCGACGGCAGCGTCGACGAGGACAGCGCCGTGGACGCCTCTGCCTGGTACCTCGACGGCGACGGCGACGGCTGGGGCGATCCGGCGACGGCGCGGGTCGCCTGCAGCCAGCCTGCGGGCTACGGGGCGGCGGGCGGGGACTGCGACGACAGGGACGGGGCGGTGAACCCCGGGGCTGCCGAGATCTGCGACGGCATCGACAACGACTGCTCAGGCGGGATCGACGACGCGGCGACCGACGCGGGCCGCTGGTACACCGATCGGGACGGCGACGGCTACGGCGATCCGGCGACAGAGCAGGTGGACTGTACCCAGCCCGCCGGTACCGTCGGCACGGGCGGAGATTGCGACGACGGGGACGCGGCGATCAGCCCTGGCGAGGACGAGATCTGCGACGCGCGGGACAACGACTGTGATGGCAGCATCGACGAGCCCTCAGCGGTGGACGCCGGGATCTGGTACGCGGACACGGACGGCGACGGCTGGGGGGACGCGGCGGCGCTCTCGCGCGGCTGCACGCAGCCCGCAGGCTATGTGGCGGACGCGACCGACTGCGACGACGCCCGCGCTGACATAAACCCCGGCGGCGCTGAGGTGTGCGACGCGCTGGACGCCGATGAGGACTGCGACGGGCTGGTCGACGACGCCGATCGGTCGGCCACCGGGCAGATGAGCTGGTACGGCGACCGGGACGGGGACAGTTACGGCGCGGGCGCGGCGGTGCTGGCCTGCGACGCGGGCAGCGGCTACGCGCTGCTCTCCACCGACTGCGACGACGCAGCGGCGACAGTGAACCCCGGCGCGACGGAGATCTGCGACGGGATCGATCAGGACTGCGACGGGGTGATCGACGACGGCGCGGGCGGCGGCACCTGGTACCTCGACGCGGACGGCGACGGCTGGGGGGTCAGCACCTCCACCCGCACGGACTGCCGCCAGCCTGCAGGCTACGCCGCCGCCGCCGGAGACTGCGACGACGGCGACAGCGGCGTCTCGCCGGGCGCCGCCGAGTACTGCGACGGGGTGGACGGGGACTGCGACGGTGTCGTCGACGACAGCGCGGTCGACATGGTCGCCTACTACATCGACGCGGATCGGGACGGCTTCGGCGACGCGAGCGCCCGGCCGGTCTATGCCTGCTCAGCCCCTGCGGGCTACCGCCTCGACGGGCGGGACTGCAGCGACGCCGACGCGGGCATCCGGCCCTACGCCTACGACGCGAACGGCGGCGCCGACACCGACTGCGGCGGCACCACCGGGCAGGACGGGGCGATCTCAGCGGGCAGCGGCCCCATCGGCGGCAGCGACTATGTGCGTGTCGAGCCCGCCGGGATGACCTTCCCCCTCTGCGGCACCAGCCACAGCCGCATCTACATGATCACCGAGGGCCGCCTCACCTTCAACAACAACGACACCGACAGCACCGAGTCGATGAGCGATCTGGCCTCCGACACCGCCGTCATGGCCTACTGGGACGACCTCAGCGTCCCCAACAACGGCACCGAGTGGGTGGAGTTCGACGGCGCGATCACCTTCACCTGGCTCAACGCCTACGAGCGGTTCGGCCTCTCCTACGACGATCTGGAGACCAGCATCACCCTCTTCGAGGACGGTCGCATCCTGATCTACACCGGCAACTACGATGTCAGCGTCCTCACCCGCGACGCCATCACCGGCTGGTCCTGCTCCCCCGGCAGCACGCCGTCTGAGCTGAACCTCAGCAGCGCGATGGACACCCTCGCCGCGACCGCCGGGACCTGGGGCTACGGCACTGGCACCGAGACCGCGCAGGCGGAAGCCTTCTATGGCTGGGCCTTCGGGGACAGCTACGATCTGGAGGGCGTGCCGGTCCGGCTCTGCGGCAACCCGGGGACGGGGACGAGCGCCTGCCCTGAGTGACGCGGCCTGGCCCGGCGCGGCGGCTCAGGCCCCCGGCGGGAACCCGATGAACTCCGGCGGCACCTGCTCAGTCAGCCACACGTTGTTCTCGGTGCGGTAGAACGCCGCGCCGGTCGCATGCAGCGCAGCGGCCCGCACGGTCAGAATACAGGGCTGCCCCCGCCGCTGCCCGACGCGGGTGGCCGTCGCCAGATCGGGCGAGAGGTGGACGGCGTGGCGCCGCATCTTCTGCAGCCCGCCCGCCCGGATAGCGGGCAGCGAGCCCGGGACAGTGCCGTGGTACAGCAATTCCGGCGGCGCCGAAGGCGCGTAGCCGAGCTCCACCGCGACGCTGTGGCCCTGCCGCGCGCGGATCTTCGTCATGTCGGCGTTGAACTCGAACCGCTGCTTGTCGTTCTCGTCGACGACCTCGCAGAGCTGATCCATGTCGATCCGCCGCCCCGCCCGCGCCGCCCCGTCGAGCAGCGCGTCCACGTCGGTCCAGCCCGCCTCGTCGAGGGTGATGTGCGCGGTCTGCGGCTGGTGGCGCAGGACGAGGGAGAGGAATTTTGAGGTTTTGACGATGTCCATCTTCAGCCTGTCAGATGAGAAAACCTTCTTGCCAGAGTGGCGTGCAGGAGAGAACGAAGATAACCTGATCTCGGGGATAGAGAGATGCCGATTTCACCTTCTACAACAATGGATGAGCTTGGGCCGTCGCGCTGTAGCGCACCGACACCGTCCCGCTCTGGAGC
>JBEIQZ010000921.1:0-1265 GCA_040376255.1 Alphaproteobacteria bacterium
CTGTATACGGGGCTGCGCGACCGGGACGGGGAGCGTCCGTTCGCGGCGGAGATCGTGGCGATGGGGCTTCCGCTGTCTGCGGCGCGTGCGCGGTGGGGCGGGTGGTTCGGCTTCGTGGAGGGGGAGGGGGATCTGTCAGCGGAGGAGCAGGCGGCGTGGGCGGCGCACCGGGGATGGTTCGGGGAATTGGAGCGGACGCATCTGACGAAGTGCTTCAAGCTGATCCTGCTGGAGTCGATGCTCGGGGTGTGCGGGACGGCGGAGGCGTGGGCGGCGGGGGCGGAGATCGGGGCGCTCGCGGCGCACAGCCACGGATTGCTGCAGGGCCGCCCGGAGCTATGGGCAGAGGTGAAGGAGGATGTCCGCTTCCCCGCGTTGAGCGCGGCCGGGGATCGGCGGAGGTGGACGCAGTACTGGCAGGAGAACCCGGTGAATGCCTGGTGCAACAGCCAGTTCTTCCAAAAGGTGGAGGGGCGGCTGAAGCCCCTGAAGTCCATCGCGGTGGACGCAGGGCAGTGGGAGGCGTTCCGGCTGATGACCGCCGAGCTGCTCGACGCGCGGCGGCTCCAGTACCGGCGGCGCCTCCAGAGCGGCAAGGACGCGTTCACCTGCGGGGTGATCCACAACAGCGGGCACCCGATCCTGAAGCTCCCCGATCAGCGTCCGCCAGCGCTCGGGACGGAACGTACAGATCTTGCGGTGCGGCTGCCGTCCGGGGAGGTGTGGGTCTTCCGGTTCGTGAAGATCGCCTGCAACATTGCGGGGCCGCCCGGCAGCGGGGAGAACCGGATGACAGAGCTGTTGCGGGGCTGGTTCGGGGCGGAGGCGGGGCAGCCGGGGACGGCGTTCACGGTGCGGTTCGCCCGGAAGCTGGACGGGTGGTGTGTGGAGCCGGAGCAGGGCGGATAGCTCGGGGAGCGGCGCGCCTGTCCGTCAGCGCGCCATGTCGCCCGGAGCGGGAGAGGCGTACCGTACGAGCGCCGATGGCCGCTCCCCGAAGGAGACATGAGGGACGTAGAGCAGGGTATGCCCGAAGAACACGACGAGGCAGTCTGCCGCCTCAATGACCGGGATCTCCTCTCCGGGCGAGGCGGGAAGGTCGCAGGTGAAGCGGCGGCGCTGCCCGAGAGGGTCGAAGAGGCGGGCCTCGACGGCGGGGCGGGAGATGAACCGGGAGCGTGGCGGGCGGACCAGCGCCTCTCCGCTGCGGCGGGCGGGCCACCACGCCCCGTCCGAGCGGCTCCGGACGACGGTGCAGGGGCGGA
>JBEIQZ010000072.1:0-15630 GCA_040376255.1 Alphaproteobacteria bacterium
CGTGGACGCCGAGCCGGTCGAGGGCGGCGAGCGTCTCCGGGGGGCTCTGGAGGAGCCAGCGCTTGCCGGGGTAGGCGCCGGCGTCGGGGAGGGAGCCGATCACCGTCTCCAGGTTGACGTGGCGGGTTCGAGGCCAGCCCGCGCTGCCCGCGCACGCCCGCTTCAACACCGACTGGGACGAGCAGCTCTTTTTTCACGGCCCGGCGTCGATCTTCTGCGTCGACCACAAGGGCTGGCTGAAGGTCGATCCCGAGCGCACCCGCGAGATCTGGCTGGTCACCGGCCCCCTCCCCCGCGACCGCACCGGCCACTGGGTGCTGACCGACAGCGCCACCGGCCTCTGCACCTACCTCTGCACCACCCACCCCGACCTCGCCCTCCGCCAGCCGCGCGGCACGGCGCAGGAATTCCCCACCGGGCAGGAGGCCTGGGAGAAGGCGCAGGCCAGGTGGCAGCCCGCGCCTGAGGCCGATCCCGATCCGGAGGTCTGATGCTCCTGCTCCTCGTCTACGCCGCCGCCGCAGATCCCGGCTTCGATCACAGCTACGCCGGTTATCAGTCCGTCCTCACCGCCCGCGTCTCCGGCGGGCGCGTCGACTACGCAGGGCTGAAGGCCGCCCCCGCCGCCCTCGACGCCTTCCTCGCCGGGGTCAACGCCGCGCCCGTCGCCTCGTTCAGCGCACCCCAGCAGAAGGCGTTCTATATAAACGCCTACAACGCCCTCACCCTCGACCTCATCGCCGACAATTACCCCATCGCCTCCGTCCGCGACCTCGACGGCGGCAAGGTCTGGGACACCCGCAGTTTTTCTGTGGGCGGCGCGCGCCTCAGCCTCAACGCCATCGAGGACACGAAGCTCCGCAGCCTCGGCGACCCCCGCATCCACGCCGCCGTCAACTGCGCCGCCGTCTCCTGCCCGCCGCTCCAGAGCAGGGCGTTCCTGCCGGAGACGCTGGAGGCGCAATTGGATACGGCGACGCGGGCTTGGGTATCGACGATGGTATCGACAATGAATGTATCAGGCGGAGTTATATCGGTCAGTAAGATATTCGAGTGGTTCAGCGGCGACTTCGCCCGGTACGGCGGGACGGCGCAGGCGGCGGCGCTCGGGTTCATCGGGGCATATGCGCCGGCGGACAAGGCGGCGGCGCTGAAGGCGGGGGTGGAGGTGAAGTTTGCAGAGTATGACTGGAGATTGAACAGTAAATAGACCGCTACAGGGCGAGCGTCATGCTGTCGATCTCCGCCCCGTCGTCCCCGACAAACGTGATTGTCGCCTCCCCTGTCCCCGGATCGAGCCCGAGGCGGACGTAGTTGTAGGCGGCGAACAGGACGGGGTAGTGGCCGGTGGTGTCGTTGTAGAGCTCGGCGGCGACGTTGAGGGTGCTGCCGGAGGGACCGCAGGCGACCTCCCACTGGGCCTCGCCGGGGCCGCCGCTGCCGGGGATATCGACGGAGCAGATCATCGCGTGGTGGACATCGCCCGCGAGCCAGAGGACGCCGGGGACGGCGTTATCGGCGATGAACTGGAGGATCTCGGCGCGCTGGGCGGGGTAGCCCTGCCAGCGATCCTGGACGAACGCCTCGCCGAACATGTCGCTGTAGTCGTTGATCGGGACGCTGTTGAGGATGAGCTTGAAGCGGGCGGCGGAGTTTTTGAGGGTGGTCTTCAGCCACTCCATCTGCTCGACGGAGATGTACTGATCGCCGGATCGCTCTGCGCGGCAGTCGAGGACGATGATGTCGGCGATCTTCCCCCAGGAGAGCAGCCGCCAGATGCCGCCGCCGGGGCCGGTTCCCTGCGGCAGCGACTCGCGGTACGCCTGGAGTGCGTCCTCGAACTGGCCTTCCGCGAGGCTCTCCCGCGACCAGTTGTTGCCGACCTCGTGATCGTCCCAGGCGGCGACGATCCCGGCGGAGGCGGTCACGGCGCGCAGCCCATCGACGGAGAGCGCGTGCCGCCAGAACCCCCGGTAGTCTTCGAGGCTCACCGCCCCGTCCGCGTAGACGGTGTCTCCGAGCAGGAAGAAGGCGTCGAACCGCTCATCAGCGGCGTGCAGCATCGACGGCCACGGCTCGTTGCCGCCGAAGCAGCTCGTGATGCCGAAGCTCAGTCGGCGGAAGCCCTGCTCATCGAGCGCCGTGCGGAAGCGGCCGGGCGGGCTGCGCTTCCCGGTCGCTGAGTCGTAGACGGCGTACTGGTAGGCGGTGTCCGCGTTGAGGCCGGTGAGCAGAACCTGCACCGTCTCCTCCGCCCGCGCGATCGCCTCCCGCCGCACCTCCACCCAGCCCCCGTCGAACGCCTGCACCAGCACCAATTCCAGATCCGCCGGCACCGAGCGCACCGAGATGATCACCGACCCCGGCCCCGGATCGCCCGCCTGCACCCCCCAGGCGAAGGCGGCGCCGTCCTCCTCCCCGCCCGGCTGCCACGGCTCCGGCTCAGCGGGCCGTCCCGGCGTCGGCGCCGCGTTGCTCTCCTTGTCCTGAGGCCCATCACACCCGGCCAGCACTGCCGGTATCGCAGGGATCGCCTTCAGCAATTGACGACGGTTGATCCACATCGGCACGTCTCCCTCCATCACGCTCCCGAAGATACCACGCCCTCCCCCCTCCTCCCATCCAGAGCAGACTTTTCTCCCGCCCTCCCCCTTCACAACCAAGACCAACCCGAAATTCCTCCTATGCTCATTCTCCAAGACTGCCCCCCGATACGCCCAGGCTGGCCCGGTGGATGTGGGGGACGCAAAACCGAAAAAGAGTCGTCGCGACAGATATGACCGTCCCCCGCATTCACCCCCGGCACGGGCCAGCCCCCGCGCGCCAGCGCGAAAGGGGGAGGTGCAAGCGCAGCGCGCACCGATGCGGGGGGAACCTGTCCCCCCCGCAAAAACAGAGTCGAGGGGGAACCTGTCCCTCCGAAAAAAACCCTGTTAGGGAGTGAGGATGGACATCTCTGAATTCACGGCGAGACACACCTATGGGACGTGGCGTTACCAGCGGGGCTGGAAGCCCATGCACGTCACCGGCGCGAAGGACTGCTGGTTCTGGGACGCGGGCGGCAAGCGCTACCTGGACTTCTCCTCGCAGCTGATCTGCTCGAACCTCGGCCACCAGAACGAGGCGGTCGTCGAGGCGATCTGCCGGCAGGCGCGGGATCTGGCGTTCATCAGCCCGGCCTATACCTGCGACGTGCGGGCGGCGCTCTCTGAGGCGCTGCTGCCGGTGATGCCGCAGGGGGACGGGAAGCGGCTCGACAAGTTCTTCTACAGCACCTCGGGGACGGAGGCGAACGAGGCGGCGTTCAAGATCGCGCGGTGGTTCACGGGGAAGAACCGGATCATCGCCCGGTATACCAGCTACCATGGATCGACGGCGGGGGCCATCGCGGCGACGGGGGACTTCCGGCGCTGGTCGGCCTACCCGTTCGGGATGGTGCCGGGGGTGATGCATGCGCCGGAGGCGAACTGCTACCGCTGCCCGCTGAACCACACATACCCGGGCTGCGGGATCGCCTGCGCGGACTACCTGGCCTACCAGATCGACAAGGAGAGCGACATCGCGGCGGTGGTGGTCGAGCCGATCGTGGGGACGAACGGGGTGCTGGTGCCTCCGGCGGAGTACCTGCCGAAGCTGGCGAAGATCGCGAAGGATCGGGGCGTGCTGCTGATCGCGGACGAGGTGATGAGCGGCTGGGGGCGGACGGGAAAGTGGTTTGCGGTGGAGCACTGGGGGGTGGTGCCGGATATCCTGTGTACGGCGAAGGGCGTGACGAACGCGATGGCGCCGCTGGGGGTGGTGGCGACGAGCCGGGAGATCGCGGACTACTTCGACGATCACTTCTTCGCGCACGGCCACACCTACGAGGCGCACCCGCTGACGCTGGCCCCGGCGGTGGCGGCGATCGCAGAATACCGGCGGCTGAACCTCATCGAGCGGGCGGAGACGCAGGGCGCGAAGCTCGGCGCGAAGCTGCGGGCGCTGCAGGCGAAGCACCCGTGCATCGGGGACGTGCGCGGGCTCGGGCTGTTCTGGGCGGTGGAATTGGTGCGGAACCGCGAGACGAAGGCGCCGTTCGGGACGGCGGCGGACAAGCAGGCGCGGAAGCCGCTGCTGATCGACCGGATCACGGCGGAGCTGATGCAGCGCGGGGTGTCGATGATGGGCTGGATCAGCCACCTGGTGCTGGCGCCGCCGCTGATCGTGACCGACGAGGAGATCGATCTGGCGGTCGCGGCGCTCGACGAGGTGCTGGGGATCGCCGACGCGCTGGTGGAGGGGTGAGCGGGATCTCGGGCGGGATCTTGGGCGGGATCGCGACATGGCTGCTGCTGGCCTGCACGGCGGAGGAGAAGGCGGCGCCTGAGCCGCTGGTGCTGCCCGACGATCCGGCGGCGGCGGGCGCGCCGGTCGGGGTGCGGACGGTGGAGGAGGCGGGGCAGGTGATGGAGATCTGGTACCCGGCCAGCGACAGCAGCAGCGGCCCGGCGGAGGCGGGCGACTTCGATCCGTTCATCCCGGACTCGGTGACGGCGCTGATCGGGACGGTGGATCTTCCCGACGTGCCGACGCTGGCGATCCGGGACGCGCCGCTGCGGGTTCCGGAGGCGCCCTACCCGGTGATCCTGTTCTCGCACGGCTTCGGCGGGACGCGCATCCAGTCGACGGACGTGACGGTGCACCTGGCGTCGCGGGGCTATGTGGTGGTCGCCGCCGATCACCCCGGGCGGACGATGCGCGACATCGTGCCGTGCCTGTTCGATCCGCCCGCTGAGGGCTGCGATCTGTCGGGCTTCGGGGCCGATCCGGCGGTGGAAGACGTCCAGACGGTCGCTGACCTGCTGCCGGGGTGGGCGGACTCAGGCTTTTTTGCCGGGGCCATCGATCCGGAGACGCTCGGGCTGACCGGCCACTCCGCCGGGGCCAGCACGACCACCAGCGTCGGCGCTGTCGACAGCCGGTTCCGGGCGCTGCTGCCTATGGCGGGCGGCGCGGTCGGGGCGACCCCGACGCTGATCATGAGCGGCACCTGCGACAGCTTCATCCCCGACAGCGGGCAGGAGGGCGCGACGGGCGAGATCGTCCGCATCGCGGGCGCCGGTCACCTCGCCTTCTCCGATCTGTGCGAGCTGGATCTGTCCGCCTTCGCCGAGGAGTACCTGACCGGGCGCGACGACCTCAACGGGACGGTGCTGGATCTGCTGCTGCAGCTCGCCACCGACGGCTGCCCCGGCTTCGTCCCGGCAGAGGAATTGGCCTGCGGCGACACGTTTTTGCCGCTCGCGACCTCTGATCCGATCATCCGTCACTACGCGACGGTGTTCTTCGATCAGCAGCTCTACGGGCGCGGGGACGGGGTGCAGTACGGGGTGTTCGCGGAGGTGGAGTAGCGGTTCAGCCTGCCGTCATGCGGATCGCCGCATCAACCGACAGCACATGGACTCCGCAATGAGGAGCCATGTTCAAGAAGTCCTGATCTTCGGTCAGGACACAGCCCTTCATCGATAGCGCCAGCGACGCCAGGAGGGTGTCTGTCACGTGGGCAGAGACGCCATTGGTCAGACAGCGATTGGCGAGCTGAGCTGCTGCAATATGCTGCTCAATCGTCACAGGCAGGACAGGTATACCCTGTATTCCTTTACATATCCGCTGAAACTGCTCAGGATGCCGGATGCCCGTCAGCAGCTCCTGAATAACCAGTCCTGGCACGGCGATCCGCTGGAGTCCAGCCAGCCACTGAAGCCGATCTCTAAGGGGCCGTACATGTTCCGGGGTGTCGTTCCGGCGGAACATCATGGAGAGAACATTGGTATCCAGCAGAATCATCCCTTCTTTTCCGGCTCCATCCCCCACTCTGTCTCTGCGGCGATATCGAAGAATTCAGAGACCTTCTGCATCTTTATGTACGCCAGCAGCGCCTCCCGGATCGTCTCCTCAGCGCTGATATGCTTGCCGCGCAGGCGGGCCTCCTGAAGCAGTCCTTCATCAACCGGAATCTTGACTGTCATGCTCACCTCCTATGTCCATTCTATCTCATGATGGATCTGTCCGCCTTCGCGGAGGAGTACCTGCCACAGCTTCATCCCGGCGGAAGAAGCGGAATAAGAGTCCGGCTCACTCCTCCACCGGATGCACCCTGCCCCCCCGGCCCCCCTCCCCTTCCCGGCCGGTCGGCTCCGCGTCCGGCTCCTCCGCCAGCACGGGCGGCAGCGGGGCGGGGAGCGGCGCAGCCTCCGGCGAGACCTCCGGCGCAGCCTCCGGCACAATCTCCGGCACAATCTCCGGCACAATCTCCGGCACCGCCTCGACCACCGCCTCGACCACCGCCTCGACCACCGCCTCGACCACCGCCTCGATCACCGGCGCAGCCTCCGGCGCCGGATCTGCGACATAGACGGTCTCCTCCGGCCCGTCGGGGATCGGGGCGGGGCTTAGATCAAATTCTTCCAGCGCGCTGATCCGGGTGTCGGCCTTGCGGAGGTCGGTCATGCTCCAGCTCCCGTCGACGGGGTCGTGGTCGCGGGGGGCGGCGGCGCCCTCGGTGGGGATGCGGCTGACCTCGGCGCGGATGACCTCCTGGGTGGCGCGGGCGGCGGCGGTCTGCATGGCCTCTTCGAGGGTATCGTAGAGGCGCTGGGGCTGGATGGGCTTCAGCAGGTAGCCGTCCATCCCGGCGAGGCGGGAGGCTTCGCGGTCTGAGGCGCGGACGGAGGCGGTGAGGGCGACGATCGCCATGAGGCCGCCGCGCGCGCGGATCTCGCGGGTGGCTTCGAGGCCGTCCATCTCGGGCATCTCGACGTCCATGAGGATGATGTCGGGGCGCTCCTCGATGGCCATCTGGACGGCCTCGATGCCGGTCCCGGCGACGTGGACGGTGTGGCCGACGCGCTCCAGCATGCGGGCGGCGACCTTCCGGTTGACGGGGTTGTCGTCGGCGACGAGGACGCGGAGGGGGCGGGCGGCGGCGCGGGGGCTGGTGCGGGCGGTGAACGGCAGGGAGAACAGGAAGGTGCTGCCCTTGCCGGGGGCGCTCTCGACGGCGATGTCGCCGCCCATGAGGCGGACGAGCTGCGCGCAGATGGCGAGGCCGAGGCCGGTGCCGTCGTGGCGGCGGGTGGTGGAGCTGTCGACCTGGCTGAAGGGCTGGAACAGGCGGGGGACGGCGTCGGCGGGGATGCCGATGCCGGTGTCCTGGACGCGGACGCGGACGCGCACGGGCTGGACGGGCTCCTCGTCGGCGTCGACGTGGACGGTGACGCGGCCGCCGTAGGGGGTGAACTTTATGGCGTTGGACAGGAGGTTGAGCAGCACCTGGCGCAGCCGCCCGGCGTCCCCGACGACCTCGCGGGGGACGCGCTCCCCGATGGTGAATTGCAATTCCAGCCCGGCGCCCTCGGCCTTCGCGCGCATGAGGCGGACGGCGCCGTCCAGCTCCTCATGCAGGCGGAAGTAGCTGCGCTCGATGACCATCTTGCCCGCCTCGACCTTCGCCAGATCGAGCAGATCGTTGAGCACGCCGAGCAGCGCCTCGGTGGAGATGCGCACGGTGTTTACAAGATCGCGCTGCCCGTCGTCGAGGGAGGTGTCCTCCAGCAGGTTCACCATGCCGAGGATGCCGTTCATGGGCGTGCGGATCTCGTGGCTGATGTTGGCGAGGAAGCGGGTGCGGGCCTCCAGGCTGGCCTCGGCCTTGCGGCGGTCGGTGACGTCGAGGCCGATGGTGACGATCCCGGCGAAGGAGCCGGCGGCGTCGCGGATCGGCACCTTCTGGACGGTGTAGACGCGCTCGCCGTCGAGGGTGCGGCGGCGCACCTCGCCGAGATCGATCGGGAGGCCGGTGAGGAGGATCGTGTCGTCCTCGATCTTCTGCTGCTCTGCGATATCGGTGGGGAACAGCTCCACGTCGCGGCGGCCCTCGACAGCATGCGGGGCGCGCCCGGCCATCTCAGCGAACCGGCGGTTGACAGTCACATAGACGCCGCGCGCGTCCTTGAACGAGACGAAGGCGGGCAGGCTGTCGAGGAGCGCCCAGGTGCGGCGCTGGGTCTGCTCCAGATCGTTGCGGGAGACCATCGTGGCGATGATGAGCTGGCCCAGATCCCCGGCCAGGCTCGAGAGCTCGTCCTCGCCCTGCTGGAGCTCTCCGCTGTGGAAGCGCGTCCCCGCCGGGCCGATCGTCGCCCGGAGCCGCCGATCCATCTCCCAGATCGGCCGCAGCACGCGCCACTCCACGAGCGCCCCGATCAGCAGCGTCAGCGACAGCCCCAGGATCCACACCGAGGCCAGCACCCCGATCTGGAGGCGCTTCGCCCGCTCCCGCAGGGGGCGCTCCAGGCGCAGCTCGATGACCATGTCGTCGCTGTTGAGGGAGGGCATCGCCACCCAGGTGTGGAGCCGCCCGTCCTCCGCCTGCCGGACGCTGTCGCCCGGGCGCTTCGCCACGATGTCGATCGGGACGGTGGAGATCTCCTCCATCGCCGTGACCTCGGCCTGCGTGAGCTTCCGGCCCATGATCACCGTCCCGTACACGTCCCCGATCCCGCCGCTGGGCCGGATCTGGTGGGCGGCCACCATCCACCAGCTGTCCGGCTCGCGCCACAGCCCGCTGATCGCGGTGGTGTCGGAGGCATGCAGCCAGAGCGGCGACCCCGACGGCCCCGCCAGCCGCACTGCAGGCGGCCCCGGCTCCAGCCCCTCCCACTGGCGGCCGAAGATCAGCTCCCCCTGCGCGCCCCGGATCAGCACAAGATCGACGCCGAGCCCGTCCACCCCGCCCGGATCGAAATTGGAGTCGATGTAGGACTCGTTGGGCATCGCCAGGAAGGCCACCGTGTCGTCCCACCACGCGTAGTCGCGGCAGGTCTGGGAGAGCTGACGGAATTGCTGCTGAAGCACCGCCGCCACGCGCCGGCGATCCTGGGCCGCGCCGATCTCCTCCAGGTGGTTGACGCCGTACGACAGCATCTCGTCCAGCCCCAGCGCCATGACCAGCGTCGCTATCAGCAGGACGCTGACTACCGGGAGCAGGATCTTACGCCGGAGTGACATCCCGCCGTTATATCAAATCTGGCCGCGCCTGTCCCTGTCCCGATCCGCTCAGGGCGCGCCCTTCCCCTCCCGGCTCTGCGCCAGCAGCCGCACCGACACCCGATCCCACGCCCAGCCCGGCAGCAGCGATCCCAGCCAGGTCGCCAGCCGCATCGGCCACGGGAAGGTGTACACCCGCGCGCGCCGCTCGATGGCGCGCCGCATGCGCCGGGCCGCCTCGGGCGCGGACAGCATGAACGGCATCGGGAAGCGGTTGCGATCCGTGAGCGGCGTCTGCACGAACCCCGGCTGGATGATCACCACCCCGATCCCCTTGTCCGCCACCTCCACCCGCAGCATCTCCCCGAAGGCCGACACCGCGAGCTTGCTCACCGAGTAGCCGCCGTCCCCGGACATCCCCCGGAACGCCGCCGCGCTCGACACGATGGCGATGACCCCGCTCCGCCGCGCCTCCATCTCCGGCAGCACCGCCGCGACGGAGTGGATCACGCCGTCGAAGTTCAGCCGCATGTTCGCCAGCGTCCCCGCGCCCGCCTCTCCGCCCGCCCCGAACGTCCGCATCTCGCCGGGGTTCCCGCCCGCGTTCGCCACCAGCAGCGCGCACGGCCCCAGCGCGGCGGTGATCTCCCCGATCGCCCGGCGGACGCTCTCCGCGTCGGTAACGTCCGCCGCCGCCGCCGCCGCGACGCCGCCCGCCGCCCGGATCTCCGCCGCGAGCGCCTCCAGCAGCGGGAGCCGCCGCGCGATGAGGCCGACCGCCCAGCCCTGCTGCGCGTACTCCCGCGCGAGCGCCGCGCCGATGCCGGTGGAGGCGCCGGTCAGGACGCAGAGCGGTCGGCCCGCCTGCTCCGCCTGCGCGGCGCGCGCATCAGGCGACATCGGTGACGTTGATCTGGAGGCTGCTGCTGCCCTGCCAGGTGTTGCGCTCCAGCGTCCCGAACACCGCCTGCGCACCCTCCAGCGGCACCTGCCGCTCCACCGCGCCCCACCACACCGCCTCCACGCCGCCCACCTTGAACTTCAGGTGCCGCTCCTTCATCACCCGGACATGGGTGATCTCCCCGGTGACGATCATCGCCGGCGGCGGGTTCCCCTTCCCGCAGGGCTCGAACACCTCCAATTCTTCCAGCAGCCGCATGTGGAGCGCTGTCCCCGGCAGCAGCGCGTCGGCCTCGTCCGGGAAGTTGTCCGCCGCGTCGCAGTGATCGCGCACATAGGCGCACAGCCCGGCGCGGAATTCGTCGAGCCGCTCCCGGCGCAGCGTGAACCCCGCCGCCGCCGCGTGGCCGCCGTAGCGCACAAGCATCGCCTGCACCGCGTCGAGCGCATGCACCGCATGCACCTGCGGGGTCGAGCGCACGCTGCCGGTGATGACGTCGCCCGCGTTGGGGCCCAATTCCGCCAGCACCGCCACCGGGCGGTTCACCTGATCGCGCACCTTCGCCGCCACGATCCCCACAACGCCCCGGTGCCAGCCATCCACCTCCGGCCCGGAGGCCACCACGAACTCAGGCAGCGGGTCGGGCAGCCCGTCCAGCACCTGCTTCACGAGGGAGTCCTGGATGTTCCGGCGATCCCGGTTGAGCTTGTCGATGCGCTGGGCCATCTGCGCCGCCACCGCCGGGGCGCGCTCGCGGATCAGCCGCACGACGGCGTTGGCGTCCTCCAGCCGGCCCGCCGCGTTGATGCGCGGGGCGATGCGGAAGCCGATGTCGGTCACCGAGATCCCGCCCGGACGCAGGTCGGCCACGTCGAGCAGCGCGTTGAGCCCCGGCGAGTGGCCGCCGATGTTGAGCTGTTCGAGCCCCATCGTCACGATGGACCGGTTCTCCGGGTTCGCCAGATCTACAACGTCCGCCACCGTCCCGATCGCCGCCAGCTTCATCATCGACTTCAGCAGCGCCGGGCCGCGCGGATCGTCCGCCAGCAGCGCCGAGGCGAGCTTCAGCGACACCCCGCAGGCCGCCAGCGACTTGTTCGGGTAGGGGCAGCCCTGCTGCGGCGGGCAGACCACCGCGAAGGCGTCCGGCGGCACCGACTCCCCCGGCGGGAGGTGGTGATCGCAGACCAGCACGTCCAGCCCCAATTCCCGCGCCCGCCGGATCGACGCGTGATCGCGCACCCCGATGTCCGCCGTGATCAGCAGCCCCACCCCGTCCGCCACCGCCCGCTCCACCGCGAGCGCCGAGAGCCCGTAGCCCTCCTTGAACCGATCCGGGATGTGGTAGCTGATCACCGAGGCGCTGCCTGAGGCCGACATGCACCGGTCGAGCGCCGCATGCAGGATCAGGCAGGAGGTCGTCCCGTCCACATCGTAGTCCGTCACCAGCCGGATCGGCTGCCCCTCCGCGAGCGCCCGCCGGATCCGCGCCACCGCCTCCGGCAGCCCGAGCAGCAGGTTGGGATCGTAGAGCTGGTGCATCCCCGGATCGAGGAACACCCGCGCCGTCGACGGATCATAGCCCCGCGCCGCCAGCACCCGCGCCGCCAGCATCGACACCCGCAGCGAGGCCCGGATCGCCTCCACCACGGCGGGCTGCACCGGCTTCAGCCGCCACTGCCTCCCTGTCCGCGACGCCCATACCGTCCCGGCGACCGCGCCCCCCGGCTCACCCACCGGCAAAGACGGCCCATCCCAGCGCGATCCCCAGCACCGCGCCGACCCCCACCCCCAGGATCCCCGCCACACCTGCGCCCACCCAGCCCCCCCCCTCAGCCGGCCGCTCCGCTGCGCGCTCCGGCGGCTTCGCCGCCTTCGCCGGCCGCGAAGCCAGCGTCACCGTGTGCCGCATCGGCCCGCCGCCCCGATCCATCACCACGTCCACGCGGATATGCCCGTCCGCCCCCAGCGTCGCGCCGATCGCCTCGATGGCCCGGACGTTCGGCTCGCCCTCCAGCCACGCCTCCAGCGGGCCGCCCGGCGGCCACTCCGCCTTCGGCGGCGCGGGCGGCGGCGGGATCACCCGCTGCGCCGGGGGCTGCTGGCGGGGGATCGGGCGGCTCACCTCGTAGATGGAGCTGTTACCGGCGCTGCCAGACCCGGCGCCGAGCTGGCTGCCGATCATCTGCGTCGCCGCGCCCTGCACGTCCCTGCCCTGCTCCCGGATCGGATCCTTGATCGGATCCTTGATCAGGGGCTTCGCCGCGCCCTGCGGCTTGAACGCATCGACCGACTGCACATGCAGCCGCCCGGCGGCATGCATCTGCTGCTCCTTCGCCGTCTCCTCAGGGCGCACCTTCCGGATGCGCTCGATGTGCTCGCGGATCACCCGCCGGTCGTCCTCGGCCTCGGCGCGATCTACCGCGACGACCTTCACCGCCGTCTTCTGCCCGGCGAGGTTCTCCTTGATCCGCTGCGCGGCGATCTCGGTCACCCGCTTCAGCGTCTCCAGCACGCCGTCCCCGTTGGCCGCCACCGCCTCCACCCACGGCACGCCGAACGGGTTCAGCTCCATCAGCATGTCCTGGGCGCTGCGGGCGCCGGGGGCGTCGCGCTTGTTGAGCTGGAGCACCAGCGGGATGCTTGTGAGATCCATCCCGTGCGCGCGGAGGTTCTCTTCGAGATCCACCAGCGAGTCGAGGTTCGCGTCGATGCGATCCGGGCTGGAGTCGGCCACGAACACTACAGCGTCGGCCCCCTGGAGCACCACCCGCCGCGTCTGCTGGTAGACGACCTGGCCGGGGACGGTGAACAGCTTGAACTTCGCGTCGAACCCGCTGATCTTGCCAAGCTGGATCGGCACATAATCAAAGAACAGCGTGCGATCCGCCTCTGTCGCCAGCGAGTGCAGCTCCCCGCGCTGCCCGGCGGGCATCAGCTCGTGCAGCTTCTGCACGTTGGTCGTTTTGCCGGAGAAGGCGGGCCCGTAGTAGACCACCTTCGCCTCGATCTCCTTCCGCGCAAAGTTTATGACCGCCATGCTCTCTCTGCCTGCGTTCTACTAACCCTGTCCTGTCCCCGCTGGCAGGCTGCTCCCGCAGATTCAGGTTATTGCTGCGCGCCTGCCGTGGAACATGCAACCGATCCTGCCCTGTTTTGAACCCTTCTCCATCCCGCTCTTCGGGAACGTCGCCGTCCATATGTTCGGCATCCTCGTGGCGATCGGCTTCCTGCTCGGCGGGACCCTCGCCCAGCGGAAGGCCCAGCGCTTCGGCGTCGATCCCGAGTTCATCAACCAGCTCATCGGCTGGCTCGTCCTCGGCACCTTCGTCGGCGGCCACCTCGGCCACCTGCTGTTCTACGAGCCGTGGCTGCTCGCCGAGGACTGGAAGCAGATCAGCAGCGGGAACATCAACCTGCTGAGCCTCAACCTGTTCCAGGTCTGGCACGGGCTGTCCAGCTACGGCGGGTTCCTGTTCTGCATCCCGCTCACCGTCTGGTTCTTCCGCCGCCACCAGCAGCCCTACTGGCCCCACGCGGACGCGCTGGCCTTCGGCTTCTCGCTCGGCTGGTTCTTCGGGCGCCTCGGCTGCTTCTCGGCCCACGATCACCCCGGCCCGATCTCCAACTTCTTCCTGGCCGTCCCCGGCGCCTGCCACGCATCAGACGGCATGATCAACTGCGCCGTCGCCTGCCACGACATGGGGCTCTACGAGGCGCTCTGGTCGGGCTTCACCTGGGTGCTGTTCGAGGTGCTCGACCGGAAGCCCCGCTTCCACGGCTTCTATGTCGGCCTGCTGCCCGTCATGTACGGCCCCTACCGCTTCCTCTCCGACTTCCTGCGCTCCCACCCTGTCGATGCGCGCTACCTCGGCCTCACCCCGGCCCAGTACGGCTCCATCGTCCTGACCGGCCTCGGCATCTGGATCCTGTATACGCGCTCAAAAACCCCCGTGATCGCGCCGAAGAGCCCCCCGGCCCGCTGATCAGCGGGGCGGCCCCGCTGATCCGTCGGGCGGCCCCGCTGATCCCGGCGCCGCGCCCTGCGGCTAGCCCGCGCTGACCCGCCGCACCCGCAGGACCGGCCCGGACATCTCAAAACCCATCGACTCCCCCGGCCTGCCGTCCGGCTCCGCGTCGACCTCCACCGCCTGCCCCGCCAGCCCCGGCGGGATGGCCCCGCGCAGCACCCAGGACTGCCCGACCGCCACCAGCCGCCAGACGCCCGGCCCGATGTCCTCGCGCACCAGCTTCCCCCTGTAGATCATCGCGCCCTCCCGCCCGCGCTGCCCGCGCCGGTATTTTCTGCCGCGTCGCCCAGCCGACGCAACTTCTGGATCCCCGCCACCCCGAGCGCCGCCGCGAGGCAGACGCCCCCGTTCGCCAGCAGCCACGGGAATTCATAGCCGAACATCCACCAGATCCCCGAGCTCCCTGACGCCGCCCCGTAGAGCAGCCAGCTCCCCGTCCCCGCCGCCACCGCCATCGCCAGCGGCCCCAGCGTCCGCGTCGCCCCGAGCAGCACGCAGAGCAGCACCGGCAGCAGCGCCGACTGCCAGAGCGGGAAGCCCATGAACCACCCGCCGAGCAGATCGGCAGGCCAGCGCATCAGCGGGCGCGCCAGCATCGCCGTCCAGCCCGACGGCGCCAGCGGCAGCAGCGGCAGCAGGAACAGCCCGCCCGCCGTCCACCCGCCCGCCAGCACCGTCAGCGCCCGCCCCGCCCCCCGGATCCCCGCCAGCATCGTCAGCGCCAGCGTCACCCCCGCCCCGACGACGAACAGCAGCCCGTGCCGCGCCGTCATCAGCGCCTGCACCGACCCCGCGACGTCCAGCCGCCCCGCGCCGAACTTCAGCGCCTCTCCGCCGCCGACCGCTCCGCGCTGCAGCGCCCGCTCCACCTCGTCCGCCGACTCCGCGCCCGCGCCCCACAGCACCGCCGCCGCGCCCGCGACGTGCGGCGTGGCCATGCTCGTCCCCTGCCACTCCGCGAATTGCTGGCCGCCGTGGCCGTCGATGGTCGCCTGCAGGATGCCGCCGCCCTCAATGTTCTTGTTCCCGCCCGGCGCCGCGATCCGCACGCCCGCGCCCCAGGTGGAGTAGGGCGCCAGCGCCCCGTCCGGCCCCACCGCCGTCACCGCCACCGCCGAGGGCGCGTCCGCCGGAGAGCCCAGCCCCTCGCTCCCGCTGTTTCCCGCCGCCGCCACGACGACGACGCCCGCCTTGCGGGCCTTCTCGACCGCCTTCACCAGCACGTCCGAATGCCCGCCGCCCAGCGACAGGTTGATCACCTTCGCCCCCTGATCGACCGCCTCGTCGATGGCCGCCGCGATCCAGTCGGTGCGCCCGCCGCCGTCCGCCCCCAGCACCTTCATCGGCAGGATGATCGCCTGCGGCGCCACGCCCGCCACCCCGATCCCGTTGTGGGTCGCCTGCGCGATCGTCCCCGCCACGTGCGTCCCGTGGCCGTGATCGTCCGCCGCCGTCGCCGCGCCCGGCACGAAGCTGCGCCCGGCAAGGATGCGATCCGCAGGGAGATCGGGCAGCGGCGACACCCCCGTGTCCAGCACCGCCACCACCACCCCGCGCCCGCCCCCCGCACGCCAGCCGGTCGGCGCCCCGATCATCGGCAGGTTCCACTGGCGCCCGTACTCAGGATCGTCCGGGCGGTACTCCAGCCGCGCCATCACCGGCGCCAGCAGC
>JBEIQZ010000431.1:0-5511 GCA_040376255.1 Alphaproteobacteria bacterium
CGCAGGCGGGAGCGGCACCGGCCCGGGCGGCGGGGTCGCAGGCGCGGGCGGCGGGGGCGGCGCGCTCTCCGGCTCTCCGGCCTGTGCGGGCAGGACAGCGGCGAGGACGACGCTGAGGAGTACCGGAACCGCCGGAAGCAGCGTCAAGGGCTCTCCCCCGATCCGTCATGGCTCCCCTGCTCCAGCCGGGCGCGGGCGCGCTGGCGGCGGCGGCGCGGGAAGGTGAGCAGCGACTCCAGGGGGGCGGACAGGACGTGACCGACGCCGAAGAGGACGAAGAGGGTGGAGATGTCGTAGCTGGCGGCGATGGCGAGGCAGGCGCCGAACAGGATGGCGACGAGCGCGAGGCCGCGCGGGGAGAGCTTCAGGCTCTTGAGGCCCCGGTACGGCACCGTGGAGACCATCAGCCACGACAGGCAGAGCACCAGCGAGACGAGCGCCCCGGCGTTGGCGGGCGCGGGCCGATCCGATCCGGCGAACCACATCACCACTGAGGCCACCGTGCCGCCGGCGGCAGTGATGGTGAGGCCGGTGCTGAAATTGGAGCCGCCGCCCTTGTCCGCCATGCAGTTGAAGCGGGCGAGCCGGAAGGCGCCGCAGAGCATGTAGGCGGAGGCGACGAACACGCCAAGGAGATCGAGCGGCTTCAGCGCCCAGAAGTAGAGCAGCGTGGCCGGAGCGACGCCGAAGCTCACGATGTCGATGAGCGAGTCCAGCTCCATCCCGAACTGCGAGGCGGTCTTCGTGATGCGGGCCACCCGCCCGTCGAGCATGTCAAAGACGCCCGAGAAGATGATCATCAGCCCCGCCTGATAGAACTTCGCCGCCTCTCCGTCCGCCTGACCCGCCAGCAGCATCGCGTAGAAGCCGCAGAACAGGCTGGCCGCTGAGAACCAGTTGGGAGGATTCAGGAACTGCTTGATCATGCTCATGGTACCTCAGAGAGTGTGCCGCACAGAGAGCTGCAGGAAGGTGTACCTGCGGGTGCTTCAGTCAAGCAGATCATGCAGCGCCTTCTCCAGCGCCGCTGATCGCTCAGGAGGCAGCCGGAACAGGACCGCATCCACTGTCGCATGCCAGGACGTAACATGCCAGTGGGCGGTTGTTGCGACGGACAGGAGCCGATGCAGCAGCCGGGGATCCTGCCCGATCCGCGCCCCCACCGCCGCCACCGTCGCCGCAGGCTCCATCCCCGCGAGCGCCCCGTGCAGGTTCCGCCGGTCGACCAGCACCCCCACGGCCCGGCGAGCCGGATGCAGGGCGCGGGGATGTCGGCGAGCCGATCCAGCGGCAGGAAGCCCAATTCCTCATCCCGCGTGACCGCCAGCATCCGGGGCGCCGCCGGCCCCTCCGGGCGGATCCGCGTCCCCGTCCCGCCCGCCGTCGCTGAGGCCCGCAGCGCGATCCCCTGGCGCTCCGCCCACGCGACCGCGTCCTCGAACAGCACCTTCGCCCCGTTCCGCGCCAGCGCCAGCGCCTCCGCGAGGCTCATGTCGTCGATCTTCCGCGCCCCCGGCACCGTGCGCGGATCGGCGCTCCAGATCCCGTCGACGTCCGAGCATATCTCGCACTCGTCCGCCCGCAGCGCCGCCGCCAGCACCACCGCCGTCGTGTCGCTGCCGCCGCGCCCCAGGGTGGTGATCTCGCGCGACAGGCTCATGCCCTGGAAGCCCGCGACGATCGCCACCTCCCCCGCCGCGAGCGCCGCCTCGATGCGCTCCGGGCGCACCTCGATCACCCGCGCCGCCGCGTGGGCCTCGTCGGTGAGGATGCCCGACTGGGAGCCGGTGAACGACCGCGCCGGGATCTGGAGCTCTCCGAGCGCCATCGCCAGCAGTGCCATGCTCACCCGCTCCCCCACCGAGAGCAGCATGTCCAGCTCCCGACGCCCCGGCTGCGGCGAGACCTGCCGTGCGAGCGCCAGCAATTCGTTGGTGCTGTTGCCCATCGCGGACACCACCACCACCACCTCATGCCCCGCCCGCCGCGCCGCCGCGACCCGCTCCGCCACCCGCCGTATCCGGCTGACGTCCGCGACCGAGGAGCCCCCGTACTTCTGAACGAGCCGCATCTATTCTGTCCGCATCTATTCTATCCGCAGGTCATCAATAAAGAGCGCATTGTCCCCCCGGTCGGACGAGAGGTAGCCGGTCAGCTCCTGAAATACCACCACCCGCGTGCGCCGGAGCGGCGCCTCCGCGCGGCCGTCGATTGCCCGGAACGCCTCCACCCGCCACTCCACCCGCATCCAGCGGCCTGTCGGCACCACCACCAGCGGCGCCGAGAAGCGCCCCCGTCCGGGGACAGCAGCACCACCTGGAGGTTCGCCGGGAACCGCTCAGCGCGGGCGCGGAAGGCGAGGTACCGGATTGGCAATTCCTGCGCCAGCGAGAGAGAGATGTGCCCGATCCCGCCGCTGCGGACGAGCATCGGCCAGATCAGCGCGGGGTTGCCGTCGATCAGCCGGGTCGCGAGCCGCCCCGCGTCATCGTCAAGGCTGCGCGAGAACGACATCGGCCCCTGCGAGAAGTCCCAGCGGATCGGCAGCCCGATGGCCCCCCGGCGCTGCAATTCGATGCGCGACAGGAGCGCCTCCGCTGTCGGGCGCTGATCCGGGCTCCGCGCCGCCTCCTGGAGCGCCGCGATCGCCCCGTCCAGATCCCCGAGCGAGAACCGCGCCCGCCCCAGCCAGTACAGCACCTCCGGCCGCTGCGGGGCGTCGGCCGGCAGCTCCTGCAGCAGCTCCTCGTAGTACTGGAGCGCGATCGCCGGGGTCCCGTCGGCGGCCTCGATCAGCCGCGCGTCGTACAGCCCCTCCCAGATCCGCACATCGTCATCCGGCAGCGCCGCCGCCCGCCCGATCAGCCCGATCAGCCCGATCAGCCCGATCCACCTGATCAGCCCGATCTTCAGCGATCCCGGCGGTCGCTGTGATCCCGCCGATCTCACCCCGTCTCCTCCCCGACGAACTTGTAGCCGATGCCGTGCAGCGTCTCGATGAACCGGGGCTGACCCGCGTCGTCATGGAGCTTCTTGCGGACGTTGAGGATGTGGGTGTCGACCGTCCGCGTCGTGACGCCGGGGTTGTACTTCCAGATGCTCCGCAGCAATTCCTCGCGGCCCAGCACCTTCCCCCGGTGCTCGATGAGGTAGCGGAGCAATTCCTGCTCGCGGTTGGAGAGCCGCTCGTCGCCGTCAGGGTGGTGGATCAGGTAGTTGTCGAGATCGACCTTCACGTCGGCGTAGCAGTAGACGCTGCGGTTGCCGCCGCCGCGCTTCAGCGCCGCCCGGAGCCGCGCCTTCAGCTCCATCAGCGAGAAGGGCTTGGTGACGTAGTCGTCCGCGCCCAGATCGAACGCAAGCAGCTTGTCATGCTCCAGCGTGCGCGCGGTCAGCAGGATGACCGGCCCGGTGAACCCGCTGGCGCGCAGCTCGCGCAGCACCTCGAACCCGTCCATCCCGTTCGGCCCCTCCGGCCCCTCATGCAGCATCACGTCCATCACCGCGAGATCCGGGCGGACCCGGCGGGCGATCTCCAGCGCGGCCCGACCGCCCCGGGCGCTGTGAACCTCGTAGCCCTCGCGTGTGAAGAAGGCGACAAGGGAGCTGAGGAGATCCTCCTCATCTTCCAGAAACAGAATGCGGGGCATGAAACCTCAGAGATCAGAGAGATGAGATGATCAGAGATCAGTGGGGAATTGGAGGATGAAGGTGGAACCCTGGCCCGGCATGGAGCGGACCGAGACCCGCCCGTGGTGCGCCTCCAGGATGTACCGCACGATGGTCAGGCCCAGCCCGGTGCCTTTTCGGCGTCGGGCCTGCGGGTCTGAAGATCGGTAGTACTGTTCAAAGATCTTCGCCTGCTCCTCCGGCGCGATCCCAATACCACGATCTGAGACTTCCACCCACACCTCCCGAACCTTGTCAGTGTCAACAACCCGTACAGACACCCCGATCCAGGGCGTCGCCCCCTCAGCGGGTTCCGGTGGCTTGCCGCCGGTATTTCCCGGCGCGCTCCCGGACGCCTTCCCCGCGCCCTTGAGGGGGCCGCCGTACTTGGCGGCGTTGGACAGGAGGTTGGCGATGGCCTGGGAGACCGCGTCGGGATCGTGGTTGACCTCAGGCAGATCCTCCGGCAATTCCAGCGCGATCTCGATCCCGGCCATCTCCATCGCCACCTGCGCGGACTCGACGGCGCGGATCACGGTGGCGCTCAGATCGCCGGGGCGCATCGAGTACTTCTTCAGGCCGCGCTCGATCGCGGCGAAGTCCAGCATGTTGTCGACGAGGCGCGAGAGCCGCTCAGACTCCCGCATGATGATCTCATAATGGCGGTTGCGGGCCTCCTCAGAGGTGGCGAGGCCGAGCAGCAGCGCCTCCGCCTTCAGGCGGATCTGCGTGATCGGGGATCGCAATTCGTGGGAGACGCGCGCGGCGAAGTCGGCCTTCTCCCGCGCGGCGTCCAGCTCCCGCTGCAGCAGCCGCGCTGAGAGCAGCGCGCCGAGGCCGATCATCACCACGCTCACCCCGACGATGAACACCCCGCGCCGCCACTGCTCCTGCTGGCGGGTCGCGAGGGCGGCGGGATCGCGGGGCCACACCTGCACCGACCAGCCGGAGAGCCACGGGGCGAGGCTGCGGCGGGCGACGACTGCGGCGCCCAGCTCCTCCTCCGGGCCGACCACCTCCACCCGCACCTCGCTGTCGGGGCCGCCGGTGCGGGCGGACTGCCAGGCGAGCCGGGAGAGCACCGCGCGCAGGTCGAGCGCCATCACGTACTGATCCGCCTCCGTCCACGTGATCGCCCACAGCGCGTTCTCAGTCCGGATGTAGGAGAACTGGCCCGCGCTCACCTTCAAGAGCCGCCCCTTCGCCCCGAGCGAGTCCAATTCCCCCTGGAGCTGCCCGGCCACGCAGTGCTGCGCTGAGCGCTCCGCGATCCGCGAGCGCATCCGGGCGAGCCAGTCCGCGTCCGAGCGCGGAGCCAGCAGATCGAGCACCCGCCGCGCGATCGCCGCCTCCCCGCCCCGCCCGATCACCCAGTCGATCGCCATCAGCTCCTCGACGAGCCCCTGGAGCTGGGCCTGCGCCGCCACCGGATCCTGCCCGAGCAGGATCTCCCCGCGCTTCAGGCGGGCGATGTCCCCGATCCGGAAGCCGTAGCCGTCGCGCAGATCGCCGTACCGCTGCAACGCTTCCAGGTAATCGGCGTCCGCCGCCGCGTTGTCCCCCGTCTGGAGCAGCATGTGGGCATGCTGGATCAGCAGCGCCGCCGCCGCGCGATCCCCCCGCGCCTGCTGGCGGGCGCGCGCATAGAGCGGGAGCGAGGCGGCGGCGTCCCGGGCGCCGGTGCGCCACGCGTCCATCGCGCCCGGCGCAGAGAACAGGATCTGATCGTCGTCCGGCTCGATCTCCCCGCCGTCCGGGGCGGAGGTGATCGACGCGGCCGGGAAGCACGTCTTTCCGGGCTTCATTGACCCCCACACGCATATCTACCTGCCCTTCATGGGC
>JBEIQZ010000252.1:0-8425 GCA_040376255.1 Alphaproteobacteria bacterium
ACGGGAGCCTTACCATCCCGCCGGAGGCGACGGTGATCGTCGATCCGCCGCGCGGCGGGCTGCACCGGCACGCGCTGACGACGCTGAAGGAGCTGCGGGCAAAGCGGCTGATCTACATCGCCTGCAAACCGGTGAGCCTGATCCGGGACGCGACAGAGCTGAAGAACACAGGCTGGACGCTGGAGACATGGTCAGCGGTGGATCTGTTCCCGCAGACAGGGCATGTAGAGGTCGTGGCACTGTTCACAAAGCCCTGACCGATCCGGCCCTCCCCTTGCTACTGCCGGCGCCGACGCACGACGAGGAAGGCCAGCCCCGGGATCCAGAAGGCCCCGATCGGCACGTCGACCCCGCCGACCGAGCAGCCTGATCCGCCGCTGCAGCCGCCGCAACCGCCGTCCGCTCCGCAGCCGGAGCCGGAGCCATAGCTGACGAGGCCGATCTGGACAGCGGCGGTGAGCCACTCGGTGTCACCGGTGATGTCGATGCTCTGGAGGCCGAGGCCGCTGAAGGAGGGCAGCGCGAACGAGAGGGAGTCACCGACGAGAGAGCCGATCAGGGTCTCGACGAGGGAGCCGAAGGAGCCCTGGAAGCCGGTGATGATGGCGTCGTTGTCATCGGGCTTCAGCTCATTGTAGACGATGGAGGGGGTGAGGTCATCGCCGGAGAGGGCGAGGGCGATGGCCAGGTTGCCGGTACCGGCATCGAAGACGAAGTCAGCGCCGACGAGGCCATCGAGGGAGACATCGACGATGCGGGCCTCGCGGCCATCGAGCTCGGCGTAGAATTCGAGATCGAGATCCTGGATGTTGACATCGACATCGTGGGGCCCGTCATAGGCGGCGGTGAGCGGCGTACGGGGGACGGTGCGGAGCGAGACGGGCTTCGGTTCGGGGAAGAGGTCGGTGAAGACGTTCCCGGTGAGGGAGCCCATGAGGCCGGTGTCGAGGGTGATCGGCAATTCAAGGGTGTCCGTGCTGATACAGAGGATGCCGCCGCGCCAGGCCGCATAGAGCGCCTGGTTGATGAAATCATCTGAAAGCAGGAGGCCCATGTGGGTGCCTGCGGGCAGGGAGGAGGCGCCGGGGACAGGCGCGTCGGTCTGCGCGGAGCCGCCGGGATCATAGGCGGCGATGCAGGAGGCGGCGTCGGCGTCCATCGCCCCGGAGAGGGAGAGGCGGAGGCCATCGGTGGTGATGTCGATGTCGCTGGGGAACAGGTTGACATGGAGCGTGGCGCCGTTGAGATCGACGTCCTGCTGGATGACAGCGGCAGAGAAGGCGTCTTCGATGGTGGCTTCCAGCTCGGGGACGATATCGGCGATGGTGCTCTCCAGCGTAGGGGCGAGCAGACCGATGATCAGATCGTAGAGGGAGAGGCCAACGAAGGAGAGGACATCCTCAAGACCCTGGATCCAGCAGTCGAGGTGGATATAGCTGCCCTCCAGCCCGTAGGTGACCTCCAGATCGCCGATGGTGGCGTCGAGGGCGGGCTGACCGTCGCCCCCGGTGACGATCTCCATGTTGGCGATGGTGTGGATGGTGACGGGGAAGGCGTCGATGTAGCCGTTGCAGGTGTCGTCCCCGAAACAGTAATCATAATTGAGCGCAAACTGATTTCCCGCGTCGTTCACGTTGACGAGCAGCTCAGCGGTGATGTCCAGATAGCCGTCCATCGGGACGATGCGGGCGGAGAGCACCTGGATACCGGCGGCCCCGTTGAGGAGGCCGAACCCGACATCACAGATGAAGAGATCGTAGGTGCTCTCGGTAGCGGGGATCTCGATCGCCGACGGGAGGAGCGCGGGGATGATCCCGGCCACTGCGTCGAAGCCGGAGCCGGTGACATCGAGCACAGCGGCATCCTCGATCACTGCACCCGGAGGCCACGTGCCTGCGACCGCCATCGTCATCATCAACAGCATCTGAAGCTCCTGGGGTGGAGGCGTCCACCGGTGACGGCAACATACACGATCCGGGGGGCCGGAGGCAAGCAGAAGCAGAGAGCGCCCGACACAATCCACAGGGCCGGACGATCAGGGCCGGACGACCAGCCCGCTGCCGATGAACCAGAACTCAGAGATGACCGGCATGCCGAGGGCGGCCCCGAGGCCGTCGATGACCTCGCGGTGGATGTGGGCGGACTGGCGGGCGACGGTGAGGGCGCTGCCGGGCTCGACGTCATCCACGCGCCAGACGCCGAGGACAGGGACGCCCTGATCGGGGTCGACATAGAGGATATCGACGACGGCGTGGCGGAAGCCGGTGACCTGCCCGGCGGGCGGGAGGAGCAGCGGGACGGCGCGGGCGAGTCCCTGCGGCGAGGAGCGATGGATCAGGGCGAGGCGGGCGGGGAGCGGCCCGGCGCGGAAGGCGGCGACGAGGCGGCTGGCAGCCTCCAGCGCGGCCGGGAACAGCGGCGCATCCACGCGGTCGCGCAGGAGCAGGGGCAGGCGCCTGGAGAGATCCTCACCGGAGAGATCCTCACCGGACGGGTCGGGGGCCTGAGAGAGGAGCCGGCGCAGGACGGCGGCGATCTCTCCCATGAGCGCAGCGGCGCGCGCGGGCGGCAGGGCGGCCCAGGCGCTCCCGGGCGCGGGCGCGTGGTGCTTCCAGGTGGAGCCGTCTGCGGAGAGGAAGGCCGCGGTGCTGGCGCGCATCCGGAGGGCAGCGGCAGCGGCCTCTGACTGGATCTGTGCAGAGATCCGGGCGATCTCCTCCAGGGGAGGCAGCGGGGGGAGCGGGACGTCTGTCAGGGGCGCGGCGGGGACGACGGCGCGGCTGAGGAGGACGGGGAAGCGCCAGAGCGCGTCTCCGGAGAAGAGCGCGTCCGCGCTCCCGGCGGGATCGGCGGCGATGCGCATCATCCCGGCGGGGAGATCGGGGATACCGGGGCGGTTGCAGAGGAGGGAGGTGAAGGTATCGGCCTCCTGAAACGGCTTCGGACGGGGGACGGGGGGCCAGCTCCCCATCGTAACGAGCCGGTGCTTTGCACGGGTGAGCGCGACATAGAGCAGGCGGACGCGCTCGGCCCGCTCGACGAGGGCGCGGCGGGCAGCGACGGCGGCGTAGCCGGGGGTGGGCGCGCCGAAGAGGACAAAGTCTGCGCCGGGGGCGCCGGGGCCTGCGCCGGGGATCCCGGCGATCTCAGCGCGCTCCTGCCAGTCGAGCGGGGGGACGGAGGCGCTGTGGCTGCGGCGGTGGTGCTGGACGAGATAGACGTGGGCGAAGTCGAGCCCTTTGGCCTTGTGGATGGTCATGAGCCGCACGACGTCCTCTGCGGCGTCCATCGGGCGGCCCTCGGCGGCCTCCCGCTCCTCCCCGACCCCCCGCCGGAGGGCGCGGAGCACCTCCTGCTCATCGCCGCTCCCCTCCTCCAGCGCGACCTGGAGCAGCCGGAGGAAGCGGTCGAGGTTGGCGAGCCGCCAGGCGCCCTGGTAGCGCGCGGCCTCGGAGACCTCCAGCAGCAGCATCGTCCGGAGGGACTCGACCCACAGATCGGGGGCGTCCTCCTGGAAGCGGCTCCGGAGGTGCGCGACGACGGCGACCGTGTGGAGCAGCGCGTCCTCCCAGCCAGCAACGCGCGCGATCCCCGGGATGTCGGGAGGGATCTCGACGACCGCCTCCAGCACGACAGCGCGGATCCGGGCGAGGGCGGCAGGCTCCGGGCGGTGCAGCTCAGAGAGGAGCTGGGGAAAGTGGCGGGTCCAGAGCGGGATCAGCGCGCCGTCCGGCACCCCGCAGAGCGTCGAGCGCAGGACAGTGACGAGCGCGACATGATCGTTCGGATCGAGGATGCAGCGGATCAGCGCGGCGGCGTCGATGATCTCCCGGCGCTGATAGTAGGCGTGATCGCGGCTCACGGCGTAAGGGATGCCGAGGGCGCGCAGCTCCCCGGTGTAGTCGTCGAGATCGCCGGTAGAGCGCATCAGCACAGCGATCTCGCGCCACGCGACCCCGTGGTCGTGGTGGAGGCAATAGATCTCGGCGGCGAGGTGACGGGCCTCCAGCGCGGTCGCGTCCGCTGATCGCAGCTCGGTCAACGGGGCGCCGTCCTTCCAGCCCCAGCTCACATGATGCTCGACCGGGGCGAAGCGGGGGACGGGAGCGGCAGCGGCGCTGTCGCCCGGGAGCGCAGACGGTGGCGCGGACGGGGGCGCGGACGGGAGCGCAGACGGGGGCGCGGACGGGGGCGCGGACGCGCCGAAGGACGCCGCGAGATCCATGGCTGCGGCGTCGGCAAAATCCAGACCCAGATCCAGATCCAGATCCAGATCGGAGCCCGGAAGGTCGGAGCCCGGAAGGTCGGAGCCCGGATCGGAACCGGGAGCGGCATCGGGACCGGCGGCGCCGTCCACCCCGGCGGCGCTGGCAGCGGCACCGGCACTGGCAGCGACGGGATCTGCATAGACGAGGAAGCCGACCGCCCCGACGTGCTCCTCTGCGGGAACCAGCGGTTCGAAGGCTGGCTGGACATGGCGGACCCAGGGCATACCCGGGCGGCAGACGCGATCGACCTCATCGAGGATGGCCGGAACGGATCGGAAGTTGACGCAGAGCGGGTGCCGGGAGCCACCGATGGCGATGACCTCGGCGACGAAAGCCTCATAGGCGGCGAGATCAGCGCTGCGCCAGCCGTAGATGGACTGCTTGGGATCGCCGACGAGGAAGAGTCCGGGGCAGGCGGGCGTCCACGCGGGGGGCGGCTCTGCGGCGGGCGGCTCTGCGGCAGGGAGCGGGAGGGCGAGCAGGCGGAGGAGCTCACACTGGAGGTGATCGGTGTCCTGGAACTCATCGACGAGGAGCTGATCCATGCTCCCCCGGACGGCGTCCCGGACATCCGCACGGCGGCGCAGGAGGCTGCGGGTCTCGATCAGCAACCCTGAGAACGTGAGTATCCCGGCGGATCTGAGGCGGTGTCCGACCTGACGGAGCAGGTGCGCGACCACCCTCCCCCCTGCGCGGAGGCGGATCATATCGAAGCGGCGCACGCGATCGACGAGCGGGAGGAGCGCGGCGGCGGCGGCGGCGATGGCGGGGAGATCGGCGGCGCCTGTCTTCGCCTCGGCGGCCTTCTGCTCGGTGGCGTTGAAGTCGTCGGCGGCCCAGGACTTGAGGCGATCGAGGACGTCCTCCAGCGGATCGATCTCCACGGCCCGCTTGAGCGCGATCAGGTCACCGGGCGGCTCGCCGGGGGCGGGCGGGAGGCGCGCGGCGAGGGCGGCGGCCCAGGCGGCGACGCGCATCGACGCGGGGGATCGCTTGAGCGCCAGCATGGGCGCGGCGAGGCGGGCGAGGTCGCAGGCGCTGACGAGGAGCTGATCGCGGGTGAGGACGACCTGATCGGGCGGGAAAACATCCTGCTCCAGCAGATCGGGATCGGCGCTGCGCTGGGCCAGCCCGAGGACGGCGGCGTGGATATCGGCAGGGCCGACGCCGACGCGGGCGAGGTCGACGCAGTCACGGGTGAGGATGTCGGCGTCACCCGGGTCACCGGCTTCTGCGACCGCCCCGGTGTAGGCGGTGCGGATCCAGGCGGAGACCACAGCATCGACGACCTCCCCGAGCCGCGCGCCGTCTGCATCGACCTCCATCGCGGGGTGCAGCCCGGCCTCCAGCGGCCACGCGAGGAGCAGCCTGCGGCAGAAGGCGTGGATGGTGCGGACGAAGAGGTGATCGGTCGCGGCGAGGAGGTGGCGGGCGCGCGGGGCGCGGACGGCGGGCGGCGGGAGGGCGCCGGCCATGACGCCGGGGGGGAGGTGATCCCGCTCGATGGCGGCGAGGGCGGCGCTCACGCGGGTGGCCATCTCTCCGGCGGCGGCCTCGGTGAAGGTGATGGCGACGACGCGATCCATGACGCGGGCGGCGACGCGGTCAGGGGAGTCGCCGGGCAGGGCGGCAGCGGCGCGATCCCAGCCGGGGCCGAGGCACCACGCGACGACGCGGGCGACGAGGGTGGCGGTCTTGCCGGTGCCTGCGCCTGCCTCCAGCACGACGGGGAGATCGAAGGTGGACTGTGCGATCAGGCGGGAGGCTGCGTCCCGCTCACGGAGCTGTTGAACCGTCTCAGGGATCACGCGCCCTCTCCGGAATGCAGCCGCCAGAGCTGATGGAACGACGCCTCCCCCGGATCAGACGGGGGAGCCTCCGCCCAGGCGGCGGCGACGGCCTGGAGGCGGGAACGCGCACCGGCATCGCGCCGGGAGCAGGCTGCGGAGAGCTGACAGAAGGAGCAGAGATCGGGCTCATCTCCGGCGGGGGTGACCACCCTCGGCAGGAAGGCGCCGCGATCCCACGCCTCGACGACCACCCGGGCGGCATTCTCAAAGGACGCGCGCATGCGGAGGGCCTGGGTGTTGGCGTCCGGCGCGCCCTTCGCAGCGGCAGCGGGAACGGCAGCGGGGGCAGCGGGGGCAGCGGCAGCGTCCGGCGCAGGGATCGGCACAGGAGCCGGATCGACCGGATAGCTGACCGGATAGACGCGGGCCTCGCTCTCGACGTTCGGGCCGATGAAGAAGAACCGGCTGACGGCGGTCGGATCTCCGGTGGCGAGGACGTAGGCGATGCCCTGGAGGCGCTCTCCGCGCTGCACCTTGTCCATGAGGTGCCGCTGGCGGGTCTCCGGCTTCTTGGCGTCGGAGATGGGGCGGCCGGTCTTGTACTCGGTGATGCGCATACCGGCGGCGGGCGATCCGGCGGACGATCCGGCTGGCGATCCGGCGGGCGCAGCATCGACGCGGTCGGCGATGAACGGGATGCGGCGGACGCGCCCGTGAAGATCCACGACAGAGACCTCCCCTTCCAGCTCCACGCCGAGCAGATCGACGCTGCCGGTCGCCGCCCAGTCGGCCTGACGGACGATCTCCAGCACCGGGAGCGCATGCTCAGCGAGGACGGAGCCGAAGCCGGGGACGCCGATCCCCTGGTTGCGGATGGTGTCATCGGCGACATCGCGGGCGACGGCGCGGAGGCGGTCGTGGGCGGGCCAGGAGACGGCGACGGGGCGGAGCGGGTCGCTCATGCGCTCCGGCGGGACGAGGCCGACGGCGGCGAAGGCTTCGCGGACGATGACCTCCAGCGTCCCGTGGACGACGGTGCCGACGAGGTGGCGGGCGAAGCCGGGGAGCGCGAGCTGCGGATCAGGCACCTCCTCCAGCCGCAGGACGCGCTCCAGCATCACATGCCAGCCGCACTTGCCGATCCCCTCGATCAGCGTGAGGTGGGGCAGGCTGCGGCGCGGATCGGCGGCCTGATGGACACCGCCGACGAACCCCATATAGGGCCCGGCGACGCGGGCGCGGCCCCAGCCGTCGGGGCTGCGGCGGTCGGGATCGATCTCATCGAGGATGGCGATGCGGGCGTCCGCGAGCGCCTCTGCGGGCGTACCGGGGGCGCCGATCTCTGCGATGGCGAGGGGCAGGACGGCGCGGAGCAGGCTGCGGGGGCCGTGGAGCGCGGCGAGGACGGCGTGTTCGCGGGCGGGGCGCCAGCAGAGGCGCGCGTCGGGGCGGGCGGCCAGGAGGCCGGGCAGCACCGGGGGGACGTGGAGCGGCGGGCGGGCCTGGCTGAGCATCACGCGCTCGGCCAGCGGGGAGACCGGCGCCTCCCGGTTGTCATCGTCCACGCGCTGCCAGGAGAGCGTGAGGTGGTCGGCGGCCCCGGCGACGCGGGCGAACAGGTGGCGCTCCCGCTCGCAGCCATCGAGGCGGAGGGGGAGATCGGGCAGAACCTCGCGCAGGACGCGGCGGAGCGGATCGGGGAGGATCGGATCCTCGCGGACAGCGGCGGGGAAGTGCTCACGGTTGAGGCCGAGGAGGAAGATCCGGGCGGCGGTGCGCCCCTGGAACTCCTCCACCGACAACAATTGAACGCCGCCGCCCTCCCCTCCGAGCGGGTGCGGGTAGACATCCGAGAGCGCGCGACCGACGAGGAACGAGAATTCTTCAAGGCTCAGCAGAAAATCGGGCGCCAGCCCGCGACCGACGGCGGAGAGCGCGGCCTGCACCTCCGGCACACCGGGCGCAGAGAGGCGCCAGCCGAGATCGGCGCGGAGGAAGTGGTGGAGCCGGCGGAGATGCTCCGCGAGCGGGAGGCCGGTGCCGGGGGCCTCCTGGCTCCGGGCGCCGATCCGGGGGATGAGGGCGCGGCGGTGCCAGCCGGTGAGCCGATCCTGCGCGGCGGCGGCGGCGGCGACGGCAGCGCGGAGGCGCGCGGCGGGGAAGTTGCGGCGGCGGGCGACGTTCCGCTGCGGCTGCTCCTCCTCGACATCATCCACGTTCGCGGCGGCGGCGGGCGCGTCCATCCCGCGCCGGATCGGCAGCGGGAGCTTCCCGTCCGGCGCGACGCGCCCGACATCGATGCGGCAGACATCCTCCAGCGTGACGGCCCCGACGACGCGGAGGGCGACGCGCAGATCCTGCCGGGCG
>JBEIQZ010000845.1:0-1593 GCA_040376255.1 Alphaproteobacteria bacterium
ATCAACAACGGCGCGGGCCTGTTCACCGACGACGGCGGCGCCCGCTACACCGACGTCGCGATCCAGGGCATGGGCCAGGGCATCGGCGACCTCAACGACGACCTCCAGCCCGATCTCCTCCTCAGCAGCAGCGGCTCCCTCGCCTTCCTCAGCAGCGCCGGGGACTGGACATGGTACGAGAGCGCGCAGGCGATGGCGCTGTTCCCCGACCACGACCGCGATCAGTACATCGCCTGGGGGGGCGCGATCGCGGACATGGACAACGACAGCCTCGCCGACATCTTCGTCGCCTTCGGCCTCGACGAGCTGGACGGGACGGTGGAGGATCAGGAGCGGATAAACCCCGAACAGCAGCCTGACGCCCTGTTCATCCAGCACACCGACATGCCCGCCCCCTTCGCCCACGAGGAGCAATTCTGGGAGGTCGACCAGACCGGCGTGAGCCGTGGCAGCGTGCTGGCCGACGTCAACGGGGACGGGGTGCTGGATCTGCTGGTGCGCGACATCTTCGCGCAGACCGTCCTGCGGCTCTCCTGCTGCGCAGATCGCGCGTGGACCTCCATACGCCTGAGCCAGCCGGACGCCAACCGCTCCGCCATCGGCGCCCGCGTCTCAGTCACCGCCGCCGGGCGCCGGCAGACGCTGTGGATCACCGCCGGCTCCACCGGGATCGCCTCCTCAGAGCCCGCCCTCGCCCGCTTCGGCCTCGGAGCGGCGACTCAGATCGACCGGATCGACATCCTCTGGCCCGACGGAGCGACCTCCGCCCTCGCCGGGCCGATCCCGGTCAACGCGCCGCTCCGGGTGGTGCGGGCAGAGTAGCGGGCGGAGCAGCGCCAGCCGCTCAGTAGCTGTCGACCGGCGGACAGGTACATATAAGATTCCGGTCGCCGTGGACATCGTTGATGCGGCTGACATAGGGCCAGAACTTGTGCTCCGCGACCCAGGGGAACGGGAAGGCCGCCGTCTGCCGGGAGTAGCTGCGGCGCCACTCGTCGGCCATCACCGCGCGGGCGGTGTGGGGCGCGGCCTTCAGCGGGTTGTCGGCGCGGCTCCACTCGCCCCGCTCGATCTTCGCGATCTCCTCGCGGATGGCGATGAGGGTGTCGCAGAACCGATCCAGCTCGGGCTGGGACTCGCTCTCAGTCGGCTCGACCATCAGCGTCCCCGGCACGGGGAAGGAGACAGTGGGGGCGTGGAAGCCGTAGTCCATCAGGCGCTTGGCGATGTCGACGACCTCGACGCCGGAGGTCTGCTTCAGCGGGCGGACCTCCAGGATGCACTCGTGGGCGCAGTAGCCGTTGGCGCCGGTGTAGAGCGTCGGGAAGGCGGCGCTCAGGCGGCGGGCTACGTAGTTGGCGTTGAGGATGGCGACGCGGGTGGCCTCAGTCAGCCCGGCGCCGCCCATCATGCGGATGTAGGCCCAGGAGATCGGCAGGATGCTGGCGCTCCCCCAGGGGGCCGCCGAGACCGCGCCGATGGCGTCCGTCCCGCCGTTGACCGCGCCGCCGCAGGCATGGACCGGGTGGCCGGGCAGGAAGGGCGCGAGGTGCGCCGCCACGCCGATGGGGCCCATGCCGGGGCCGCCGCCGC
>JBEIQZ010000564.1:0-3979 GCA_040376255.1 Alphaproteobacteria bacterium
CGAAGGCCGGGAGGGCCGCCGCGAGCGCCGGAGCGATGGCGGCGAGGGAGGCGTCGTTGTCCAGCAGCACCGCCCGCACCAGCGCGGAGACCAGCAGCGGCGCGCGGGCCGTCGCCGGGGCGGACGGGTGGGTGGCGATGAGCTGGAGGACAGTGAGCGGCAGCCCGCCGTTGAGGATGTCCGCCGCTTCCGGCAGCAGGGCGGGGCCGAGGGCCGGATCTTCGACGTACTCGACCGCCCGGACAAAGTCTCCGGAGGCGAGCGGCTGCATCCAGGCGTCCTTCAGAAAGGCGTCGAGGCCGGTCGCGACCTGGACGCGGTAGCGGATCAGCCTGGCCCGGCTGGCGCGCGGCAGATCGGTCGCCATCAGCGCCGCGATCCGATCCCGCGCCTGCTGCGGATCGGCGCGGACGTCCGCTCCGATGAGCGGGAGCGCGAGGGCCGCCGCCGCCGGGTGGGTCATCGGCACCTTGCGGGCCTCAGCCTCCAGCTCCGGGGTGAGGCCGCCGGGGCCGCTGATCAGCGCCGCGAGCCAGATCGGGTCACGGGTGCGCGACCACGCGGCGCGTGCGCCCTCCAGGGAGCCCCAGTGGAAGGCGAGGATCCAGTCGATCATCGCGCTGCCCCGCGAGAGCTCTGCGCCGGGCGGGATCTGCGGGTCGCCGTCCTCGTCGTAGTCTGTCACGGCGCTGAGCTGCCGGTCGAGCAGCACGCTCAGATCGATGATGTCCTGCGCGCTGCCGGTCCCGGCGTCGATGGCGCCGGCGAGCCGCCCGATGGTGGCGGAGCGGGCCTCCTTCCGCTGGCGGGCGAGGCGCAGCAGGCGCTCCGCCGAGGGGTGGAGATCGGCGAGGCGGCGATCCTGGAGGACGGCGCTGAGCCGGGCCTCGGCGAGATCGAGCGTGGCCGCACCGTCGAGGCTGTTCCGCCGGAGGGAGGTGCGGGCGAGCAGGAGCTTCGCCGGGCCGGCCCAGGGGGATTTTACCGAAGCGGCGATGGAGGTGAACCGCGCCTCGGCCTCGTCGAACCGCTGCCGGTAGAACGACCATGCCGCCTGCTGCCAGGCGCGATCCTGAAGCAGCAGGCGGCTGCTCTCCTTGGGGAGCGGCTCCGGCTCCGGCGCCTCCGGATCGCGGCAGGCGTCGAACACCCGATCCTGCCCCGCCAGCCAGAGGTCGAACTCGGCGGCGGGGAGCGCAGTGCGGCGGGCCTCCCCGGTCGCGGCGGCGGTGAGGAAGGCGTCCGTGGTGCAATTGAGGAAGGAATTGTAGGTGTCGGGGATGTCCTTCCAGGGCGACAGGTACGCGCCGGTGTCCGGGCGCCACCGCTTCCGCGCCTCCAGCCAGGGATCGGCCCCCGCCTCCTCGGGCGGGTCGATCAGGTGATCCCAGGCCGCCGCGAACTGCGCGCCCTCCGCCTCGCTGATCGGGCGGCCCTGGAGCTGACGCCAGCTCAGGATCTGGAACGTGCTCCACCAGCCCGGATCGGGGAGGCCGGGCCGCCTGATCGCCTCCGCCCACGGCCCCTCCGGGCGGAACGGCCAGGTGTACAAGGTGGAGTCAAAGAAGGGGCCGCAGGCACGGGCGGGCGGGGAGAGCGCCGAGAGCGCCGAGAGCAGGGGCAGCGCAGAGATCACAGAGAGCGCAGAGGGCATCAGAATTCCTGCAGGAGTCGGGAGAGGCGGGCAGCCGTCCAGGGGCGGCCGGAGAAGATGTAGAGCGGGCGCGGGGTCGGCGGGGCGCGCAGCTCGTCGTCAGCGGTCCCCCACGCCTCCCGGCACCGACCGGGCAGCAGATCCCCGCCCGCCAGCAGGTGGCGCCCGACCCCGTCAGCGTCCACCCCCATGTCGAACAGCATCGGCACCACCCGATCCACCGGGAGGGAATCTATCCAGTTGTCTCCAAGACACCAGGAGGCCAGCGCGGTCATCTGCAGCGCCGCTGGACTTCGCGCCGCTGGAGGCTGCGTCTCCTGCATCCCGGCCCGCAGCCCGTCGAGCAGCGACCGGTAGAGCGCCCGCTCCGATCGGCGGGCGTCGAAGTCGATCTGCAGCGGCAGGCCGGGCCGCGCGGCGTCCAGGAGCTGCGCCAGCACCTCCGCCGCCGCCACCTCCTCCGCCCGGACATCCCTGGCGATCTCCAGCCGCACCACGACGATCTTCGGCGTATCCCCGCGCACCCGAAGCGGCTGCTGGCGCGGCAGCGTCCGGGTCACCACCGCGCCGTCCCTCCGCTCCACCCGCACCGTCCGGTCGAGGAACGCCACCCCGATCCCCTCCGGCAGCGACCGCAGATCCGTCGGCGCCTCCCAGGCCCACAGCCAGATCTCCGGCGGCGCCGGGGGCGGCCGGTCGCGGCAGCCGGGGAGCAGGGAGAGCATGGCGAGCAGGGAGAGCATGGGCAGGGCAGACCGGTTAAGACGGGAGGCTCGCGCAGCACAGGAGAGAGATGTCACCGCCGGACAGCATGGAAAAGACCGCAGAGACCGTCATCGTGAGGGTCTCAGAGATCGCTCAGCATGAGGGGCAGACCGTCTGTCTGCGGGGCTGGCTCTACAATTCCAGCGGCAAGGGCAAGCTCCTGTTCATCCAGCTCCGCGACGGGAGCGGGATCATCCAGTGCGTCTGCCACAAGCCCACCATCGGCGAGGCGCTGTTCGAGCAGCTCCGCACCGCCGGTCAGGAGACGAGCCTGCGGCTGGTGGGGACGGTCAAGGCCGATCCGCGCTCCAAGGTCGGGTTCGAGCTCCATGTCGCCACGGCGGAGATCGTCGGCGCCTCCGCTGACTACCCGATCACCCCCAAGGAGCACGGCGACGCCTTCCTGTTCGATCACCGGCACCTGTGGTTCCGGTCGCGCCGCCCCTTCCACATCCTGCATGTCCGCCACCTGCTCGTCCAGGCGATCCGCAACTACTTCGACAGCCGGGGCTTCCTGCTGCTCGACTCCCCGATCTTCACGCCCAACGCCTGCGAGGGCACCAGCACGCTGTTCGAGACTGAGTACTTCGGTCGCAAGGCGTACCTCTCGCAGTCCGGCCAGCTCTATCAGGAGGCGGGCGCCACCGCCTTCGGCAGGACCTACTGCTTCGGCCCCACCTTCCGGGCTGAGAAGTCGGCAACCCGCCGCCACCTGACGGAGTTCTGGATGGTCGAGCCGGAGATCGCCTTCGCCACCCTCGACGAGATCATGGATCTCACCGAGGACTTCCTGGTGGAGGTCGTCGGATTTGTGCTGGCGAAGGGTCGGCACCACCTCGAAGCGCTGGAGCGCGACATCGCCGCCCTGGAGCGCGTGCAGAAGCCGTTCCCCCGCATGTCCTACGACGAGGCCTGCAGGGAGCTGGAGTCCATCGGGAAGCCCGTCGAGCCGGAGGACGACTTCGGCTCCCCGCACGAGACCGAGCTGACGAAGCGCTACGACCGGCCCATCCTCGTCCACCGCTACCCCTCGGCGGTCAAGGCCTTCTACATGAAGGAGGATCCGGG
Source organism: Alphaproteobacteria bacterium (assembly GCA_040376255.1). Classification (GTDB taxonomy): domain Bacteria; phylum Myxococcota_A; class UBA796; order UBA796; family SXON01; genus JBEIQZ01. Next base: position 3,488 of record JBEIQZ010000564.1, read on the forward strand.
CTGTCCGGGCCGGGCGCTCGGGGTGGACGTGCTGGCCCCTGAGGGCTACGGCGAGATCATCGGGGGCGGCGAGCGCGAGGATCGGCTGGACGTGCTGCTGGCGAAGATCGAGCACCACAAGCTCCCGATGGAGTCATTCGAGTGGTACCTGGATCTGCGCCGCTACGGATCGGTGCCGCACGGCGGCTTCGGCCTCGGGCTGGAGCGGCTGGTCACCTGGGTCTGCGGCATCCACCACGTCCGCGAGACCGTCCCGTTCCCCCGCACCATGGAGCGGCTGACCCCATGATCGTTGCGCTGCCTCTGCTCTCTGTGCTGTCCGCGCTGATCGGTTGCGGCCCCGGTGAGCCCGACTGGGCCGTCCACCACCTCTCCGTCACCCCTGATCGTGACGGGATCACCGGCACCCAGACCTGGGAGTTTTTTTCCAAGATGTGGGCGAAGAATCGGTCGGAGAAGTCCTACATCTGCTCCCGCGCCCAGCTAGTGTCC
>JBEIQZ010000224.1:0-9009 GCA_040376255.1 Alphaproteobacteria bacterium
CCGCCTTCCTGTGGCCCCGCGCCCCCGGCCCCGTCGCCCCGACCACCACCCGCGCCCGCGCCCTCGCCTCCGCCGCCCCCGCCGAGGCCGCCGCCGCCGCTGCCGCGCTGCGCGCCGTCACCGCGCCGCTGCCGCTCCTCCACTGGCACCTCGAATTCCCGCGCCCCTTCGATCTGATCATCGGGAACCCGCCCTTCCTCAACCAATTGGAGCGCACCACCACCCTCGCCCGCCCCGCCGCCCGCCTGCTGCGCGCCCGCCTGCCGGAGAAGATCCGCGCCTACACCGACCTCTCCAGCGCCCTGCTCTGCCTGTCCATCGACCTGCTCCGGCCCGGCGGACGCCTCGGCATGATCCAGCCCCAGTCTCTCCTCGCCGCACAGGACAGCCGCGCCATCCGCGCCTGCATCGCCCGCCAGACCCGCCTCACCTGGCTCTGGTACTCCTCCGGCTACCTGTTCCGGGGCGCCGAGGTGCTCGTCTGCGCCGTCAGCCTCGTCCGCGATCCCGACCCCGCCTGCTACGCCCTCCGCCGCGCCCACCGCGCCGACTTCCTCCCCCTCCCCGACCGCGAGATCGCGCGCGATCACCTCGCCGGCGCCCCCCACCTGGAGCCCCCTCCTCTCCGACGCCCTCGGCGTCCCCGCCTTCCGCCTCCACAGCCACGGCAGCCTCGCCCGGATCGCCACCGCCCACGCCGACTTCCGCGACGAATACTACGGGATCGCCCCCGCCATCCTCGACCGGCAGCATGCCGACGACCGCGCCCTCCCCCGCCTCCACACCACCGGCCTCATCGATCCGGCCTGCTCCCGCTGGGGGGAGCGCCCGATCCGCTACCGGAAGCAGCTCTGGCAGCACCCCCGCCTCGACCCCGCCGCGCTCCCCCCTGAGCTCACCCTCTGGCTCGCCGCCCGCCGCCAGCCCAAGATCCTCGTCGCCACCCAGACCCGCGTCATCGAGGCCGTCGCGGACCCCCTCGGCATCTTCCTCCCCATCACCCCCGTCCTCACCGTCCTCCCGGCCGAGGGCCTGCTCTGGAAGGTCGCCGCGCTCCTCCTCTCCCCGCCCGCCTCCGCATGGGCCATGCAGCACTATGGCGCGCAGGCGCTCACCGCCGAGGCCATCCGGCTCTCCGCCTCGCAATTGCTCACCCTCCCGCTGCCGACAGGAGAGGCGGCGTGGGAGGAGGCGGCAGGGCTGGTGCAGGAGGCGCACGGGTCGGCGGATCGGATCGGGCTGCTGATCCGGGCCGGGGAGCGGATGATGGCGGCGTTCGGGGCGGAGGGGGGGGTGTTGGAGTGGTGGAGGGAGCGGCTGAGCGCTACCTCACCCCCATCAACGCCCGCGCCTCCGCGTTCGCGTCCCCGTCCAGCGCCCAGGTGATGCTCCCGCTCGACACCTTCCCGAGCAGCGCCCCCATATCCCCCTTCTTCTTCGTGAACTTGAGGATCTGGATCACCGCCGCCGCGTCGTCTGCCGAGCAGAACCCGCCGATGAGCGTGGAGACCATCTCGGCGCGCTTGTCCGCCGGGACGACCTCATGGACGCGCTGGGCGACCATCTCGCGGATCTTGACGTCGGCCCCGAACCAGTCAGCGATGTTCTGCCAGATGTTGCCGATGCTGTCGACGAGTCCTTTGGCGTTCTTGACGAGCCAGTCGGTGGCGACGCCCTGGAGATCGGGGACGCGACCGGCGAGGGCGAGGGCGAACTTGACGCCCTCCTTGGCGTCGAGGGTGACGTCGAGGGAGGTGCCGATGCCCATGCCCCAGGTCGCGCCCATCGACCACTTGAACTGCAGCTTGCCGCCCTTGAACCCGACGGCGGCCTCGATGTGCGCGCCGAGGCCCAGCGATCCGGAGGCGCCGACCTCCAGCCCCAGCAGGCTCACCATCCCCTCCTTCCAGCCAAGCATCCCGGCCAGCTTCCCGACCAGCACGCCCACCCCGACCTGCCGGAGCAGCCACGCGATCCCGGGGTGGATCATGGTGATCACGTTGTTGACCAGGTTGACCATGCCCTGCTGGTAGACCTCCGGCGCCTTCTGGTGCCAGCTCCCCGCCACGCCCGCCGCCACCTTCAGCTTCGCCCCGGCGAACACCTCGGCCTTGCCGCTGCCGGAGGCATCGATCTCCTTCTTCGGTTGCTCCCCCTTGCCGGTGATCGCGCCGTCGGGCTTGACCTCCATCCCGGTCCCGGCGGTGATCTGCTTGAGATCAGGCACCGTGCCGTTCATGGCCTTCAGGTTGCCCTCCATCTTCGCCTTCGCCTCAGCCCCGACCATGCCCGCCACCGTCACATAGACGCGCCCGGAGATCTGCTCGCCGAACAGATCGAGCTTCCCGCTCTCCCAGGACTGGGTGACGTTGAAGTCGATGAGCTTCGCGTCCAGCCCGGCCTTCGCGCTAAGATCCAGCCCGCTCTTGCTGATCTTCGCCCCGGCCTCGCCGCTGGCCTTGCCGCTCAGGAGCTTCGCCGACCCCTTCAACGTCCCGCCCGCCATCTCCGTCGAGCCGCCGACCGTGCTGACGGTCCCGCTCACGTCGCCCTTGACCGAGGTGCCGATCCCCTTGGGAGCCTTCTTCTTGGCCTTGTCGCTACTCTTGTCGGGCGGCGGCTTCGGGGCGACCTCCTTGGCGGCGGGGCTGGCGGACGCCTTCGCCGTGCGGGCCTTGTCGGTGCCGCGCTCCAGGGTGTGATCCTCCAGCGGGTCGTGCAGGGAGCTGGAGGCGAGCGCGTCGGCGCTGCTGACCCGGCGGGCGGGGGCGACGGCGGTCTGGTCTTCGCGGGTCCTTACATCGTTCGGCATCTGCTCTCCTGCGCGGCCGGCGCTACTTCGCGAGGTGGCTCAGCTCGCTGAACTTCGGGTCTTTTACGAGGTTGTTGAACAGATCCTGGGCAGGGACGCCCTGGTTGGCCTGCGCCGCCTTCTGGAGCGCCTCGATGGCCTCAGACTTCTGGTGGTTGGACGCGCCGCTCTCCAGGATGCGATCGACGAGCGCCACGCCGTTCATGTCGCCCTGGTTCTTCAGGAAGCCGCCTGCGTTCTCCGCCCGCGCCTTCACCAGCTGATCCGGCACCCCGCCGAAGTTCTCAACGCCGCTCGCGTCCTTGGCCTTGATCTTGCCCATGACGCCTTCCTGCTTGCCGCCGCCGGTCTTGCCGAAGTCGCTCCCGACGTCGGTGGCCACCCACTCGCTGAACATCCCGTCGAAGGCCGTCGGCTTGGTGACCCCGGCGGCATGCGCCTGCTCCGGGGTGATCTCGAAGCGCACGCCGCCCTGCGCGTAGCTGTCCGGGGTGAGCGCCAGCGCGTCGACGAGCTCGCTGACGTTGCTGGCCTTGCCCTCGGCGCTGAGACCCCACCACGCGACGTCGTTGTAGCCGTCGATGTGCGCCTCAGGGTCGAGGTTGCCCTTCACATCATAGGTCGGGTTCTCCGCGAGGAACTGACCGAAGTTCTCCTTGCCGACGCCGCTCTTCTTCAGCGAGGCCTGCGCCGAGTCGGTGAGCATGTCGAACACCTTGTCCGCCTTCAACAGCCGCGCCATCGGCCCCGCGTCCTTCAGCGCCTCGATGGCGATCTGGTCGCCCTTCTTCAGGTACTTGTTGTCGACGTTGCCGTTGGCGTCCTTGACCGTCGCCCCGTTCACCACCTCGCGGATCAGCCCGAACAGATCCTTGCCCGCGTTGGCCGGGTCGTTGAGCTTCGCCTCCAGCTCCGCCATGAACTCCATCTTGAGCTTCTCAGTCACCCCGGAGGACTGCTCGTCCAGGATCTGCTGCAGCTTCCGCTCGCCGTCCTTGAAGCCCTTCTGGACCTTCTCGTTCGTCGAGGCGTCCGCGAGCGCCTTCGCCTTCGCCTTCACCCCGTCCGCCTTCGTCAGCAGCTCAGGCGACGGCTCCCGCACCTGCGCCTTGCCAGCGCTCTCCTTGACAGCGCTCTCCTCGACGACGGTCTTCTCCTGCGCCGACTTGCCCGGCAGGACCTCGTCCTGCACCTGCCCGTCCTGCAGCGCGCCGTCCTGGACCGCCTCCTTCAGCGCGCCCTTGGTGTTGCCGTCCTGGACGGTCGCGTCCTCCGTGGCGGTGGTCTTCTCCTGCGCGGTGGTCTTCTCCTGCAACGTGGCGTCGTCGGTGCTGCTGCTCTCCTTGACCGTCTCTTTGATCGTGGCCTTGTCCTGGACCGTCGCATCCTCCACGACTGTCGTCTTGTCCTGGACCGTCGTGTTCTCTACGACAGTCTTGTCCTGGACGGTGCTCTGCTCCTTGACGGTGCTCTGCTCCTGGACGGTGCTCTGCTCCTTGACGGTGCTGCTCTCCTGGACGGTCGTGCTCTCTTTGACGGTGCCGCTCTCGACGACCCCGCTCTCGACGACCCCGCTCTCGACCGTCCCCTTCTGCACGGCCCCCTCCGGCACCACCACCCCGGCGTCGCCCTTGCCGCTGCCGGGGCGCAGGCGGGAGCCGGTGCTCTTGCCGGCCTCCTCGAACACCTTGATCTGTGCCTCGACGCGCGGGTGGGCCTTGACGCCGTTGGTGATCACCGACATCAGCAGCCCCTGCGTGAAGCTCTCCCAGGAGAGCTGGCCGGTGACGAGGTTGATCGTGTTGTCGACCGCCACGTCGACCGCGACGTTGAGGCCGAAGTTCTTGATGCCGCTGAGCACGACCTGGCCGCCCTTCGTGGCGAGCTGGTTCGCCGCCGCCCCGACCCCCGCGCCGAGCGCCCCGCCCGCTGCTCCGGTGAGCATCGCCATGCCGACGCCCTCGAACAGCGGGTTGCCGTCGAAGGCGTTGGTGATCATCGTGGTCGCCGCGCCGGAGATCGCGCCGACGATGGCGCCGCCGACGATGGTGGCCCCGAGGCCCGCGCCCATCACGCCCGCCACCGCCCCGACCACCAGCGGCCCGAGCACCACCGCCAGCGCGATGGCGACGACGATGATGCACACCCACTTCAGCACGCTCTGCCACGCAGGCTTGACCTTCTCCGCCGCCTTCGCCGCCTCGGTGGCGATCTTCGCGTCCATCTTCGGCAGCGCGGTGCGGAGGCCGGTCATCAGGCTGGCGACGTTGTGCTCCATGCCCTCGGTGAGCTGCTGCTGGACGATCTTGTAGCCCTTGGTGACGCCATCGACGGTCTTCGCGTGGCCCTCCTTCGCGCTCTTGACGGTCGCGGCCATCCCCTTGTCCTGGCCCGCCCGCACCTCCTGGAACGACTTCTGGATCTGCGGCGCCATCCCGTTGAGGTTCTGCTGGACGCCCGCCGCCATCTGCACGCCCGCCGCCACCGCCGCCGCCGCCGTCGCCGCCAGCCCGGTCGAGGCGTCGATCGCCATCTGCCCCAGCCCGACCACCGTCGCGTCGATGCCGAGCCGGATGGCCGCCCGCGCCTCCTCCAGCTTCGCCCCGAACTGCCCGCCCGCCTGATCGAGGCTCGCCGCGAACGCCTCAGGATCGGGGATCATCGGCGTGCTGAGCTGCGCCGCCGCGTCGGTGAGCGCGGCGTTGATCCGGGTCGTCACGTCGGCGAGCGCCGTGTTGAGGCCCGCCTGCGCCCGCGCCGCCTGCGCGTGGACGCCCGCGACCGCCGCCGCGCCCGCGACGTCCAGCGCCCCCGCCTGCGCCAGCCCGTGGCTCGTCAGCCCGTCGGTCGCGCTCATCGCCGCCTTCTTCACCGCCTTCTTCAGCGAGGACGCCGTCTGCTCCGCCGCCTTTATCGAGGCCTCCGCGCTCCGCTCCGCCTGCGCCACCATCGCCGCGTGGTAGCGGTTGATCTGCTCGCGGGCCGCCTTCGCCGACGAGGCCACCGCCGCCAGATCCTTCGCCTTGCCGCTCATCGCCGCCGTGGCCTGCTTGTTGCCCTCCTCCAGCAGCCCCTTCTTGTAGGCCGCCCCGACCTCGCGCGCCGCCTTCGCCCGCGCGTCGCACTTGTTGTCGGTGTAGTGGCCTTCGAGCAGGCTGTCCTTCCGGTTGATCTTCCCGCCCTCGTAGGCCTTCGCCCGCGCCGACGCCTGCGCCGACGCCTCCAGGCTCACCTTCTCTCCCGCCAGCCGGTAGCGCCGATCCGCCGCCCCGTACATCTGCTCCACCGAGGCCTTCTGCGCCGCCTCCGCCCCGTCCACCTTGCCGATGGCCGCCGCCCGCTCCGCCTCCAGCTTGCCCTTGCCCCCCTGGAGGCTGCTCTGGACGCTGGCGCGCGTCGAGGAGAGCTGCCCCGCGATCTGCCCGACCATCCCCATCGCCGCCGCCTGCACCTGCGACCGCGCCGCCGCCAGCCCGCCCGCCAGCGCCGCCTTCTGCGCCGCCACCGCCGCCTGCACCTGCGCCGCCGCCGCCGCCTCGGCCGCCACGATCCGCCCGCTCACCTCGCCGCTCATCGTGGAGAGCGTCGAGGCCTCCGCCGCCCGCTCCATAAAGAACGTGTCCGCGAGCTGCGCGTCCTGATCGCGCATCTGCGTGAGCGTCAGCGTCAGCGCCATCACCGCCTCAGGAGAGAGCGACGAGGCGTCGATGCCGTTGGCCTCCAGCGACACCTCGCCGAACTGCACCCTCGGCGCGACCGGCCCGCCCGGCACCTGCTCCGTGCCGGTGCTCGTGTCCACCACCGGGTTCACCGCCACGTCGGTCGGCACCGTGTCCTCAGGGATCAGCGTCGACGCCTTCTCCTCGTCAAGATCGGAGGAGACCGGCGCGAGCTGCTTCGCCATGTTCTCGTCCGGCGCGTTCTGGAGCACCTGCGCGCCGATGTTCTTGGCCGTCGGATCGCCGGAGCCCATGTTCTGCGTGAGGTTGGCCGAGCTCACCAGGGTCGGGTTCGTCCCCTGGACGTTCTCGTCCACGACCTGCTCGTCCGCTATGACCGCGCCGTCCACCGTGCCGTCCGGGCCGTCCTTGATGCCGTCCTTGATGCCGTCCTGCGTCCCCTCCAGCGTGTGCTGCTGGAGCGGATCCTGCAGGGTGCTCTGGCTGAGCGGATCGACAGTCTGCTTCTTCGGGACCGGTGTGAGTGTCTGCTTGTCCTGAAGAATGACATCGTTCGGCATGTGCCCTCCGGTAGACGGTTCCGTTACTGCTCTGGTAGCTCAATCACCCGACTTGAGCGAGACGATGTTGCCCTGCTCGTAGCCGATTTTCGCCATCTTGTCGCCTGCTTCCAGCTTGTGGGCAAGCGCGAAGCTGTAGGAGCTGGCAATGATGTCCCAGTCCCCGTTCAGCGTCAACTCAGCGCCGATCTTCACCTTGACGCTCCCCTCGACCTTGGCCTTCAGGTAGTCCTGCGGCTTGACCTTGGTGTCGGTCTTCAGGTACTTCTTCCAGTCGATCTTCTCCAGCTCTGCCTGCGCGGCCTTCGCCCAGGTCGAGACATCCTTGCCGCGCACCCCGGTCACCGCCTTCCGCATCATCCCGAGCGCCTCGCTGCCCTCGACGGACTCAGCCGAGTCGATCGGGATCGCGATCTCGATCCCGCCCTTCCAGCCGTCGCCCTTGGGCGACAGGGAGAGCTCGATGCCCCACCCGCCCTTGGTCTCCACCGAGACCTTGATCTTGTCCTCGACGTTGGTCTTGTAGTCGAAGCTCTCGCCGTCGCCGTCCTTGATCGAGTAGACCCGGCTCACGCCCAGCGACGCCTTGTTGCCGTCCCCGAACTTGAGGCCGACGAAGCCCTCGATCCCCACCCCGGCCTCGAACTTGACGTCGGGGTTGTTCTTGCCCGGATCGACATTCGCCACCTCGCCCATCGCGTCGCGCTTCGCGTCGCCGCCGGCCTGGAGGAACCCCGCCTTCTCCTTCTTGACCTGCTCCGGCGCCTGCTCCTTCAGCCCGGAGAGCGCGTGGATGCCCTCCACCACGTCCTCCACCGGCAGCACCTTGGAGGCCATCTTCTCGCCCTCCGCCGGGTCCATCTCGCTCCGCCCGAAGGCGCCGCCGAGCTGCATGCCGAGCATCCGGTGGATCTCCTGCATCTTCGCCTCAGCCATCTCCAGCTCCGCCCCGACGAGATCCCCGTCCGCCGACGCGGTCAGCAGCATGTCATAGACGTTGCCGCCCTGCGACAGCGAGCGGTCGATGGCCGCGCCGATGCGCCCGGACATCGCCGAGAGATCGTACCACCACGCGTAGGCCCAGCGCCCCAGCTCCTCGCCGCCCGAGTACAGCGTGTCGATCAGCCCGTCGGCGTTCTTCTTCTGCGCCTCGAAGAAGCCCTTGAGCTTCACGCCCGCCTCGATCAGCCACAGGTCGGCCTTGATGCCCGCGTAGATCTCGATCTTCGCCTTCTTCCAGTTGTTGTCGGACTCCTTGGTGGAGTTGATCGTCGAATAGCTGCCCTCCAGCCCGCCCAGCCACCAGAACACGCCCCACGCCGGACCCGACAGATCCACCGTCAGCTTCTGGTAGCTCTCGCTCTCCAGCCGCCTGCCGTCGATGACCACCTCCGGCATCGGCACCTTCATCTGCTCCGGATTGTAGGTGTCCAGATTCTTTGTATACTTTTCGAGTACGGTGTTCAGCTCAGTCTGCGCCTTCTGGAGCTGCCCCCGGATCTCGGCGTCCTGCGCCAGCTTCGCCTCGATCGCCTTCAGCTCCGACTCCAGCGAGGCGAGCCCGCTCTGGATCGCCGGGTTCTTGCTGCCGACGTGCGCCGCATGCGCCCGCGCCTCAGTTATGTACTTCTGCGCCTGCAGGTAGTGGCCGAGGCTCTGCTGCAGGAACTCCTCGCCCGCCGCCAGCTCCTTCTTCGCGAGCTGCGTCGCGATCTTCGCCTGCTGCTGCGCCGCCATCGCGTTGTCATAGGCCGCCTTCGTCGCCTTCTCGTCCATCTTCAGGTAGCTGTGCTCCTGATCGGACATCGTCGCCTTGCCCAGCTCGATGAGCTGCTCATCCGTGGGGCCGTGGTTGACGACGATGGCGGTGTCCTGGCCGACGAGGCGGGTGACGTTGCCGAACTCGTCGTACTCGGCGTTCGGGTTCTTGAAGTCGAACGCCGGGTTGTGGTTCTCC
>JBEIQZ010000115.1:0-12784 GCA_040376255.1 Alphaproteobacteria bacterium
CGAGGGGCCGGAGCTGTCCGCGCCGGGGCGCGCGATCACCGTCGATGATCCGTCGGCCCGCTGGCAGGGCGGCGCGCTGGAGGTTCATCCGGCGCCCTTCGACGCGGCGGGGTGGACGATCCGGGCGCGGGACGATCAGGGCCGCCCGGTGGTGGCGCAGCAGGGGCAGCGCTGGGTGCTGCTCGACGGGCGCATCCTGCGGAACAGCGGGATGGGGGTGCGGGACGGCAGCGGGACGACCGGCAAGCGCACCGGGCGGCTGTTTGTGCTGTGGCTGCTGGAGGAGATGGGGCGGGCGGAATAGCGCAGACAGCGCAGACAGCGTAGAATGAGCGGCGCGAGGATCAAATGGCCGACATCACCATCACCTACTGCCTGTCCTGAAACTACCTCCCCAGAGCTGCCCGTGCGGCAGAGGCGCTGAGGGAGGAATTGGGTGTCGAAGCGAAGATGAAGCCCGGACACGGGGGCATCTTCACCGTAGCGGTCGGGGACGCCGTCGTGGCGCGCAAGACCTTCTCCGGCTTCCCTGACAACGAGGAGATCGTGCGGGCGGTGGCGAAGGCGCTCCAGGCGCAAGCGCTCGAGGCTCAGCCCGCCCCGCCGACGCCTGCGAGCTGATACAGCCGCCAGAGCTGCCACCAGGGGATCAGGGCGAGCGGGATCGACGCCGGAACCATCCACGCCCAGCGGCGCAGCGCCAGCGGCGGCACCGGCAGCAGCCCGGCGAGCAGCGTCCAGCCGAGCGGCCACACCAGCGCGGGGTGCTGCGGCTCGGTGTTGCCGGTGTACATCTGCGCGCCCATCGCGAGGTACGGGCCGACCGCCTGCACGACGACGATCCCCAGCAGGCCGGAGCCGTAGACGGAGGCGACGGTGATCAGGCTGCTGATATCGCGGAGCCGCTTCCAGAGATCAGCGGGGGCGGGCGGGGCAGGCGGGGCAGGCGGGGCGGGCGACGACATCCCTCTCCTATATCCTCCCCGCCCTCCCCCTCCCGCACCCCTCCCATCCCGGGTTAACCAGCGCCGTGATCCGATTCCGGACGACACAGGAGCGCGATGTTCTGGAACCAGGCAACCTGGAGGGTCACGGTGGCGGCGGTGGAGGCGCACCCGCAGGATGTGGTGGCCGATCTGGGCTGCGGGGACGGTGCGATGTTGCGGGAGTGGGGCGGGCGCATCGGGCGCGGGATCGGGGTGGATCGGGACGGGGAGGCGATCCGGCAGGCGCGGGAATTGCAGTCGGCGCAGGCGGGCGCGCAGGCGGGGCGGCTGGAGTTTGTGCAGGCCGATCTGGAGGATGTGGGGGCGTGGTGGCGGCCTGAGATCTCGGTGGTGGTGATGCACGACACGCTGCGGCTGCTGCCGGTGGAGCGGCAGCGGCGGCTGCTGGCTGAGCTGGGCCGGCGGATGGCGGCGCGGGGGCTGCTGGTGGTGGGGGACGTGATGTGGTCGATGCCGGTGGAGGTGCTGGAGGCGCCGGAGCAGTACGGGGAGCCGCTGGCGCATGCGCAGCCGGCGGCGGCGGTGGAGCAGATGGCGCGGGCGGCGGGGTTCCTGCCGGATCTCCACCGGTTCGGGCCGGGGCGGGCGGTGCTGGTGGCGCTGCGGGCGGGGTAGCGGGAGAGGGGGCGGCGATGATATCAGCGGGTATGAAGATCCTGGTGACCGGCGCCTCCTCGTTCGTCGGGGCGCACTTCTGCTCGCTGGCGGTGCGGAAGCGGATGGACGTGCTGGGGCTGTGGCGGCGGACGCCGCTGTCGCTCCAGGGGGTGCGGTCGCTGCAGGGGGACGTGCGGACGCTGCAATTGTCACAATTGCCGCCGGGGGTGGACATGGTGGTCCACATCGCGGCGAAGGTGATGGCGGACGACGCGGAGGCGCAGAACCGGGCGATGCTGGATCGGGTGCTGTCCTGGGGGAAGCCGGTGATCTACGCCTCCTCGACGGTGGTCCACTGGCCGAGGCAGAACGCCTACGCGCGGTGCCGCATCCTGGAGGAGCGGCGCATCCGGGAGAGCGGGCTTCCGTGGCTGATCGTGCGCCCCTGTGCGCCCTACGGCCCCTGGCACCCGGAGCACACCCCCTCCCACCGGGAGTCGATGCAGACGCTCGCCGGGATCGTGAACACGCTGCCGGTGGTGCCGCTGATCGGGGACGGGAAGGCGCTGCGGCAGCCGGTGCATGTGGAGGATTTTTCATCGGCGATCTGCGCGCTGATGCATGCGGCGGCGGCCGACGCATCGAAGTGGAACCGCGCCTTTGACGCGGGCGGCGCTGAGGCGCTGACGCTGAAGGAGATCATCCACGTCCTCGCCGATCACGCCGGCCGGAAGGTGCGGACGCTCCCGATCCCCTCCTCCATCGCCCGCCGGATGCTGGCGGTGGTGCCGGGGTTCCACCCGGACGTTGCCAGCACGTTCGACACCGACGATGTCGTCGATCCGCGCCCGCTCCAGGAGGCGACCGGGGTGGCGCCGCGATCGTTCCGGGACGGCGCGTGGGGCATCCTGTGGGGTTCATGAGCGCGGGGGTTCAGGGGCGCCGGGTGGCCGGATCGCTCAGATCGGCATAGACGCGGCCCCCGCGAGGGCATATGCGACCTTCTCCTTTTCTCATCCTGTTCCTGGCAGCGGCGGTCGCCGGGTGCTTCTTCTCAGGCTGGTCGAGCTATGACTTCATCCAGCATCTTGACCGGCAGGTCCACGGGATCCACTGCTCGTTCATCCCGGGCGTCACCAAGGCGGATCTGACGGGCAGCTCAGGCTGCGCGGTGACGATGATGAGCCCGTACTCGTCGATCCTGAGATCGACGGTGTGGGGCGGCATCCCGATCTCGCTGGGCGGCTTCTCGGTGTTCGCCTGGCTGCTGTACCGGGGCCTGGACATCCTGCTGCAGCGGCGGGAGCGGGAGCGTGGGACGACGGGCTTCCTGGCGCTCGGGGCGGTGTTGCCGTTCATGACGTCGCTGGGGATGGGCTGGCTGTCGATCGTTGAATTGGGCGCGGCCTGCAAGCTGTGCATCGGGATCTACCTGTCGAGCACGCTGGCGCTCGCAGGCGCGGTCGGGATGTGGCGGCGGGCAGTGAAGATGGCGGAGGGGGCGGACGGCGGCATGGACAGCGGCGGGCTGGACAGCGGCGGGCTGGACAGCGGCGGCATGGACAGCGGCGGGCTGGACGGCGGGATCGGGCAGGAGATGCCGGGACACCTCGCCGGGTTCGCGAGCGGGGTGGCCTTCGTGGCGGCCCCGGCGCTGCTGTATCTTGCGCTGGCGCCGGACTACAGCCGGTTCATCGGCGTCTGCGGCGAGCTGCCGAAGCCGGAGGACCCGAACAAGGTGATGGTGGCGCTCGATCAGAACCTGACGGGCATCCCGACGGTGGAGATCTTCGATCCGCTCTGCCCCTCCTGCCGGGGCTTCGAGTCGCGGCTGGACGCCTCCGGGCTGGCGCCGAGGCTGCACCGGAGCGCGGTGCTGTTCCCGCTGGACAACACCTGCAATTGGATGGTGCAGACGACGCTGCACCCCGGCGCCTGCACGGTGAGCGAGGCGATCCTGTGCGCGGATGAGAAGCGGGTGGACGCGGTGATCGGCTGGGCGTTCGAGAACCAGGAGGAGATCCGGGCGGAGGCCGCCGCGATCCTGGCGGGCGCGGCGGACACGCCGGAGGCGGCGCAGAAGGCCGCCGATCAGGCCGCCGCCGCCACCACCGCGCGGGTCACCGCCGCCTTCCCGGAGCTGAAGGCATGCGTCGGCTCGGCGCGCGTGCGGCAGAAGCTGAACCAGTCGCTGCGGTGGGCGGTGGCCAACCGCATCCCGGTGCTGACGCCGCAGGTCTATGTGCGGAACCAGAAGCTCTGCGATGAGGATACAGATCTCGGGATGGACTGGGCGCTCGCCCGGCTGATCGAGAGAGAGGAGAAGAGGTAGATGAACACGCCGCTGCACTTCGGGCTGGCCGCCGGCCTGCTCGCGATCCCCACGCTGCTGACGGGGCTCTGGATCTCCAGCGCCGATGCCCGGCTGAAGGAGTCTGAGGCGTCCGCCGAGCGCGCGCTCAAGGCCGGGGAGGAGAAGGAGGAGGTCGCGGTCGCGGCGGCGGCCACGGCGAGCTACTGCGACGGGGATCTGCGGAAGATCCTGCGCCGCACGCTCCAGAGCTGCGGGCTGCTCAGCACCGGCGAGGTGCGCGGCTGCCAGCCGATGGAGGCGAAGAACATCGCCATGCTGGCCGGGGGCGACTTCAACAGCCTGTTCGGCCCGCTGAAGGATCGCGCCGGGATCATCCAGTTCGATCAGGACTCTGCCGAGCTGGATCAGGCGGACGCCGCGCTGCTGGATCGGATGTTCGCCGATCAGCGCGGCGCCAGCTACTTCTTCGTCGTCTCCCGATCCTCTCCGGAAGGATCAGCGATCTACAACCGCGACCTCTCGCAGCGGCGCATGAAGTCGGTGATGGATCACCTCCGCACCACCTTCAACGACCACGCGCTCGATCAGGAGGTCGGCCTGCTCTCGCTCGGTGAGGAGGTGCAGCAGCTCGATCAGGAATTCTGCACCTGGCAGCGCAGCGGGCAGGGTACGGTCTGCCAGACTGACGACCTGAACCGCAGCGCCTTCATCGCGTGGATTGACTGCAGCTTATAGAGGCCGATCATGCTCCTGAGTCTCTCTCTGCTCGCGCACCTTCTCGCCTGCCCCGGCGAGGAGTCCGCCGCTCCGCCCCCCTCGCGCGTCGAGGCGGTGAAGGTCACCCAGAACATCGACAAGGAGCTCGGCTCCTTCTGTGAGGAATTGCCCGCGCCTGACAAGGCGAAGCTCTTCGCGTGGCCGCCCGTCGAGCCCGCCGCACCTGCCGCCGCCGCCGGGTGGACGTGGGTGAACGTGTGGGCGACGTGGTGCGGCCCGTGCGTGGAGGAGATGCCGATGCTGGTGGAGTGGCAGAAGAAGATGAAGGAGGAGGGCGCGTCGTTCGAATTGCGCTTCCTCTCGGTGGACGCCCGCGCCGAGGACGTGGCGCGCTACCGCAAGGTTCACCCTGAGCTGCCGCTGGATCTGCGCGTCAAGGACTTCTCCACCGTCGCCCCCTGGCTGGCGCAGCTCGATCTCGACTCGGCCACCTCCATCCCGATCCACTTCTTCCTGGACGGCGACCAGAAGCTGCGCTGCACCCGCATCGGCTCGGTCGGGAGCGCGGACTACGGGCGCGTGAAGCAATTGGTGCGGCGGTGACCGATCCCCTGCGGGGCGGCCCGGACCCGGCCAGCCACAATGTCAGGCTCAACGTCGGGATCGTGGGCGCGCAGGCGGCCATGTACGCGACCCTCTGCAGCCGCGCGGGCAGCCGCCCGGCGATCCTGCCCGCCTCGGTGGACAACGCGCCGCTGGCGGTGGAGCATTCGGATCTGCTGATCCTCGCCTGCCCGGTGCAGGATCTCCGCCCGCTCCTGCGCCGGATCCGCCCCGGCCCTTCGACGCTGCTGCTGCTGGCCTGCCGGGGGCTGGAGCCGGGGAGCGGGCTGCGCCCCTCGGAGATCGTGGGCGGGGAGAGCGCCTGCCTGCGGATCGGCGCGCTCGCCGGGCCGCTGATCGACGCCGAGATCGCGCGCGGCCAGCCGGTCGCCGCCGTCGCCGCCTCGCCGTGGCCGGAGGTCCAGCAGCGCGCGATGGCCGCGCTCCACTCCCCCGCCTGCCGCATCTACGGCAGCCCGCACCTGATGGAGGTCGAGCTGGCCTCCGCGCAGGCGCGCATCCTCGCCGCCGCGCTCGGTCTGGCTGAGGCGCTCGGGCTGGGCGCCGCCGCCCGCGCCATCGTGATCAGCCGGGGGGCCGCCGAGGGCGCCCGCCTCGCGCGCCGGCTCGGCGGCGATCCGTCCGTCTTCGCCGGGCTCGCCGGGATCGGGGAGCTTGTCGCCGCCGCCACCCTCCCCGACCACCCCGACCGCGCCGCCGGTCGCGCCCTCGCTGCCGGAGAGCGGTCAGAGGCGCTCGCCGACGCCTGCGCCGCCCTGCTCCGGCACGAGGCGGATCTGCCGATCACCGAGGGCATCCGGGCGCTCGCGCTCCAGCAGGTGCCGCCGCTGGAGCTGATCGCGCAGCTCATGGGCAGGCAGGGGCGCGCAGAATAAGCCCTTAGCGCGGCGCCTGGAAGAGCGGCGCCCGGGAGCGCGACAATGATCGGCGTCTATGATTCCGGGTTCGGCGGCCTCTCCGTCCTCCGCGCCCTCCGCGCGGCGCTCCCTTCGCAGGATTTCTGCTACCTCGGCGACTCCGGGCGCGCGCCCTACGGGGGCCGGGACGCGGAGGTCATCCTCGATCTGGCCGAGCAGTGCGTGGAGCGGCTGTTCGAGGAGGGCTGCCGCCTGATCGTCGTGGCCTGCCACACGGTGTCCTGCGTCGGTCTCCGTCACCTCCAGCGGCGCTATTGCATGGAGCCGTCCGGCCCGGAGCGGCGCGTCCTCGGGGTGACGATCCCGGCGGCGGAGGCGGCGGTGGCCTGCACGCCGCCCGGATCGGCGGTGGTCTGGGTCGGGACGGCGCGCACCGTCGCCTCCCGCACCGCCGAGATCGAGATCCACAAGCTCGCGCCCGCGCTCCCGGTCTACGGCGTCGCCGCGCCGCTGCTGGCGCCGATGGTGGAGGAGGGGCTGGGCGATCCGGCAGACCCGGAGGGGATGGCGCTCGCGCGCGGGGTGATCCGGCGCTACCTGCGTCCGGCGGCGGGGCTCGTCGCGCCGACCGTGGTGCTGGGCTGTACGCACTACCCGCTACTCCGCGAGGCGTTCGAGGCTGAGATCGCGGGGCTGTGGGGCGGGGCGGCGCGGCTGCTCGATCCGGCGCCGGTGGTGGCGGAGCGGCTGGTGGACTGGCTCAGGCGGCACCCCGGGTACACAGAGCAGGGTCAGGGGCGGCTGCAGGTGCTGTGCAGCGGCGATCCGGCGGCGTTCGCGCGGCAGGGGGAGCGGTTCCTCAAGGAGCGGCTGGCGGGGGTGCAGCACATCAGAGAGGAGGGCGGGCGGCTGGCGCTCCGGGCGCATGGGGGGGAGTCGGTGGGGCAGATCATGAGACATAAATAAGAGGAGAGAATGCAGAAGCGACCTGTCTCCCGCTTAGCCCCTACACCATCCGGACACCTGCACCTGGGGAACGCGCTCGCCTTCGGGGCCGCCTGGATCTCGGCGCGGAGCGGCGGGGCGCGGCTCCTGCTGCGGATCGAGGATCTGGATCGGGGGCGGGCGCGGGCGGAGGTGGCGGAGGGGCAGCGGGCGGATCTGCGGTGGCTGGGGCTGGAGTGGGACGGGGAGGTGGCGCCGCAGTCGGCGCGGACGTACGGGTTGGAGGGCGTGCCGGTGTGGCGGTGCGACTGCAGCCGGGCGAAGCGGCTGGGCGGGAATTGCCTGTGCCGCCGGGCGCCGCCCGCGTCGGGGAATTGGAGGATGGAGGCGGGGGCGGAGCCGGTGCGGTTCGCGGATCGGGCGTGGGGGGCGCAGTCGGTGGTGCCGGAGGAGGGGCCGATCCTGATGCGCGCGGACGGGGAGCCCGCCTACCCGCTGGCGGTGGTGGTGGACGACGGGCGGGACGGGGTGACGGAGGTGGTGCGCGGGGCGGATCTGCTGGAGGCGACGGCGGTGCAGATCCGGCTGCATGAATGCCTGGGGCAGACGCCGCCGACGTGGCTCCATACGCCGGTGCTGTACGGTATGGACGGGAAGAAGCTGTCCAAGTCGCACGGCAGCACCGAGATCCGGGCGCTGCGGGCGGCGGGCTGGACGGCGGAGCGGGTGTGGGCGCGGCTCCTGCCGCTCATCGGCGCGGAGCCGCCGCTGCACACGGCGCGGCTGGACGTGCGCGGCTGGCGACGGGGGTGGCGGGTCAGCCCGGAGGGCGATGTGCTGGAGCCGTTCCCGGATCTGGGGTGATCAGAACCCGGCCTGCATGCGGAGGAACGCCGCGCTCGCCGCGTCGCCCTCTTCGGGCGTCACCGACTCATAGGTGAGGGCCAGCGACACCTTCTCGAAGAAGTCATGGCCGACGCCGACGATGAGCTGATCAGAGCTGTCGCCGTCGGTGTCCTGATCCGGGTCGAAGCGACCGTAGCGCAGGATGAGCTCGCCGTACTTCGGCAGGCGGGGGACGGCGCTGATGGCGAAGCCGCCGCTGCTGAGGTCGCCGGTGGAGGCGCCGGTGTACTCGCCCCAGAACCAGAAGTACTGCATCTTGAAGCCGACGGCCCCGGCGTACGTGAGGGTGGGCTCCTCGATGGTGGGGTTGCCGGAGTACGAGACGAAGCCGGTGATCGGCAGCGCGTAGGCGTCGGGGCGGGCGAGCGGGTCGATGGTGAGGCGGGCCTGCGCCGCCTTGCCGCCGTCGACCTCCAGCTTGGAGTAGCCCTCGCCGTTGTAGAAGCCGAGGTGCCAGTCGATCAGCCCGCCGGAGTGGTTCCCCATGATCCCGACGCCGAGATCGGAGGTGCTGACGAGCTTGTTCGACGCCGCGAAGCTGTCGGCGATGTAGCGGTGTCCCCAGAACTTGTCGACGAACGGCCCGTAGGGGGTGTCGAAGGCGCCGGCCCGCATGAACAGCTCGTCGTTGATCTTCACCTCCAGGTAGGCGTGCTTCATGAACACGCGGTACTTGGTGTCGTAGGTGAAGGCGCCGGTGTCGGTCTCCACGGGCTTCATGTGGTCGAAGTCGAGCGTGAGCCGCGTGGAGAGGCGCTGGTTGAGCGTGGCCTGCGCGGTCAGGTAGCCGCGATCCAGGGCGAACTCGTTGTAGCCCTCTGAGGCTTCATCCAGCGCGTAGCCATAGTGGAACAGGATGATCCCGCCCATCTTGACCGGGGGCGGCTTGTCGTCCTTCTTGGGTTCATCAGCGGCCAGGACACTCAGCACCAGTGAGAGAAGCATCGATCCTCCAGAGTGTTATCGGGAATCACGATGGTATATATCGGCGCAGCCGCACAGATGACACAGTGAAGACACAGTCATGTGCCGAATCAGTGACAGCACACATCTCCGCCGCGCTCAGGTGCGGCGCCGCCGGAGCATCGCCAGCGGCGCGAGCAGCAACCACGCCCCGGAAATTCCAGGGGAGCCGACCGCGCTGCAGGCGGTGCTGTAGTTCTGGTTCTTCGCGGCGGGGCGGCCCGGCTCGTCCATCCCGTCCAGCTCATCGGGGCCGAGCGGCTCGCCGGGGTAGAACGTCTCGACGGGGCCGAGCATCCCCGGCTCGTCGAGGCGCCCGCCTCCGCTGTAGATCTCAAAGTCGGTGTAGTCCTCGATCCAGCTGAAATAATAGTCGACGCGCGCGTTGGCGACGCCGTAGCCCTCGCAGTCGCCGTTGGGGCTGCCGTAGGCGAAGTTGACGATCCCGGAGATGGCGTAGTCGCCGTTCTCATAGAGCTGGAAGACCGGGCCGCCAGAGTCGCCGTGGCAGGCATTCTGATCGTCTGCGCGGTCGAACGTGATCATCAGCTTGTCCTCGTACTCGTAGAGCGGCACATCGGCGTAGCGCTTGCTGGAGAGCGCGCCGTTGTCATTGTCCGAGGACATCCCGAAGCCGACGATGCGGAAGTCCTGACCGATCAGGTCGCGGTTCATGCCGGTGTCGGAGAGCTGGATCAGCGGGTAGTCGGCCGCGCGCGAGAGGTGGATCAGCCCGATGTCGTAGTAGCCGGTGCCGTTGTAGTTGGGGTGCGCGAACCAGTCGTCCGCCCAGATCATCTCCTCATAGTCGCGGCTGGTGTCGCCGAACATCACGGCGATACTGTCGATGTTGAGACCCCCGCCGTCTGTGACGCAGTGGGCAGCAGTCAAAATCCACTCCGGCGCGATCAGCGAGCCGGTGCAGCCCGCGCCGTAGCCGCTGCGATCCATCATGTAGAGCAGCGGGACGCTGATGTAGTCAGAGGTGGTGTCGCCGTTGATGATCGGCGGCGGGGTCTGGGCGAGAGCGAGCGTGGAGAGCAGGGCGAGCATCCGAACCTCAGCGACGTTGCCGCTATAGCCTCAAGCGCCGCCGTTGTCGCCGCCAGTGTCCGTCCCGGTGTCCGTCCCAGGGGCCGCCTCGCGCGTCCCGCCCGTCCAGCGCTGGTAGTCGATCTCCACCCACATCCCCGGTCGCGGGATCGCGCGCCCGTCGAACTCCACCGCGTTGTCCCCGATCGCGTACTGCCACCCGTCGATCTCCCGCTCCGGGATCAGCACCCCGTCCACCTTGACAGAGATCGTCCCCGGCGTCGCGAGCGCCGAGAGCGGGTACAGCGACTGCCAGCCCGCCACCGTCAGCCCGACCTGCGACAGGATGTCGCTGTAGTCCTCGGCGCAGATCGACTCGTGCAGCCCGCCGGTCTGACCCGCCGCCTCCAGGTAGCGCCCGCCCGCGTCGGCTGCGGTGCTGCCCGAGGCGCAGCCCTCCGGCAGATCCCCGACCAGCGCGTGGAGCTGCACCGTCCCCGCCCCGGCGAACCCGGCCATCCCCTCGATGTACGCCTCGACCCCTCCGGGCGACTGATCGTCCTCGTCCGAGATGAACACCACGCTCAGGTCGGCGCCCTCGCGCACGAAGGCGTCGTAATTCGCCTCCAGGCAGGTCTGGGCGCTCAGAAAGCCCTGCTCAGTCCGCGACCCGGCGCTTCCCACCAGCACCGCCCGCCGGAACACCTGCTCCAGATCCGCCGTGCGCGGCCCCATCACCCCCTCGCGCATCGTCGCCGCGTCCGCCAGATCTGTCACCGTCACGCCGAGCCGCCAGTCCGCCCGGCTCTCGTCCAGCACATCGACAAAGGCGGAGAAGTTGTCCGCCAGCCGCACCTGCTCCTCCAGCATGGACGCAGAATTATCGACGACGAACAGGATATCCGCAGAGATCACGTCGTCCGGCGCCTGCCACGCGTCATGGACAGAGAAATTCTCCACTTCATACTCAGAGCAGGCCACCAACAGGGCCAGAGGGAAACGGATCATGCCGTCAGGTTACACCGGAACAACCATAAAATGCAACCACCCCGGAGATCTGCCGCCCTCCCGCTGAGCTATACTCCCACCATGCTCCCGCTCCTGCTGACCGCCCTCGCCTGCGCCCCGGCCCCCGTCCAGACCCCGGACATCCACACCGTCGCGCTCCGCGTCGAGCCTGACACGCTCAACCTCCAGACCGGCCCCGGTGGGATCGATCCCGTCCAGTTCGAGGCGTGGGCCAGCTTCGACAACGACGAGGAGGTGCTGCTGGAGGCCGCCGAGTGGTCGCTCTCCAACCGCTCCACCGGCACCATCGACGCCAGCGGCCTGTTCCAGCCCTCCGATCAGAACGGCGGGATCACCTGGGTCACCGCCCGCTTCGACGGCTTCGAGGCCACCGCCGAGGTCTCCCTCATCTACCAGCAGAGCCTCATCGAAGGCGACGTCGATCAGCGCCTGTTCGCCAACCCCGACGTCAGCCACCCCGGCCTCTGGACCTACCCCGCCGACGGCGTCAACCTCCCGCGCAACACGCCCTCCATCGAATTCCAGTGGGCAGACGTCGGCGCCGTCGCCGCCCGCCTCCACTTCCGCTCCGCCGTCACCGATCTCACCGTCTACACCAGCGGCCTGTCCTGGACCGCGTCGAGCGAGCTGTGGCCCCAGATCGTCGCCAGCAATGCAGGCGGGACCGTGCAGGTGGAATTGTCCCTCGCTGTCCCCGTCGCTGACAGCGACACCGGCACCGGAACCGGCACCGGCGCCCCCGCCTATGAGGTCTGGGTCGATCAGGTGCGCCGGATCGAGGTCAACCGCCTCGACGCGCAGGGCTCCATCTTCTACTGGAGCACCTCCACCTCCGGCATCATGGAGATCCCCTACGGCGGCACCGCCTCCGAGTACCTGACCCCGGCCACCACCGGCCACTGCGTCGGCTGCCACACCGTCTCCAACGGGCGGATCGCCTTCACCTACGACGGCGGCAACGGCAGCCTCGGCGTGAAGAACCTCGAAGACGGCACCGACATCGTCAGCTATGGCGGCGGCTACGGCAACTTCAAGACCTTCTCCCCGGACGGAAATTACCTCCTCTCCACGCTCAACGGCGCGCTCCAGGTCTTCGACGCCAACAGCGGCGCGCTGCTCCACGACGTCCCCATGCCCACCCTCCTGAGCCACGTCGACTGGTCGCCCGACGGCTACAGCGTCGTCGCCACCGCCATCCCCGACGCCGCAAACTACGGCTGCGACTGGTGCTTCACCCAGGGCAACATCGTCCTCTTCGACCACTACGGCGACGGAACCTTCTCAGAGCCCCGCACCCTCTACGACGCCCCCGAAGGCTACAACGCCTACTATCCGGCCTTCTCCCCGGACGGCGAGTGGATCGCCTTCAACCTCTCCACCGAAGACTCCTACGACGACGCCAGCGCAGAATTGTACGTCATGCCCCGCGAGGGCGGCACGCCGATCCTGCTCAGCGCCGCCAACCAGGGCGCGGGCCTCACCAACTCCCTCCCCCGCTGGGGTCCGCTGCCCGATGACGACGTGCTCTGGCTCGCCTTCTCCTCCAAGCGCATCTACGGCAACAAGACCTCCGGGAACCCCCAGCTCTGGGTCGCCGCCTTCGACCCCGCCCGCGCCCGCAGCGGCGAAGATCCCTCCTGGTCCGCCTTCTGGCTCCCGGGACAGGATTTTTCTCAAAACAACCACATCCCCTACTGGGCTAGGTAGTTGCGGGGGTTACCCCCCGCATCGGCACTGCGCTACGCTGGTGCCTCCCCCCGCGCGCACTGGCGCGCGACGGCTGGCCCGTGCCG
>JBEIQZ010000975.1:0-1027 GCA_040376255.1 Alphaproteobacteria bacterium
GAGGGCGCCCACACGACCGTCCGCTGCCCCGGCTGCGGCCTCGTCCACGTGTGGCCCCGCCCCGCGCCGGAGGAGATCCGCGCGATCTATGAGCACGACGGCGCGCAGACCGCCTCGCGCCAGCTCCTCGCCAAGACCCTCGCGCCGCACGCCCTCGCCCACGCGCGCCACACGCTCGCGCTGCTGCGGCAGGCCCGGATGGCGACCGGGCAGGACGGCGCGGGTACGGACAGGCTGCTGGAGATCGGGCCGGGCGGCGGGCTCTTTCTGCGTGAGGCCGCCGCTGAAGGCTTTGCTGTCCACGGCGCCGAGCCGAACCCGGTGCAGGCAGCGTTCATCCAGTCGCAGCATGGCCTCCCCTGCACTGCCGGAGCCTTCGGCCCCGATCTGCTGCCAGGAACGCTTTTTCACACCGTCTACCACTGCAACGTGCTGTCCCACCTGCCCGATCCGGTGCAGACCTTTACAGATATCCGCGCCCGGCTCGCCCCCGGCGGGCTCCACCTGTTCGAGACCGGCAATTACGCCGATGTCGCGCCGCGCTTCCTGCCGCTGATCCAGCGCACTGAGCGCTTCCAATTGCCCGATCACCTCTGCTTCTTCGGGCGCCGCTCGCTCTCCGTCCTGCTGGAGCGCGCCGGGTTCCGGCTCCATTCGCTGCACGCCTACAGCCGCGTACCGGAGAAGATCGGCCCGCGCCTGCTCAGCGCCGTCGGGCTGTCCGGCTGGGCGCGGCGGAACCGCCACTTTCTGTTGTACGGGCTTGGGGCGTGGGCGCCGAAGGAGGGTCGGCCGCAGACCTGGATCGTCTGCGCGCAGGCGGCGGGATAGGGGGTGGCGGAGAGATAAATGATGTCTGTGCTTCGCTCCGGCCGGTTCCTCCCGACTCTGTCCCTCCTCACCCTGCCCCTCCTGTGGGCCTCCCCGGCGCTCGCCAAGGAAAAATATCAGCGCGTCGTCGCGCCTGAGCATGTGATCGACGGGCTGCGGAAGGTGGCGATCATCGAGAGCGGCGACGGCTGGAACC
>JBEIQZ010000304.1:0-7467 GCA_040376255.1 Alphaproteobacteria bacterium
GATCGCGCCGACGATCTGCCCGTCGCGGCGGATCGGGCTGGCGGCGTAGAGCCAGGTGCGCTGGATCGCGATGGCCTCGCGCGCGGGCATGTGATCGGCGGGCGCGCCGTCGGCGGGGGTGGCGACATCGGCGGGCGCGTCGGGCGCGTCGGGCGCGGGGTCGGCGGGCAGGCCGGTCTGTCCGGGCTCCTGGGAGCGCGTCGCGGAGAGCGCGGAGAGCGCCGGGAGGCGCGGGGGCGCGCCCGGCGGCAGGTCGCGGCTCGCGAGGCCGGAGACGCCGCTGAGCGCCGCCTGCACCTCCGGGCGATCCCCTAGGTCGTCCCCCTGGCGCGGGCCGTTGCTGGCGGTGACCGTGCCGGAGCGGTCGAGGAGCCGGACGCCGGCGTGGGTTCGGCTGGCGACCTCGGCGATGAGGGCGGGGTCGGGCCGGTCGAGGCTGCCGGCGAGCAGCAGCGCGGCCAGCTCTGCCTGGCGGGCCAGCCCCTCGTGCCGCGCCTGATCCAGCCCGTCGGTGAGCAGCGATCCCGCCTCCAGCAGGAAGACCGGCACCGCGAACACGAGGACATGCGACACGAACAGCGCGGGCAGCAGCGGGATCGGGCGGGACAGCAGCGGGCGCCACCCCGGCAGATCGGTCATGTGTCGCCCCGCCAGCGCCAGCCGCAGGCGGTGCTCGTCTCGATGGCCTCTCCCGCCGGGCCGAGCCGGGCGCGGACGCCGCGCAGGTGGGAGTCGAGGGTGCGCTGGGAGATGTGGTGCGGGCCGCCATAGGCCGCGTGGATCATCTGATCCCGCCGGATGAGCTGTCCGGGTCGGCTGATCAGGGCGTGGAGGATGCGGAACTCGGTGGCGGTCAGCTCGATCTCCTGGCCGTTCGACCAGACCCGGTGCGCGCCGGGATCCATGCGGACGCCGCCGCTCTCCAGCAGCGGTCTGGTCTGCGTCCTGTCCTGCGGTCGCGCTCCGTCCGGATGGTTGTTTGTCTGGTTCGCGCGGCGCAGGACGGCCCGGATGCGGGCGATCAGCTCGGCGGGCAGGAAGGGCTTGGCGAGGTAGTCGTCGGCGCCCAGCTCCAGCCCGGTGATGCGGTCGATGGCGTCGGCGCGGGTGGAGAGGAAGATGGCGGGGATGCGGCGCGGCTGGAGGTGCCGCCAGGCAGAGAACCCGTCCAGCTCCGGCATCACGACGTCCAGCACCAGCAGATCGGGCGCCGCCCGGTTGACCGCTGCGATGGCCTCCAGCCCGTCGCCTGCCTCGCGCACAGAGAACCCGGCCCGCTCCAGGCTGAACCTGAGCATCTCCCTGAGGCGGGGATCGTCGTCCACCACCAGGATCTCCTGTCTCTCTGCTGTGCGATCTGTCACCTGACCTCCTCCATCGCCTGTAACCGGAGGGTGAGCCCCTGGAGCGCCGGGAGGATCGGGCTGTCGCTGTCCGGCGTGAGCGCGGGCATCAGCCGGAGCTGGACGCGGAGCCGGGACATCTCGCTGAGCGTCTGCTCCAGCTCTGCGCCCGCCCGGGCGATGGCCTGTTCGAGCGCGCTGAGCGGCGCGGCGGGGTTCATCTCGCGCTCCTCGGCGAGCAGGCGGCCCATCCGTCCGATCCGCTGATCGGCGCGGCAGAGCGCCTGGCGCAGCGCCTGGATCTCCTGCGGCTCTGACCCCTCCAGATCGGAGATCCCGGCCTCCCGCATCGCCGCCTGCAGCCCGCGCAGCGCCGGGAGGATGCGCGGGTGGAACGGCCCCTCCTGCGATCCGGCGCGCTGGAGCAGCGGCAGCAGAGACAGGAACAGCGGCCACGCCGGGATCGCCGCGATCCAGGTCTGCGGCGCCTCCCCGCCGCGCCGCAGCATCATGGCGACCATCGCCCCGGCCAGCAGCCAGCCGCCGAGCGCGAGCAGCCAGGGAGCGGGCAACCCGACAGAGAGGGCCGGGGCGGGCGTCAATGCGCCTCCACCGTGGTGTCCATGTAGCCGAGGGAGCGGAGCTGCTCCTGTACGGCCTGCTGCTCCTCCGGCGTGCCGTAGCGGGCGCGCTGCTGGAGGGCGCGGGGGGGGCCCTGGAGCCGCATCCTGAGCGTGGTGAGGATGTCGCCCCGCGTCTGGTCGAGGAACACCACCGGCAATTCCGGCCGCAGCACGAACGGGCGCAGGTGCCAGCCCGTCTGCCCGGCCAGCAGCCCGAACAGCAGCGTGGCCATCAGCAGCCACAGCCCCCGGAACACCGGCAGCATCCCGCGCGTCAGCGCCGCGAGCACCTGCAGCCCGGTCAGCCCCGCCGCCCCCAGCACCGCCAGCAGCAGCAGCACCCCGACCCGGTAGCGCCCGTCCCAGTCCGCCAGCAGCCACAGCAGCGGGGCCATCGCCGCGCCGAAGACCGCCGCGCGGGCTGAGGTGCAGAGCGCCGCCAGCACCACCCGGCGCCGCTCCATCGGGTGGTGGAGCAGCGCCGCCGCCTCCGTGAGCGCCGGGACCAGCAGGAGCGGCGGCAGCAGGAAGATCACCGGCATCTTGATGGCGGTATAGAGCCAGAGGATCCCCTCGTGCTGGCTCCCGCCCGCCGCCCCGACCGCTGCAGCGGCCAGCGCGCCCATCCCGAGCAGCCGGGGGGCGTCCCGGGCGATGTCCCCGCCCTCGACGATGCGGGCCGGATCGCTGATCAGGGCCGAGAGGAGCGCGGGCGTGTTCATGACACCCCCTGGAGCAGCAGGCTCTTGCCGAGCAGCGTCAGGATGAGCGCGAGCCCCATCCCCGCCCACAGGGTCAGCATCAGCGCGCCGCGCCGCCCGAGCAGCGGGTGGAGCCGCGCCGCCACCCCGGCCACCGCCAGCCCCCCCACGCCCGCGATCCCCGCCGCCAGGATGCCCCGGTACAGCAGCGCCTCAGCGGTCGTCGCGAACAGCAGGATCACCGGCAGGATCGCCAGCCCCATCCGCCCCGCGCCTGCGAGCGCGTCCAGCACGGCCCCGGAGACGTAGAGGCTCTGCTGATCCTTCCAGCCTGCGAGCTCCGGGCGCTCCTGAGCCTGGCTCATCACGATCAGCGTGAACGCGCTCATCACCAGCCCGCCCGCCACCGGGAGCGCCGCGAGGCCCGCCGCCTCCGCGAGCGTCACCCGGATCGGCGCCGCCCCCACCGGCAGCAGCGCCACCAGCCCCAGCCCGATCAGCCCGCCGATCCCGCCGAGCGCCTCCACCCAGCGCAGGGCGGGCGGGGGAAGCGAAACAATCGGGAGGGTCACCGGCGAGAGCAGGGGCGTCACACCCTGCGGGATTCCAGGTTCATCTGATAATATCGCGGCATCCATGATGGCTCCTTTACGCGATCAGGATAGCCCAGGGGTAGAAGCAGAGCGGTGCAGGCAGGGTGCAGAGGCGGGAGGCGGCGCGTGCAGAACGGGTGCAGGGCGCTCCGGCACCTGGCTGGCCATCTGGGACAGGATGTGATAGACTGATGAGATGGCAAACTTAAATCGCATTGTGCTGATTCCTGGTGTGATGATGGGCAAGCCTGTCGTCCGGGGTACACGGATCACAGTAGAACACCTCCTTGAAGAGCTCTCGGAGGGGTTGTCAGTGCAGGAATTGCTGGAAGCACATCCGGGACTTGTGGAAGAAGATGTGCGGGCTGCGATTGCCTTTGCGGTAGAGTCTGTTCGTGATCGTCGTGTAGCTGCATAAATCACAAATGGATTGCATAGAGGTAAAGCATGGGGAAGTTTTTGGCTGATGAAAATGTGAGTCAGATATTGGTGGATAGCTTGAAAAGAAATAATGTAGATGTGATTTATATAAAAGATATAGCTCCATCTGTCAGTGATATGGAAGTGTTACGGATTTCAGTGGAAGAGAATCGAATTATTTTGACAGACGATAAAGATTTTGGAGATATGGTCTACCGTGATCATCAAAACCATATTGGAATCATTCTTATGCGTTTTGCAGGTATGCCTCTCACTGTTAGGGCGGATATAATGTCTGGAATATTGACAAATATTTTGTATGATTTTTATGGAAAATTCACTGTTATTTCTAAAAATGGTCAAATTCGTAACGGCTCCTGATCAGCACGGCCCGTTTGGCGCCCCCGGCGTCCCGGCGACCGCGCACCACTGAGCGGCGCGGTCGTTTGTCCCCTCCGCGAACGCCGCTGAGCTGAGCGACCAGCCGGTGAAGCCTGGTTCGACAAATGTTTCATCCCAGCCGACCTGATCGGCGGGCGCGTCTCCGGAGAGGATCAGCCGATCCGTCCGCGCCAGCTCCGGCAGATCGAGCCGGACAGCACAACCCGGCAGGTCGGCCTCGCAGATCGCGGCGCCGCCGCCGGCGGGGAGGGTGAGGGCGGGCAGGAGGGCGCGGCCTGCGCCGCTGCGGAGGTCGAAGCCCTGGAGCTGCAGATCGGCGCCGTGGCGGGAGCAGATCTCGATGACGGAGGGGGCGGCGGGCTGGATCTCGGTGAGGAGGATCATCCCGGGCGCGACGGCTTCTTCGTCGGTGCGCCCGTCGCAGTCGTTATCGAGACCGTCGGCGTCGGTCGCGCCTGTCCCGTCCAGCCCGTCCGCGAGGCCGGGGCGGACGCCGGGATCGGCGTCGTCGCAGTCGGCGGGGGGCAGGCTCCCGTCCGCGTCGCAGTCGCGGAGGTCGGCGCCGTCGCAGTCCTGATCGGCGCCGTCGCCGCAGACCTCCGTCGCGCCGGGGCGGACGCTGCTGTCCCCGTCATCGCAGTCGCCGCCGCCCGCGCCCGCTGCGTCCGCGCCGTCTGCGTCCGCGTCGGGCTCGGTGGTGGCGGCGAGGGCGATCTCCAGCCGGGCTGCCTCCGGCGCGTCCGCCGCCGCAGGGCCGAGCAGCAGCAGCGGGGTGTCGAGCGGGGCGTAGCCAGGGGGCCGGTAGCGGAGCAGGGCGGTGGTGGCGCCGGGGGCGGCGGTGATCGCGCCGCCCGCGAGGGAGAGGCCGGGGAGCGGGGCGGCGAGGAGGGTGACCGCCTCCGTGCCGTCGTTCTGGACGGTCAGCTCCCGCTCAGCGGCGTCGCCGAGGCGCACCGCGCCGAAGTCGATCAGGGCGGGGGAGGCGGAGAGCAGGCTGTAGCCGCCGGGGATCGCGAGATCCCGGCAGGAGAGCAGCAGCAGCAGCGCGGGGGCCATGCGCATGCATAACCGGCCTAACCGAGCGCCAGCATCCGCTCCATCGGGCGCAGCGCGGCGAGGCGCAGCGGCTCCTCCATCTCGATGCGGGGCTGGAGATCGCGCAGGGCGAGGTAGACCTTCTCCAGGGTGTTGCGCTTCATGTGCGGGCACTCGTTGCAGGCGCAGTTCTCGTCCATGCCGGGGAGCGGGATGAGGTTCTTCCCCGGGGCGCTCTTCTTCATCTGGTGGAGGATCCCGGCCTCAGTGGCGACGATGAAGGCGGGGGCGTCGGTCTTTACGACGTAGTTGAGCAGCGCGGCGGTGGAGCCGACGAAGTGCGCCTGCTCCAGCAGCGAGGGCTCGCACTCGGGGTGGGCGATGACGCGGGCGCCGGGGTTCTGGCTGACCAGCTCGATCAGCTTGCGCTCGTTGAACGTCTCATGGACGATGCAGCTCCCCGGCCAGAGGATCATGTCGCGCCCGGTGCGCTTCTGGAGCCAGGCGCCGAGGTTCTTGTCGGGGGCGAAGATGATGGGCTGATCGGCGGGGAAGGAGCGGATGACGCGCTCGGCGTTGGAGGAGGTGCAGATGATGTCGGAGAGCGCCTTGACCCCGGCGGAGCAGTTGATGTAACTGACGACCTTCGCGTCGGGGTGCTTCTGCTTCATGCGGGCGAGCAGCGGCGGCGGGCAGGCGTCGGCCAGCGAGCAGCCCGCCTTCATGTCGGGGAGCAGCACGATGCGGTCGGGGTTGAGGATCTTCGCGGTCTCGGCCATGAAGTGGACGCCGCAGAACAGGATGACGTCGGCCTTCGTCTCCTGGGCGGCGCGGGCGAGCTGGAGGGAGTCGCCGATGTGGTCGGCGATGTCCTGGATGTCCGGCTCCTGGTAGTAGTGGGCGAGGATGACGGCGTTGCGGGTGCGGCGCAGGTCATCGATGGCGCCCAACAGGTCATGGGGGAGATCGCGGGGGAGGGGGTCATGGGAGGAAGGCATCTTTCCCTCAAGAGGGTTCTCTGTTAATCACGGAGGCAGAGGTGCGCATGGTCGTCGTGCCCGGCGAGCGGGCGGGCGAGGAGGGCGCCGCCGACGCGGATATGCGCGGCGGGATCGTTGAAGAAGACGGGATCGGCGCCATGCTCGCGGGCGAAGCGGAGGAATTGGAGGGTAAGGGATCGGTCATAGGGGATACCGTCCGCAGCGAAGGCCGGGCGATCGTCCGGGCGGTTCCACCACGCCTCGTAGGCCGATCCGTCGGCGCGGAACAGCCGCAGATCCGCGCAGCCGCCCTCCGCGTGATCCTTGTGGCCGAGCGGATCGGGGAGCAGGGGGGTGTACCAGGCCAGATCGCCCACCGCCACCGTGCAGCGCGCCGGATCGCCGGGGCGCAGATCGGCGCGGCAGGAGCGGTTCCAGCCGTAGAGCAGCCCGCTCAGCCGGAGTATGAAGCCCGGCGGCCCCCAGAGATCGGAGTCCGGCAGATCGGCGCCGGTGAAGTGGACATAGACCGGGACGCCGTCTATGAGCGGGCCGTCATGGCTGATCTGCCGCTCCAATTGCGCGGGTGTCAGCAGGGACTCGCGGATCGCGTCGCGGCGCAGCCGCCCGGGCGTCCGGGGCTGGAGGGGGAGGGCGACGTAGCCCGCGACGGTCGAACGCAGCATGTCCGGCGGGAGGGGCGGGAGATCCGGCAGGGAGCGCGCCCACCCCGCGCGGAGCGCGCTGAGCGCCCCGGCCTCCGGCGGCTCCATCGGGCGCACCTGATCCCAGCCGACCGGCCTGCCGCCGATCCGGGGCAGCCCGAGCGCGTCCAGCCGGAGCGGGCCGCTGTGTCCGTCCGGCCCGAGCGCCTCCAGCGGCGCGGCCAGCAGGTGATCGGGCAGGCAGAGCAGCTCCCCGGGCGCAGGCTCAGGGCCCGGCGCGGCGTAGAGCGGGTGGAGCAGCAGCAGCGCGGCCAGGTGACCTGCCGTGTCGCCAGCGGCAGTATCAGCGGCGGCATCAGCGGCGGCGCTCTCCAGCGCGCAGGCTTCGCCGGTCGGGCGGACGATGCTGCCCCGGCGCAGGCTGCGCCCGTCCGGCAACCGGTGGTGGATCACCGGATCTTCAAGAACAACCTGTGCGATGAACAGGGAAAGCATGCACCGGGCTCCTGAGGCCCGGAAAATATAGCCTGAAAGACAGGCGGGCCGCTTGACGGAGCAACGTGATCGGTTAATAGCAGTCACCAATCGCGGGGTGGAGCAGTCCGGTAGCTCGTCGGGCTCATAACCCGAAGGTCGCAGGTTCAAATCCTGCCCCCGCCACCAAGTAAGAAAAGAGTCGGCCCTTGGGCCGGCTCTTTTCGTTTA
>JBEIQZ010000257.1:0-8300 GCA_040376255.1 Alphaproteobacteria bacterium
GGCGGGCGCCGGGGCCGGCGCGGGGGCGGGCGCGGGCGGGGCCAGCACGCCGAGCTCCACCAGCCGGGCGCGGGCGAGGGCGCGGGTCTGCGCGTCCTCCTCCTGCTCCATGCGCTCCTGGAGCAGCGCGACGTCCGTGCTGCGCTCCAGCGCCAGCCGCCGCAATTCCGGCTCGCTGTCCTGCCGCGCCACCGCCGCCAGCTCGGCGAGCTGATCGGCCCGGAGGTTGCGGATCGCCTCGCGTCGCACCGCCACCTCGCTGTGACGCCAGCGCGGGCGGAACCAGTCCCAGAAACCCATCCTGTCCTCTCTCCAGGCCAGCCGATGATCCCTGCCGTGCCCGCCCTCCGGTTATCCCGCTCGCGACGGGGCTGGTATCTCAGACAGGAATGTGCGACGCTCGCGCCGCGATGCCCCCTCCCCCCGCCTCCCGACCCGCCACGCTGAACCTCCCGCCGGAGCGCCGCTGGATCTCCCGCCCGCTCGCCGCGCTCGGCGCGCTGCTGGCCGCCGCCTGCACGCTCTGCTGCCTCGCGCTCCAGATGTGGCCGACCGCCGCCTTCGGCGCGATCCTTAC
Organism: Alphaproteobacteria bacterium; assembly: GCA_040376255.1. Lineage (GTDB taxonomy): Bacteria > Myxococcota_A > UBA796 > UBA796 > SXON01 > JBEIQZ01. Next base: position 578 of record JBEIQZ010000257.1, read on the forward strand.
CGCGCTGATCGCCGCCTGCGCCCGCGAGTGGCCGCGCATCGGGGCGCTCGCCACGCCGCCGCTCGCGGCCATCGGCGTCCTCGCCGCGATCCCCGACTGGCTCCGGGTCCAGGACGATCTCGTCGCAGCGGCCCGCGCCGGATCGTGGGGGTTGCATGAGCAGGCGGCGATCTGGTGGATCAACCTGCTTATGGCGCTCGCAGGGCTGCTCTGCGGCTTCCCCGAGGCGGCGCTGGAGACGGCGCTGCTGGCGGCGCCGCCGTCGCTGCTCCCAGATCAGACAGGTGAAGATCAGCGGGCCGCACGCACGGTCGCCTATGACTTCCCGATGCGATCTGCCGCTGTCCGGGCCGCTGTGGAGGCCGACATCCAGCGCGCGATCAAGGCTGGTCGCCCCGTGCCGCTCCCGGAGCGCCGGTGCGTCTGGGGCGCGGACAGCAGCGAGCTGCGCCTCTACGCCGCCCTCGATCCGCTGATCCTGCGCGGAGCCGTGAGCGGCGAAGCCCCGGCGCTCCGCATCGACTACCGCGCCACCGTGCAGGTCGCCTACCCCGAATCAGCGCGCCCGATCCGCTTCCTCGGCATCATCGACGAGCGCCTGTTCGCAGCCCTGGCCCGCGACGGCTGGCACCGCCCCTATGCGGCCACCTACACCTGGAGCGTGGACGCGGCGCTCCCGGTGGCGGCGCCGCCGGACATCCCGTGGATCGACGACGCGCTCGGGGCGTGGAACGCGGCGCAGCACAGGGGAGCGCCGGGGGCGTGCCGACCGACCTGAGCGGCTACTGCTTGCCCGTCAGCGTCAGCGCCACCCGCACCGTCCCCTTCATCTTGCGCGGGACGGCCTGCTTCTGCACCTGCTCCAGCATGCAGAGCCGGGTCGGGGTGTGATCATAGTTCGGGAGGGTCAGCGCCGTGACCTTCCCGGCCTCGTCCACCGTGGCGTCCATCGAGATGAACAGCGGCGCCCGGCACTGGCGCGCCGCCGTCCGCCCGCTCTGACCGAGCGCCCCGGCCACCAGGTTCCACTCCGCCAGCCGCTCCGGATCGGTGTCCTTGCTGGAGAGGACGATGGCGTCGCCCCCGCCCTCCTGCTGCGACCACCAGACGCCGAACATCGCCGTGAGCGCCACCGCCAGCAGCCCGCCCACCCCCACGACGACGAGCCCGCAGCCCAGCCCGGAGGAGGCCTGACCGGTCTTCACCGCCCCGTCCCCGGAGGAGGTGCGGCGGGCGTCCGGGCGGGGCGGGGCAGGCAGCTCAGGGGGCTTCACCGGATCGGGCTTCTTGAGATCGGGCTTCTTGAGATCGGGCCGCTTGTCGGTGGTGCGCTTCGCATCGGGGTTGGCCGTGCGCCCGCCGATGTTGGGGAGCGGCGGGGCAGAGACAATGTCCTGGCGGCCCGCCGCCGCCGGATCGGGGGCGCCCGCCGAGAGGCCGCCGAGCAGCCGCGCGAATTCCTCCATCGGGCAGCGGTCGTGCGCCTGCGGGGCCATCGCGCGGCCCAGGATGTACTCCATCTTCTCGACGAGATCGTGTGGCAGATCGGGGCGTTCGAGGCGCGGCGGCAGGTGAGAGAGCAGGTGAGGGAGCTGCTGATCGGGGTCGAGCGCGTCCATGTGACCCGCGACCGGGCGCCCCATCAGGCAGTAGAACAGCATCGCCCCGGCGGCGTAGACGTCGGTGGCGGGCTCAGGCGGCAGGCCGTCGAACTGCTCAGGCGCGGCGAACTGCGGCGTCCCGACGAACGCCCCGACCCGCGTGAGCCGCTCGCCCACCCCGCCGAACACCTTGGCGATGCCGAAGTCCGCCAGCCGCAGGCACGGCACTACCTCCACCAGCACCTGCCGCTCCAGCAGCACGTTCTCCGGCTTCAGGTCGCGGTGGATCACGCCCTGCGCATGCGCCATCGCCAGCGCCCCGCACACCTGCACCCCGATGGCGGCGGTCACCGGCACGTTAAGCACCCCGACCCGGTGGATGTGATCGAGCAGGCTGCCGCCCGCCTCATAGCGTGTGATGAGGTAGGGCGAGTGGTTGGCGCGGTGGACGAAGCCCTGGTACTCGACGATGTTGGGGTGGTTCAACCCCTGGATGATCTGAGCCTCAGTCGCGAGCCGCCGCAGGTACGGCCCCTGATCGCGCTGCTGGTACAGCAGCTTGATCGCGAGGCGCGGCCCGATCTCGACCTCCTGTGGATCCAGCTCCCGGCCGAGGTAGGTGACCCCGGCGCCGCCGATAGCGAGCCGGTCGAGGATGCGGTAATTGCGGTCGATGATGTCGCCCGCCTCCAGCAGCTCGCCCCAGCCGTTGTGGGGACGGACGGATCTGCAGGAGAGGTTCGGGCAGCTGTCCACATCGGTGAGGAAGGTGGTCAGACAGCGGCTGCAGTAGTGGGTGCGCGAACCGGACATCCGCAGGCACGCTATCACACATTGGCTGCTCAGGCTTGTTATACCCTGACATGGACTTCGGCATCATCCGCGAAACCACCCCCCAGGAGCGGCGCGTCCCGCTCACCCCGGAGGGCGTGCGGGCGCTTGTCGCCGCCGACCACAGCGTCCTCGTCGAGACCGGGGCCGGGATCGGCTCCGGCTTCTCCGACACCGAATATCTGGCTGCAGGCGCTCAGATCGCCTTCTCCGCTCAGGAGGTCGCTGCGCGCGCCGAGGTGCTCGTCAAGGTGCATGCGCCCGGCGGCGCAGAGCTGGATCTGCTCCAGCCGGGACAGACGCTCATCGGCTTCCTCCACCTCGCCTCCGCCCCTGAGGCGCTGCACCGGCGCCTCCAGCAGCAGCGGATCACCACGATCTCCCTGGAGGGCGTACGGGAGGGGCCGGACGAGTACCCCATCCTCGAACCCCTCTCCGCGCTCGGCGGGCGCGTGGCGGTGGCGATGGCCGCGTGGCACCTCACCGTCCCGGGGCAGGGGCCGGGCATCCTGCTCGGCGGGGCGACCGGGGTGCCGCCGGCGATGGTGCTGATCATCGGCGGCGGGCGGGCGGGCGAGGCGGCGGCGGCGGAGGCGGCGGCGCTCGGCGCGCAGGTGGTGGTGCTGGATCGCGATCCGCGCCGGCTGGCCCGGCTCGACCGGGGGATCGGCAAGGTCGCCATCACCGCCATCGCCTCTGAGTACCACCTGAGCCGCTACATGGAGCAGGCCGACGTGGTGATCGGGGCGGTCGCCATCAAGGATCAGCCTACGCCGAAGGTGCTCCGCCGCTCCCACATCCGGCTGATGAAGGAGGGATCGCTGTTCATCGACATGAGCATCGATGAGGGTGGCTGCTCAGAGACCAGCCGCCCCACCACCCCGGAGGCGCCGGTCTACGAGGCCGAGGGCATCCGGCACATCTGCATCCCCAACCTCCCCTCCGAGGTCGCCCGCACCGCGTCGCGCACCCTGGGGAGCTGCCTCCTGCCGTATCTGTTTGAGGTGGGCCGGGGGGCGCGTCCCGCGCTGATCCGCTCTGAGGCGCTGCGCGCAGCCTGCTCCTACCTGGAAGGACGGCTGGTGAACCGGGCGCTCCGGCACTTCGCGGCGGGGCAGGTCGAGGATCTGAACGCGCTGATCCCGCTGGAGGCTTGACCCCGCCCGGCGCGGGATCAGCCGGGGTTGACGCTCGCGCCGCCGTTGACCGCCTCTACGCGGGCGTCGAAGATCCGCACCATGTCGGGCAGCGTGCGGGACATCGCCCACGCCACCATCCCGGCGGGCAGGATCTCAGCCTCCACCCAGAACTGATAGGAGATCCGCGCGCCGCCGGTCGGGGTGGGATCGGCCTGCCAGCCGCCGTATCCGATGCGGAGCCAGGTGGCGTCGTTTACCCACTTGCTGATGACCGGCATGTACGGCGCAGGATCGGCGGCCACCCAGCAGTTCTGGAGCTTCTGATCGGAGAGGGAGAGCCAGTTGATCTCGATCACGCTCTGCCGCCGGATGTTCACCGCGCCGCCCAGCGCCCGGATGTGGGACTGCTGGAAGATGTGCTTCGGATCGAGCCGCTCGACCCGCAGCGTCCCCATGTCCGCCGGGTGCCACTCCTCCTGGTTCTCCGGGATGGTCAGCACCTTCCGCCACCAGGACACCGGGTGGGTGCTGTTGAACACCACCCGCGCCCCGGCCATCGTCACCGCCGCCCCCCCGGCGGCGGGCGGGGTCACCGTCGCCTTGCCGGTGAGGACATGGACGTCCTGGCCGGGGGGCGGATCGGTCAGCGGGATGGTGGACATCACACCGGGGTCGCAGGCCTCGGCAGGGTTCAGCAGCAGAAAGCTCAAGAGCATGAGGGCAGCATAGCGCAAGTGCGGATATTCTGCCCAGAGCAAACCCGTTGAGGAACAGAGATGCTGATGCTGCTGCTGGCCTGCAACCGGCTCCCCCTGACAGAAGGTTCTTATCTGCTGCTGCTGGAGTCCCAGCAGAACACCTGCGGACTCCAGGATCGGGACTTCGGGGTGGGCGAGACGAGCGACGTCTTCATGGACTGGACCACCTCCACGATCCTGCACATGGAGAGCGGCGGTTTTGCCATCGACTATCTGTATGAAGGGGACTACCGCTTCAGCGGCACCGTCGAGACGCTCACCGAGGTCGACAGCCGATGTGACCTGATCATGGAGTACACCGACGAAGGCACCTTCCTCGATCCTGAGAGCTTCCGGCTGTTCGAGACCGCCGTCTACAGCGTCGAAGGCCCCTGCTCCAACGTCGATGTCTCCGCGTTCCCCTGCGAGGGCAACTTTGAGATGACCGGCTTTTTGAACGACTGAACCCCTGATGACTGAACAATAGACTGAGTACATGCAGAAGAAACCGATCCGTCCCGCCGCGCATTCCCGGAAGCCCGCCAGAAAATCCATGTCCCACCCGGGACTGCAGACCCCAGCCCCGAAGGTTGTAAAGCCCCCCGCTCCCCTGTCTGACCGGTGGTTCGCCGTCGCCGCCCCCGGCCTCGAAGATCTGGCGGAGGCGGAATTCCGCGCCTCCGGCCTCGAACCCACCGCCGTCCCTGGCGGCGTCACGTTCCAGATGTCTGTCCATGCGCTCCCGGCGCGGCTTCCGATGCTGCGCCTGCCGAACCGGCTGCTGCTGGAATTGGGGACGTGGCCCGTCCACGCCTACGATCAGGTCGATCCCTGTATCCGCCGCATCGACTGGACGCAATTCCTTCACCCGTTCACCGAGATCGAGGTGCAGACCAGCGTCGACAACTCGCGCGTGCGCTTCAAGGACATCCTGAAGCGCAAGGTCGAGCACTCGCTGAAGGAGGCGATCAAGCGCCCATTCATCCCCGACCGCGAGCGCCGCCCCGAATTGTGCCAGCGCGTCCACGCGCGGCTCTCCGGGGATCAGCTCACCCTCTCCATCGACGCGGCGGGCGAGATGCTGCACCGGCGCGGCTGGCGCGCGTCGGTGGGCGAGGCGCCGCTGCGCGAGAACCTCGCCGCCGCCATGATCACCATCGCCGGGTGGAGCGGGCAGGAGCCGCTGTTCGATCCCTTCTGCGGCTCCGGCACCGTCCCCATCGAGGCCGCCCTGATCGCCCTGCGCCGCTCCCCGTTCACCCGGAGCGACTTCTCCTGCTCTGAGTGGCCGCTGCTCCGGTCGGCCTCCTGGCGGCTCCCCCCGCCGCCCGCGTACCCGCTGCCCGTCATCACCGGCTCCGACCGCGATCCGAAGGCGCTCGCCGCCGCCCACGACAACAGCGCCCGCGCCGGGGTCGCGCTGCGCTGGGTGCAGTCCGATGTCGCGGAGGTCGAATTGCCGGGGCCGGTCGGCTGGATCATCACCAACCCGCCCTACGGGCAGCGGATGGGCGAAGAAGAGCGCGCCTACCGGAGCCTCGGCGCGCTGCTCCGGAGGAACCCGGGCTGGCGGGCGCTGTTTTTGTGTCCGGGCCGGGAGCTTGCGGCGCGCGTCCACCCGCAGGCGCGCTGCCTCCGGGTCATCCCGAACGGCGGGCTCAAGATCGGGATCTACCAGGTCGGGTGACGCTCAGAGCAATGTATCTGGATGATACATCGCCCAGATGTATCATCCAGATACATCAATCAGATACATCTGCCTGATATATATCAAAGCTTCAGATCGATCTCCAGCCACCGGGCGAGCCCCCACGCCCCCAGCGCCGCCGCGAGCAGCCAGCCCCAGCCCCCGAGCATCGACAGCGCGCCCGCGAGCAGCAGGAACCCCGCCGAGATGGCGCCGAGCCGCATCCCCGTCTGGAGCAGCATGGCCTTCGCCTGCGCCTGCTGATCCGCTGCCCAGCACATCATCGCGAGGTGGAACCGGATATCAGCGCGGAGCGTCTGCTCCCCGTCCAGCCACCAGCCGACGTCGGTGTGGAGGCGCTCTGAGAGCCACGCCGCCGCCATCCGGCGGGCCTCCGCGCTCCGGGCGATCTGCGACGGCGGCAATTCCTCGCGCCGCCGCACCGCCTCCAGCCGTCCGGCCAGATCGGGCGCCAGGGCGTGTGTGCAGCGGGTCGGCACCCATGCCCCGCCCCGCCCGCTGAGCAGCCCCCGGTAGATCCTTGACTCCACGCTCCCGGCCAGGAACCGGCTGCCCTCCAGCGGCCAGAGCAGCAGCGCGAAGGCGCAGGTCGCCCCGATCAGCCCCGACACCCCGCCCAGGAGCGCCGCCCCCGGCAGCCAACCGATCCCTGAGAAAAAACCCCGCTCCAGCAGCGCCGACCCGCCAAGCACCGCCGATCCGCAGATCCCGGCCAGCACGTGCGCCCGCACCTCCTGCCGCGCGATCACGCGCCGATCCTCAGCGATGCGCGCCTGGATGTGCTCCTCCCACCAGCGGCCTGCGCCCGTATGTTCCCCGCGATCCTCTTGTCGCCCCTCTTGACCCTCCTGCCTCACGCCCACACCTCCCAGCGCGGCCCGATGCCCTCCCGCCCGTCCGCGACGCCGAGGTGCGCGGCGAGCGCGGCGCGCCCAGAGGGCCGGTGGGAGTGGTAGCGCAATTGGAGCGGGTCGTAGCGGTGCGCTGTCCCGGCGGGGCAGGCCGACCGCGACAGGCAGCCCGCCTCGCAGGAGGAGGACTGCCTCTGGTGCCGGGCGCACGGGCCGACCTGCCAGCCCTCTGCCGGGTGGATCGCCGCCGCCGGACATGCCGTGGCGCAGGGCGCGGGGCAGCCCCCGCAGGGCCCCTCCCCTGCCAGCGGCCCGGTCACCGGCAATTCCTCGGTCGTCAGGCAGGCCGCCCGCAGCCCGAGCCACGGCCCCGCCTCCGGGTGGAGCAGCAGCCCGAGCCTGCTCCGCCAGCCCAGCCCCGCCGCGTGGGCGAGCATGCGGAAGTCGATCAGCGCCTGCTCCTGCGGATCGCCCGCCGCGCCGCAGAGGATCCAGCGGCGCGAGGGCGGGGGCGACGGATCAGCGGCCTGCACCAGCCGCCGCACGAAGGCGTCGAGCGGGTGGGCCTCTTCCGTCAGGTGCGCCGGGCGGGCGCGCAGGTCGTCGAGGAGCGCCGCCCAGAGCCGCCGCCCCGATCCGTAGACCACCGCTGATCGGCAGCCGGGGAGGAGGTGCTGGAGATCACCGCCGGGCGCGACGCCGGATCGGTCGAGCCCGGCACGCTGCCAGAACGACTTCATCGAGGGCGGCAGCCCCGCCAGCACTACCGCGTCCAACTCGCCGATGTCCAGGCCGAGCTCCAGCGCGCTGGTGCTGACCACCCCCCGCAACGTGCCGTCGCGCAACGCGCCCTCAA
>JBEIQZ010000261.1:0-8257 GCA_040376255.1 Alphaproteobacteria bacterium
CCTCTTCTTCGCCGATGGGGGTCTCAAGGGAGATCGGCTCCTTGGCGATCTTCATGATCCGCAGCACCTTGTCGACCTGCATCTCCATCTTGACCGCCACTTCTTCGGGCGTCGGCTCGCGGCCCAATTCCTGCACGAGGTAGCGCTGCGTGCGGATGAGCTTGTTGATTGTCTCGATCATGTGGACGGGGATGCGGATGGTGCGGGCCTGATCGGCGATGGCGCGGGTGATGGCCTGCCGGATCCACCAGGTGGCGTAGGTGGAGAACTTGAAGCCGCGCTTGTACTCGAACTTCTCGACCGCCTTCATCAGCCCGATGTTGCCCTCCTGGATCAGATCGAGGAATTGGAGGCCCCGGTTGGTGTACTTCTTGGCGATGCTGACGACGAGGCGCAGGTTGGCCTCGATCAGCTCGCAGCGGGCCTGCTCGACCATGTGCTCGCCGCGCTTCAGCTCGCGGGCGAGGAACTTCAGCTCGTCGCGTTCGAGGTGCAATTCTTCTTCATAGCGGCGGATCTTGCGGAGCTCGCGGCGCACCCGGCTGTCGAACTCGGCCCAGCGTTCCTCGGGGATGCCGGTCTGGGCGATGATCTCGTTGCCGCCGCGCTCAGGGGTGCGGCGCACGCGGCGGATGCAGCGGCGCAGATCGCGCACCGGCAGGTTGGCCTCGCGGGCGACGCGGTCGATCTCGCGCTCGCACTGCCAGGCGTTGGCCCAGGTGTCGTAGATCTTCCGGTGGATGTCCTGGGTGGCCTTGCGGTCGATCTCGACGCTCTCCATCAATTCGAGGATCTGGTCGTGGATCGGGTTGATCCGATCCATCGGCAGCAGCGAGGCGTTCTCGCCGTCCTCGTCGCGGCCCTCGCGGAAGATGGCGCGGCGCTGCTGGAACAGCGGGCGCAATTCGGCCAGCAGCACGTCCAGCGTCTTGCCCTGCTTCGTGCGGATGCGGCGGGCCTTCTTCCCCGCCTTCAGCAGCTTGCTGAGCTTCTCTTCCTCCTCCGCCACCAGCCGCTCCACCCAGGCCAGCATCAGCGGGCTCGTCAGGGTGATCCGCTGCATCAGCAGCTCGCCCTCCTCGATCTTCCGGGCGATCAGCACCTCGCCCTCCTTGTCGAGGAGGTGGACCTCGCCCATCTTCCGCAGATAGAGGCGGACCGGGTCGTTGCTGCGCCCCGGCTGGAGCGGATCGAGCAGCTTCCGTGACTCTTCAGGGGTGGAGCGCGCCTCCAGATCCGCGATCTTCTGCGCCTGATGGACGACCTCGATGTCGTTCTCTGAGAACATGATCATGACGTTCTCCATCTCGTCCGAGGTGATGAGGTGCATCGGCAGGTGGCTGCTGACCTCCTCCTGGGTCACGAAGCCCCGCTTCTTGCCGATATCAATCAGCGTCTGGACCTCTTTCAGATCCTTGTCCTTGAACAGCCTCGTTCCTTCCATTCGGCCCGTTCCGTCCCGGTAGAGGGTGGTGAGATGCAGCACAGCAGAGAGCGCACACTGCCTGTATAGCTGTCTATATGGTCAGCAGGATGCGGTCAGCAGGATCAGGCGCGGCGGAGCTGCGCCCGGAGAGCGACCCTCCTCGCATAAAGCGATGAAATCGCTCTGGCAAGGTCTGAGTAACTTGACGTATCACCGCGATTTGCGCAACCGCTGATTTCGGCGTTGACCGCAGTTATTTTCGCCTCCACGTGGGGAAGCTCCATCCGGATCAAGATCTGATTCGCAGCGGCAGAGACCTGTGATTCCAGGTATAGTTCAGGTTGAGAGGTGATTTTCAGCATGATCCGCTGCACCTCCTCATTGCGGATCTCAGCGAGGACGTCCGGTAGCGCGCGTCCGGCGCACAGGGCGGCAATTGCCTCCAACACGTCCTGCTGATCGGTGATCCAGGCCGGGTCCGCCTGCATCACCGCCGCGCCTGTGAGGTGCGGATGATGGATGATAAGCCAGAGCAGATGCGTCAGATCCTTGTTCGGCATCCATCTGGTCGGGGCGGGGGCAGCGGCGACCGGTGACACCGATTGACCTATTTTTTCAAGCATCTGCGGTACAGGCATCCCCACCCAGCCTGCAACCCGGTTACTCATCTCGATCCGCACCAGCTCAGGCAATTTTCGCAGCAGCGGCAGCAGCGCCTCCACCGCCCGCGCCTGTCCCTCAGGCCCCGCGCCCTCCTGCTCCAGCGTCCGGCGGACGACCACCTCCACCAGCGGTTCGGTGTGGTTGAGCTGCTCCTCGAACGCCTCAGCCCCGTAGCGGAGGATGTACTCGTCCGGGTCCTTCGCCCCGGTCAATTGCAGCCGGCGCGCCTCCAGCCCCGCGTCGAGGAACAGATCCATCGACTTCACCGCCGCCCGCATCCCGGCCTCGTCCGCGTCGAACAGGGCGATGGCCCGCTTCGTGAGCCGCCGCAGCCGCTCCGCATGCGCCGCCGTCAGCGCCGTGCCGCAGGTGGCGACGACCTCCTCCACCCCGGCCTGCCACAGCGCCACCGCGTCGAAGTAGCCCTCCACCAGCAGCACCCGCTCCTTCCGCTGGATCGCCATCCGGGCGTACCACAATCCATAGAGTGTTTTCGACTTTTCGTAGATCTCCGATTCGGGCGAGTTCAGGTACTTCGGCGCCGGCCCCTCAGTCTGCTGCTCCAGCGCCGGCAGGATGCGCCCGCCGAAGGCCACCGGGCGCCCGCGCTCGTCGAGGATCGGGAAGCAGATCCGCCCCCGGAAGGTGTCGTACCAGCCCCCGGTGCGCTCGGAGCGCTTGACGAGCCCGGCCCGCGCCGCCAATTCCATCGGGATGCGCTGCCGCTGGAGGTGCGTCGCCAGCCGATCCCAGCCCTCCGGCGCGTAGCCGATCCGGTAACGCCGCGCGGTCTCAGAGGACAGCCCGCGCGTCTGGAGGTAGTCGCGCCCCGGCTCCCCCTCCGGCTTCAGCAGCAGCGTCTCCTCCATGAACCGCGCCGCCACCTCCACCGCGTCGTACAGATCCGCCTTCGCCTCGACCTTCTGGCGCTCCTCCCGCGTCATCGGACGATCCTGGATCGTGATCCCCGCCGCCTGCGCGAGATCCTTCACCGCCGTCATGAAGTCCACGCCCTGCGCCTGCTGAACGAAGCGGATCACGTCGCCGCCCGCCCCGCAGCCGAAGCAGTGGTAGATCCCCTTCTCCGGGATGACGTTGAATGAGGGCGTGCGCTCATTGTGGAACGGACACAGCCCGGTGAGGTTCCGGCCTGACCGCTTCAACGTCACGACCCGGCCCACCACCTCCGCGATGTCCGTCCGGGCGCGGACCTCCTCCACGATATGACGCGGGAACGCCACCCTCCTCCCCTGTCCCGGCCCCCTATCCGGTCTACCAGTACTTCTCCACATGGATGCGCTTCCGATCCAGCCCCAGCCCCTTCAGCGCCCCGCGCACCGCCTCGATCATGTCCCCGTTCCCGCACAGGTACCAGTGTCCCTCCGGCGGCTGGCCCGGCGCCTGCCCCGCCGTCTGCGCCTCCAGCATGGCCGTCACCCGCCCCCGGACGTCCTTCCCGCAGACCCGGCCCGCCTCCCAGCCCTCCCCGGGCTGCGACAGGCAGAGGTGGTAGTCGAAGTCCAGATCCCGCCGGAACCGCTCCAGATCTTCCAGCCCAAACACGTCCTCCTCCGCCCGCACCCCGAACAGCAGCCGGAACCGCCGCCGATCCCCCTGCTCCCGGCACACCTCCAGCATCGACCGGAACGGCGCCAGCCCCGTCGAGGTCGCCACGAAGGTCACCGGCTCCGCAAGCGCCCCCGCAGGCGCCCCCGCAGGCGCCCCCGCAGGCGCCCCCGCAGGCTTATGCAGGGTGAATACCCCGAACGGCCCCCGGATCTCCAGCTCCTCGCCCGCCCGCCGCTCCCGCAGGTACTCCGAGGCCGCCCCGCCCGCGAACAGCTTGATGCAGAGCTCCACCTGTGGCGCAGGCGCGGGGGCCTCCAGCGCGGGGGCCGCCAGCGCCGGGGCCGCCAGCGCCGGAGCCGACCACATGCTGTAGGAGCGTTCGCCGCGCGGCTTCGCCCCCGGGACGCGCAGGTTGACGAACTGTCCCGCCTGGAAGGGGAGCGGCCGGCTCAGCTCCAGCGTGTAGATGTTCGTGTCGCGCGCCACCTCATCGATCCGGCGCAGCAGAACCTTCTGAAATTCAGCCATGCCCGCAGCTTATCACACCGCCTGATCAGCCGCCGCCCCCCGCCCGCTGGACCGCCGCCCCCAGCCCCGCCAGCTTGGCCTCCAGCCGCTCGTAGCCGCGATCGAGGTGGTAGATCCGCAGGATCTCAGTCTCGCCCTCCGCCGCCAGCCCGCCCAGCACCAGGCTCGCCGACGCCCGCAGATCGGTCGCCATCACCGTCGCCCCGACCAGTCCCGCCTGCCCGTGGACGGTGGCGCGGTTCCCGTCGATGTCGATGCGCGCCCCGAGGCGCAGCAGCTCCGCGACGTGCATGAACCGGTTCTCAAAGATGTTCTCGCGGATGACCGACTTCCCGTCTGCGAGGCAGGCGAGCGCCATGATCTGCGCCTGCATGTCGGTGGGGAAGCCGGGGTGCGGCTCGGTGTCGACCTCCACCGGCAGGACGCGCCCGCTGCGCTGGAGCCGGATGCTGCCGGGATCGCCCGCAGGATCGTCCCCGGCGCCCTCAGTGATCGCGCAGCCCATCCGGCTCAGCACGTCGAGCGTGGGCCGGATGTCCGCCGCCCGCGCCCCCCGGATGGTGACGTCGCCGCCGGTGATCGCGCCCGCGACGAGGTAGGTCCCCGCCTCGATCCGGTCGGGCAGGATGCGCCACGGGGTCTCAGCGGCCCGCAGCGAGGGCGTTCCGTGGACGGTGATCGTGGGCGTCCCCGCGCCCTCGATCCGCGCCCCCAGCCCGCCGAGGAAGCCCGCCAATTCCACCACCTCCGGCTCCTGCGCCGCGTTGTGCAGCACCGTCGTCCCCTCGGCCAGCACCGCCGCCATCAGCACGTTCTCGGTGCCGGTCACCGTCACCATCTCGAACGTGAACTCCGCCCCGCGCAGCCGATCCACCCGCCCGTGGACGTAGCCGCCGCTCAGCTCGAACCGGCAGCCCAGCGCCTCCAGCCCCTTCAGGTGCTGGTCGATGGGCCGCACGCCGATCGCGCACCCCCCCGGGAGCGACACCTTCGCCGCCCCGCACCGCGCCAGCAGCGGCCCCAGCACCAGCACTGAGGCCCGCATCTTCCGCACAAGATCGTAGGGCGCCTCGTGGTAGGCCACCCGGCTGCAGTCGATCCGCGTCGGCGTCCCCACCAGCGAGGCGCAGCCCATCCGCCCCAGCAGCGACAGCATCGAGGAGGTGTCCATCAGATCCGGCAGGTTCGCGATCCGGTGCTCTCCCGGCGCCAGCAAGGTCGCCGCCAGGATCGGCAGGGTCGCGTTTTTTGCCCCGGAGATCTCCACTTCGCCCCGGAGCGGCCTGCCGCCTTGAATGATCAGCTTGTCCATCGATGAATCCTGTCCTCTGTGTGTTGCTGCGCGGTCGCTGCCGGTGTGCCGGCGTCCGGGATCGGCCGCGCCGTCTATCCCGCCCGCAGCCGCAGCGGGAGCGCCCCGCGCACAGCAAGTCCTGTGCCGGTTTGCCGTGACAGAGATAGGGGCTACATTGATCCGCATGCCACACAATGCCTGAGCGCGCTCCGCCCCCCCCGGATCCTGCGGCGCTCCCGCCCCGCAGCGGCCTGCGCGGGTGGGGGTTGCGCGGGCGCGATCTGCGCGGGCTGGATCTGCGTGAACGGGATCTATCGGCGGTCTCCCTGGTCAACCAGGATTTGACCGGCTGCGATTTGCGCGGGGCGACCCTCGACGGGCTGGATCTGTCGGCGTCGGATCTGTCGGGGGCGCTGCTCGACGGCGCCAGCCTCCGGGGGGCGCTGCTCTGCGACTGCGATCTGCGCGGCGCCTCCTTCCGGCAGGCCGACCTCTCAGACGCCGATCTCCGCCGCAGCGAGGGCTTCGGCGTCCAGGGGTCGGCGGCGGTGCTGGCGCGCGCCGTCCTCACCGGGGCGGAGTGGCGGGAGGCGCGGCTGGAGGGGGCGTCGCTCGCCGGGGCGCAGGCGGGCGGGGCCCGGCTCGACCGGGCGATCCTGATCGGGGCAGATCTGAGAGAGGCGCGCATGGTCGGGGCCGTGCTGGACGGGGCGCAGCTCCAGGGCGCGGATCTTCAGCGCGCGGATCTGCGGCGCGCCGCCCTCGCCGGCGCCAGCGGGCGCTTCCTCGCCGGGGAGGCCGATCTGCGCGGGGCCGATCTCCAGGGGGTCGATCCCGCGAGCCTGGAAGGCGCCCGGCTCGACCCGGGGGCGGGGATGCCGGCGCGCGCCCGGTTCGACGGCATGTTCGACGCCGGGATCAGCCGCCTGCGGCAGCGGTGGCCGATCAGCGTTGACAGGCTCCAGCAGCTCCGCGACGCGCTCGCCGGAATTCCCGGTGGCGGGCGGACGGGCGGCGCCTCCCGCCAGAGCGGCGGCCGGACGCGCACGCTCCTCCAGGAATTCCGGTCCCGCCAGAGCGAGTCCCGCCAGCAGGCCGCCGCCCGCCGATCCACCGAGCAGCGCCAGGAGGAGGAATTCCGCGCGCAGGCCCGCGCCCGCCGCCTCGCCCGCGAGCAGGCGGATGCCGACGCCCGCGCCCGCACCGTCGAGCGCGTCCGCGCCGCGCTCACCTCCACCGCCTCGGAGGGCGTGCGCCGCGTCCGCATGAGCCTGCCCCGCGTGCAGGATCCGGAGGCCGCCGATGACGTCCAGATCCGGCTGGAGATCCGCCAGATCGCGTCGATCCAGAAGGATCGTCGCGCCCGTCGCGCGCATGATCAGGGGCGTGATCATGGGCATGATCAGGGGCGTGATCATGGGCGTGATCCGGGGCGCGATCCGGTGCGCGACCCGGCCGGTGCGGATCGCGCCGAAGACGCCCGCCTCGCCCCGCGCGAGTCCGTCCCCGACGTCGGCTACACCGATCTGTTCCGCGCCACCGAGCAGCCCGATATGGAGGCCCGCCTCCTGCTGGGTCAGCTCCTGCGCGACATCAAGGCGTTCGCCCGCCCGCCCGCCCCGCTCCATGACATGGAGGCCCGCTTCGCCGGGCGGCTGACCGCCATCGCGCCGGAAGCGGCCGCGCTGCCCGCGCAGCCGGTGGCGGACGATCTGCCTGCGGCGCCTGCGCTGGTCGCCGCGCCCGATCCTGCCCTGCGCCTCGATGCAGGCAGCCCGGCCGACGCAGGCCGGCAGGGGATGGGCGCGGACATGGAGGCCCGCCTCGCCGCCCGCCGCCCGACCCCTGCGACCGCCCCGGCCCGTGTCCCGCCGGTCGCGCCGGGCATGGAGGCCCGCCCGCTCCCGGACGAGGCGCTCCCCGATCTGAGGCCCGATCTCAGCCACGATCTCCAGGCGGGCGCCCACCCGGACATGGACGCGCGGCTCCGGGCGCGCACCGCCCGTCCGGACGTCGTGCCGGAGCCTGCGGCGATCGCCCCGGATCTTCAGGCGCGGCTCGCCGGGCGGCTCGCCGGGCGGCTCGCCGGGCGCTCTGCTCCTGAAGAGGCCCCCGATCAGCCCGCCTGGCTCCCCGGCGCGCTCAGGACAGCGATGGTACGGCTCGGCGCGGCCACCGCCGCCTCCGCGCGCATCGATCTCAGCCGGAGCGACATTGTCCCCGATCTCCACGATATCGAGGCCGAGGAGCGCCCGCGCCTCCTCATCCGCCAGGGGCTGTGGCAGGCCCGCGCAGAGATCCTGCGGCAGCAGCAGGAGGAGCGCCGGGAGGCCCGCCGCCGGGAGATCGGGGCCCGCCTCGACGCGCTCCGCCAGCAGGAGGAGGCCGAGCAGGCGGAGCGCCAGCAGCGCGTCCACGCGCGCCGCGTCGCCTGGGCCTTCCGCGATCCTCCGCTGCCCGAGCCCCGGCTCGCCTTCCGCCTCCAGGCTGAGCAGGCGCGCCGGCTGGCGCTCGCCGCGCCTGCCCTCACAGACGAGCGCCGCGCGGCGCACCGGCTCCAGAGCGAGGCGGATCGCCTTCAGCGGCTCAGCGCGATCCGCCGCCAGCGCCGGCTGGAGCAGGGCGCCGTGTGGCTGCGGGAGGCCCGGCGCGCCCTCCTGATCTCCCTCCGCTTCCTGCAGGGGTCGGCGGAGACCATCGCCGCCCGCGAGGATCGCGAGGACTTTTTACAGGAGGCCCGCCGCCGCGAGCGCGCCTTCTCCGCGCTCAGCCTCCCC
>JBEIQZ010000056.1:0-17265 GCA_040376255.1 Alphaproteobacteria bacterium
AATTCCATCAGGATCGTCAGATCCGGGGCGCGGAAGTCGGCGTTGAGCGCGTCCACCCGCGCCATCGGCAGCGCCGCCGACTGGTAGGCCAGCGAGGAGAGCAGGTAGCGATCTGAGAGCACCGTCGCCCCCCGCGCCAGCGCAGGCAGCACCACCCGGTCGAGGTGATCGCGGCGATCCGCCGTGAACAGGTAGGGCAATACCCCCTCTCCCACCAGCCGCCCGGCCAGCGCCTCGCGGATCAGCCGCCCGACCGGGCCGGAGGTCGGTTCAGCGGTGCAGAGGATCTCAGCAGGGGAGCCGCGCAGGCGCAGCGCGTCAGCGAGCAGGCGGAGCTGGGTGGTGCTGCCGGAGCCGTCCAGCCCTTCGAGGACGATGAACATGCCGACCCTCTAACCACGGCGCCGACCGGATGGGTTACAATCGGGGCGTTGGAGACTGTGGATGCTGTTGTCGCTCCTCATCACGCTGCTCGTCTGTCTGTCGGACGCGGTCGCCTCGCCCTTCGGCCTGCCGGAGTCCGGGATGCCGGAGTCCGGAACGCCCGATCCCCGCCTGCCGGAGCCCGCAGCTGCCAAGCCGCCGGACACCTCAGCGGTGACTGAGGGCAAGGACAAGAAGCAGGCCGAGATGACCGAGGCCGAGGCCGAGGCCGAGCGCAAGCGCAAAGAGAAGCTGGCGCGCGTGATCGTGCTGAAGTGGGTGAACACCACCACCGATCACCGGGACACCACCGTCCAGCGCAACGTAAAGTCCCGCATCGTCCGCCCGGAGGCCCAGTTCTTCCCTGAGGTCGATCTCTACCAGAACGGCCGCAAGGTGCCGGATCGCACCGTCGTCCCGGCGATGCAGCCCGCCGTCGTCCCCGCCCAGAACGTCCAGCGCGTCCGCAACGCCGTCGACGAGGTGTCCGCGATCCCCTGGAACGCGATGGAGCCGTCCCAGTGGGGCCTGAAGGCTCAGGAATTGCGCGAGATGATCGACCTGATCTGGTTCGTCGACCGCGTCGATCTGCGCGAGCCGCTGTTTTTGCTCTACGCCCAGATCGGGCGCTCCGCCGAGAACCAGAACGCCTCCGTGCCGCCCTTCTACGAGACCATCGACCGGATCTCGATCAATTACTATTTTTACCTCGCCGCCACCCTGGCTTACCAGGACCCCGCCCTGATGTCCAAGCTCACCGACCAGGAGCTCAACGGCATCATCAGCAATATCCTCCAGATGCTCCAGCAGGGCGCCTTCCCCAGCCTGAAGGTCGACTTCGAGCTGGAGGGCGAGAAGTTCGACAAGGAGACTTTTCTCTCCGAATACAAAGTGCTGATGAGCGGCATCGACACCGAGCCCGATGAGCAGGGCCAGCTCGACATCTTCCTCGGCCGCACCGACATCTACCTGCAGCGCAAGGACAGCGGCCACGGCATGTCAGAGCGCCTGGAGGTCAGCAAGCTGATCGACAAGACCTACTTTGTGCGCGAGAACGCGCGCAAGAAGATGGGCTACGACTTCATCGATCAGCTCTTCCTCCACCCCAACGAGT
This sequence comes from Alphaproteobacteria bacterium, assembly GCA_040376255.1. Classification (GTDB taxonomy): domain Bacteria; phylum Myxococcota_A; class UBA796; order UBA796; family SXON01; genus JBEIQZ01. The sequence goes on from JBEIQZ010000056.1 coordinate 1,538, forward strand.
GCTCCCCCGCGCTCGACGGGGACATCATGAACTACCTCGCCATCTATGCGAAGATCCACGAGCGCGCCGAGATCTACATCGCCGTCCCGAAAGAAGGCAACCCCAACAAGATCTGGATCTGGCGCTGGGATCGGGCCACCGCCACGCTCCAGCTCGTCGGCGGCGGCAACGACGGCTTCCCTGTGCGCTTCGCCATCGTCGCGGCGGGCGGCATCATGTTCAACAGCCTGAGCGTCGGCTATGACGACAGCGACCTCGTCGAGTCCCCCGACGGCGAGATCACCTTCGCCGATCCCGCCTCCCAGGCGGAGAACGCCCGCAACCGCATCGGCTTCGATGACGAACCGGCGATGATCCCGCTCAACTTCGAGCTGCGCGGCCACTACAACCGGCTGATGCTGGCCTTCGGCATGGAGTTCGGCTTCAACACCAAGCCCGAAGAGGTCCCCTGGATCGAGCGCTACTACCTGCACGGTCGCCCCAAGGACGAGTCCCAGGTCGTCACCCAGAACTGCTCTGAGGACGGCACCGACGGCGACGGCGCGCTCCCCTGCCCGGAGGTGTTCAACCAGGTGAAGATCAACCGGGACAGCTACTTCGGCATCGGCGTCGTCTTCGGGCGCGACGCCGGGATCGGCCTCGGCCCCCGCCTCGCCATGCGCGTCGGCTGGACCAACGTCCCCCACGCCGCCCAGCTCACCGGACACTTCGGCTGGACGCTCGACGCCCCGATCATCGGCAACGTCGGCGAGCGCGTCCGCCCCTTCCTCGACATCGACGCGCGGGCGGGCGCCGTGCTGCCCCTGAAGAACAGCATCACCATCGACGGTGGTGAATACAAGCCCGGGCTGGTCTATGGCATCACCGGCGGAATCGGGACCACCTTCTAAGGGTCGCCTCCGTTAACAAAACCTCTCCGCGCTGCACGAGGCTACATGCTCAGTCTTCTCTCCCTGGCGATGGCCGTCCCCTACTGGAACTGGCCGGAGACCCCGGTGCTCTACCACGGGGAGACCCGGATCGTCCACGGCTACGGCCTCGTCTATGAGGCAGCCACCAACGAGGACGCTGTCGCCCACGATGTGAACATGGTGATGGACACCCGCTGCTCAGCGAAGATCGTCGACGATGTCCGCATGGTCAACTGCACCTTCGACTGGTTCCGCATCCAGGGCACCGCGATGAAGGCCGAGGAGCAGACCGAGCTCAACGGCATCCTCCAGGAGTGGAGCGCCAGCATCAAGGACTACCGGGTGGAGATGGTGTTCGGGATGGACGGCAAGATGCGTCAGTTCGATCTGGAGAACGTCGATCGCGTCAACCAGCGCACCGGCTTCATCATCGAGCGCCAGCGCCTCCTGCTGCTCCGCATCTTCTGCCTCCTCGACTTCCCCATCCCCCAGACCGAGCAGGAGTGGGCGAAGGGGTGGCGCATCAAGGGCTGGGTCCCGGCGTTCTCCCTCATCAACACCACCGGCACCGCCGGCTCCATGCGCCTGCTCAACACCCCCCGCGAGCCCCGCAACGGCTACCAGTACATCGAGTCTGAGGGGCGCGGCATGGTCAACACCGGCAGCGGCCTCGACAACGGCTCCGGCGCGATGATCGACTGCAACCTCGGTGGCGCCACCCTCTTCGATGAGAAGACCGGCGTGCTGGCGTGGCGGACGATGGTGCTGGACGGGCAGTACACCGCGAGCGCCGGGATGAACGCCAACGTCCCCTACTACCAGCAGGTCGCGGCGATCCAGCGGGTCGATGCCTTCGAGCCCGAAGGAAAATCTCCCCCGCCCCTCGCAGCGGCGCCGTAGAGATCAGAACGCGACGTAGGTGAACCCGAAGCACATCTCGTCGCCGGTCCCCTCGCCCCACTGGATCGTCTGCGGCGGATCGTTGGGCTGGCGCGGGTTCTCCGCCGTGTTGTCGTAGCGGCAGGTTGTCTGGATGCTCTCGCCGCCGCTGAGCGCGAACGGCTCCAGGTAGAGCGAAGAGACCTGGTTGTGGAAGTCCCAGCCGTCCATCGAGAGCAGGCAGGTCTCGCCGCCGTCAGGGTCGGTGACGGACATGTCGAAGCTCTGGCCGAACAGGTGCATGTGGGGCCACACGCCGAGGATCTGCCCCTCGCCGCGACGCTCCGACCAGAGCTCTGTCTCTGAGACCTCCATCGTCTCTCCGGCGGGGATGGAGAAGGAGTAGGCGCCCAGCGAGAGCACCCCGACCTCGCGCTCGACGCTGTCGGCGAGCTTCAGGCCGTAGCCGCTCTGATCCAGCTCGTTCTCCGCGCCGTCGAAGCTGTTGTAGTAGTGCATCTGGAGGACGAGGGTGGTCTGCGGGGCGAGCGGCATCCCCATGCCCTCCGGCAGCGAGAGCGCCTGAGATCCGGGCGCCCAGCCCGCGAGGTAGCCCCACCCGTTCTCACCGAAGCCGCTGCAGGAGAAGCCTGTCAGCTCATCGGAGGGATCGGTGCTGCCGGCGTCGTAGATGACGACGTGGTGGACGATGCTCAGGTTGTCGACGATGGCCTCCATGCCGGTCAGGTAGACGGTGTCGGCGTTCTGGAGGTCGAGGCGGAAGCAGCGGTAGTCGTTCTCGCCGTCGCGGAAGGAGGGCTGCCAGGCGGTCGGCGCGATCAGCTCCACATCGAACGGGGCGAGCGTCGTCCCCTGCGGCGGGCTGGAGGCGTCAGCGGGATCGCCGAGCGGGGTCCCGGCCTCGACCCAGGCGCGCAGCAGCTCAGTCTCGGCCTCGTCCATCACGAACCGCTCCGAGCCGGTGTAGTCGCGGCAGGCCGGATCCGGGGCGGGCGGCGGCATCTCGCCGGACTCGACGCGGGCGAGCATGTTGGCGGCCATCGCCTGTACGTCCGCCGGGTCATCGAAGGAGCGGGCCTGACCGTCAGCGGTGTGGCAGCGGGCGCAGTTGTCTGCCACCAGCGCGTCGATCTGGCCGTAGTATGCAGGGCCGGAGGTCGTATCGGTGCTGTCAGGGTCTTTGTTTTCAGTCTGGCAGGCGATCAGGAGCAGCAGCATGGTCGTTCTCAGTTGCGATGGAGGATAGCGGATGTCGGGAAGATCGTCCCTGCAGATCGTCCCTGAATTTCTACCGGGACGCTCTCACCCTCCTGACACCGGGCGCTCATAGATCCTCCACCGGCGATAAACGGTCATCCCCGCTTCTTCCACGACCCGCCGCATCCTGCTGTTGCGGGCGTCGATGAGAGAGGCCTCCAGCCGCCGGTATCCGGCGCGGCGGACGCCAGCGATGGCGGCGACGATCATGCGGGCGTGGAGGCCGCCGGAGCGGTGCTGCGGCAGGACGCCGATGAGCTTGAAGCTCGCGGTGCGGACGGATCGGAGCGCCCGGAGCAGGCGCAGCCAGCCGAGCGGGAACAGCCGACCCTTCGCAGCGACGATGGCCTCATTCAGCTCCGGCAGGCAGGCGGCAAAACCGGAGGCCGCGCCGTCGATCATCGCCACCTGCACCATCTCCCGGCTCGCCAGCGCCAGCACGCCCCGGATCAGCGCTGAGAACTGGGCGAGCGGCATCGGGGTGTTGTCGGGGACGTCGCGGAACGCCTCGACAAAGACCTGGTGGATGCGCCCGATGTCGCCGCCGAGGCCCATCCAGCGGATCGGACGGACGGTCATGCCGGGGATCTGATCGGCGGCAGCGGCCTTCCGGCTGAGCGCCTCCGGGTACGGTCTCTCTGTGCCGTCGGGGAGGTAGAGGTCGATGGCGTAGGCGAGGACGTCGTGGTGTTCTGTAAACCCCTGCGCCTCGATCAGCGCGGCGTAGGCGGGCGGGTGGTGGCTGGTGAGCATGGGCGGGGGCAGATCGAAGCCCTCCTGCAGGATGCCGACCTCCTCGACGCGGCTCAGGTTGCGCGGGCCGCGCAGGGCGGAGGCCCCCCACGCGCGGGCGCAGGCGTCGGCGGCGCTGAGGAGCAGGCGGGCGGTCTCCGGGGCGTGCGCTGGATCGACCTCGCACTCGAAGAAGCCGAAGAAGGCGATCTTCTCTTTTTTCAGCTCCTCGTGCTGGCGATCGCGCAGCGCCGAGATCGTCCCGACCACGGCCCCGTCCCGCTCTGCGAGGAACAGGCGCAATTCGGCCTTCTGGAAAAAACGGTTGTCCGGGCTGAGCTGCCGCCGCTGCCACTCGCGGAGCGGCGGGACGAACGCCGGATCGGCGGCGTGGCGCGACAGCGCGAAGTCGAGGAAGCGATCCTGATCGGCGGCGTCACCGGGGCGGACAGGGCGGACGGCGGTCGGCATGCGGGGATCTATCGCCCTCACCGCCGGCATGCAGGGACGGCCGGAAGCGGCTACGCTGCGCCGGAGGAGGGACGGAGATGCTGCTGCTGTTGCTGGGGTGCGCGCCGACCGGGACGGGGCTGTCGACGGTGAAGGAGCCCGCGCAGGGCCTGACCGGCGAGGTGGCGATGGAGGTCAGCACGACGGAGATCTTTATAACGGACTGCGAGGTGAACCTCGCGCGATCCGGGGAGTTCAGCCTCACCAACACCGGGACGGCGAACCTGAATATCTACGCCATCGAGCTGATCGGCGATGACACGATCTTCTATTTTGTGAAGCAGGAGGATCTTGTCTTCGGCGAGGGCAACTCGGCCAGCTATCCGGTCTCGGCCACGCTCCAGACCCCGGAGCCGGTGGACGGTCAGCTCCGCATCACCAGCGACGACCCCGAGAACCGCGACGTCCGCATCGACCTGCATGCGTGGCCGGTCGGCTATGTGCCGCCGGAGGACACGGGCGCGGACACGGGCGCGGACACCGGCGCAGACACCGGCACCCCCGGCTGATCGGTGATCCCGCCCGACCTTACCCGGTTCGCGCTGCCCGGCGGAGCGGCGCAGGAGATCCGCGCGGAATTGCTGGCGCTGCTCGGCGCTGAGCGGCTGCAGCTCGCGGCCTCGCTCGGGCTGCCCGATCCGTTCCACCTGCTGCCGTGGCTGGAGCAGGCGGGCGGCGCCCGGCTCCCGGCGCATCCGGGGCTGCCGCTGACGGTGGACGCGGCTGAGGCGGCGCTGGTGGCGGCGGGGCCGCTGGCGGGGCTGTCATCGCTGTTCAGCGGCGCCGCGCCGCCGCGCCTGCCCGGCCCGGACGTGCGTGCCGTGCCGGTCGATGACGCGCGCTACGGCTTCCTCCGCTGGCCGCCGGTCGGGGCGCCGATCCTGCCGCGCATCGGGGAGGTCCGGCGCTGGACAGCGGCGGAGATCGGGGACGAGCCGGTGGCGACGATCCGCTGCCTGGAGCCGATCCCGGGGGGGCTGGCCATCGGATCGGACTACGGGCTGACGATCTGGCGGGAGGGCGGGCAATTCACCCCGTTCCCCTGGCCTGCGGGCTGCAGGCGCGAGGCGCGGCGCGTGGAGGCGATGGCGTTTGAGCCGGGGGCGTTTGAGCCGGGGGCGTTCGATGGCGGGGCGGGGGCGCTCTGGATCGGGACGATGCAGAACCTCCTGCGGTGGGCGCCGGGGAGCGGGGAGATCTCGGTCGGGCGGCACGGGGCGGATCAGGAGGGCGGGTGGGACGATCTGCTGTCGCTGCTGGCGCAGCCGGGCGCAGCGGGTCGGCCAGGGCGGCTGCTGGTCGGCTACCGGACGCGGCTGTCGGGCGGGGGCGGCCCGGCGGACACGCTGTCGATGGCGGCGGATCCGGCGGGCGTGGTGTTCGCCGGGACGCGCGGCGGGGAGATCCATGTGGTCGACGGCGGCGGCCCGATCCGGGGGTTTGTGACCCGCAAGTACGACGGCTCGTTCAAGGGGCACCCGGTGCGCCACCTCGCCTTCGCCGGGGGGCAGCTCCACGCGGCGGCTGGCGGGGCGTGTCACCGCTTCGACGGCTGCCGCTGGACGATGACGGCCCCGGAGCCGACCGCCCTCTACACCGATCACCGGGGGCGGCTCTGGGCGATCGTGGAGGGCCGGGTGTGCTGCTTCGACGGCGACCGCCTCGCGCCGCTGCCGCTCCCGGTGACGCGCCCGTGGTCGCTCTGCGTGACCGTGGCGGCAGACGGCGCGGAGGCGCTGTGGGTGGGCGCCCACGAAGGGCTCTGCCGCGCAGAGTACCGCGCGCCGTGAAACTCAGTTAAGTGCCGCCTATGGCACAGCAGCAGCGGGATCGGGCAGAAGAGCTGAAGGACAAGCTGGAGGACATCCAGCGCGACGCGGGCGAACTCACCGGGCGCCTGAGCTTCCGGGAGCAGCAGGAGCGGATCAACATCGGGGAGCGCCACCTCACAGAGGCGCGCGATCAGCTCGCCCGGCTGCGGGGTCGCGGCTACCGGTGGCGGCCCGATCTGGAGGAGAAGCAGGGCAAGGCGGACAAGCTGCTGCCCGGTATCCGCAAAGAATTGCTCGGGGCCTCGGAGCGGGCGGCGCGGGATCTGCGGCCCCGCATCGACGAGCTGGTGCGGGAGGTGCGGGAGATCGCCAAGCGGGGGAGCCCGCTGAAGCAGGAGCCTGCGATCCGGGCGCTGGACGGCGAGAAGGACGGGCTGGATCGGGCGCTCGACGAGGCGGAGGGCAAGCTGAAGGCGCTCGTCGATCCGTTCAAGCTCCCGGTGGAGCAGCTCCAGGCGGCGCTGAAGGATCTTCACTGGACGCTGGATCAGTTCGAGGCCGCGAGCTTCAAGGTGCAGCCGGAGGAGAGCCCGCTGGCGGTGGCCTCGGCGACCTGGGAGGACGCGCCGGGCGGGCCGCAGAAGGGGCTGATGCTGCTGACCGACCACCGCGTCCGCTTCGAGCAGAAGGAGGAGGTGACGACAAAGACCACCTTCTTCTTCTTTTCTGCTGAAAAAAAGCTGGTGCAGGAATTGCGGATCGACGAGCCGGTCGGGCATCTGGCGGCCTCCGACGACAGCACACGCGGCTGGGTGATGAAGGATCAGCTCCTGACGTTCGGGTGGGCGGCGGCGGCGAAGTGTCCGAAGAAGACGACGTTCAAGGTGGAGGGCGACGCGAAGTCCTGGGACGAGGTTGTGGAGTCGCTGCGGTCGGGCGATCTGGAGCGGCACCGCTACCAGGGGGCGCTGCCGGAGACGGACGCGGTGGGGATCCCGGTGGAGTGGCCAGAGAAGTGTCAGACCTGCGGGGCGGGGCTGACGCCGCCGGTGAAGGGGCAGGGGGTGCTGACCTGCGGGTACTGCGGCCAGAACCACGATGTCAAGCTGGGGACGGGCTGAGATGGCGCTGTGGGCGCTGTGGCTCCCGGCGCTCGCGGCGCCGATGCAGATGTCGGCGGCGACCGGGAGCGTCCGGTTCGAGGCGCGATCCTCGCTGCACGACTTCCAGGGCGAGGCAGGCGTCTTTGAGGGCGATTTTGATCCTGATGCGCTGACCGGCGCGCTGACCGTGCGGGCGGCGGGGATCGGGACGGGGCTGGGGGCGCGCGACGAGCGGCTCCGGCTGACCTGCCTGGAGACCGACCGGTTCCCGGAGATCCGGTACGATCTGCGCCACGTCCACGGGGACACGGCGCGGCTCCAGCGGGGGGAGGGGTCGGGGGCGCTGACCTTCGAGGGGCTGCTCCAGATCCGGGATCAGGTGGTGCCGGTGGTGATCCCGGCGCGCTTCACCTGGGAGGAGGCGGGGCTGCGGCTGGTGGGCGCGATCCCGCTGCGCTGGGCGGACTTCGGGATCCCTGATCCGTCGATCCTGATCTCAGTCATGGCGCCGGAGATCATGGTGCGGTTCGACGTTGTGGCGCGGGCGGCGGCCACGCCATAATGGATGCCCCCTGCGAGAGAAAATGGAAGCCCCTGCCCTGCAGAGCCTGAAGCTCACCGTCACCGATCGCACCGCCAGCCTGGAATTCGATCACGGCAAGGCCAACGAGATGGGCAGCCGGGAATTGGACGATCTGGAGGTATTGTGTGCCTGGCTGGAGTCGGGCGCGGCCTCGGCGCTGATCAGCTTCTCCCGCCGCCGCTCCGGGAAGGGGCCGCCGATCTTCATCTCCGGCGCCAACGTCACCGAGCGCGCGGGCTGGCCGGAGGATCGCATAAAGGAGCATGTGCGCCGCCAGCGCGCGGTGCTGGCGCGGCTGCGGCATGCGCCGGTGTTCCATGTGGCGGTGATCAACGGGATCGCGCTGGGCTGGGGGACGGAGTTCCTGATCTGCTGCGACTACCGGATCGCCTGCGAGGAGGCGAAGATGGGCCTCCCTGAGACCGGGCTCGGCATCCTGCCGGGGGGCGGGCGGCAGCAGCGAGCTGTGGGCGATGATCGGGGTGTCGCAGACGCTGAAGCTCGGGATGACCGGGCTCCAGATCGACGCCGATGAAGCGCGGCGGATCGATCTGGTGCAGGAGGTCTGCCCGGACATCGACGCGGCGCTCGCGCGGGCGCGGCTGCTGGTCGAGGCCACGACGCGCCGATCCCCGACCGCCCTCGCGGCGTTCAAGGCGGCGGTCCTCGTGAATGTGGGCCTGAGCATGCCTGAGCGGCAGTCGGTGGAGGCCGCCGCCTACGAGCACTGCGTCGACAGCGGCGAGGCGGCGGTGGGGCGGGCGAATTTCGACGCGATCCTGAAGGGCAAGCCCGCGCCGTGGGGGCCGCTGAAGCGCTGGATGCCCTGATCCGGCGCGGGCGCTACCGGGCGATGCGGAAGCCGACGGTCGCGCCCGCTGCGGTCGGCGGGGCGCTGTTGCGGTGGCGGAGGGTGGCGAGCAGCGGGTTGTCGCGCCAGCTCCCCCCGCGCTGGACGCGCTCTCCGGCGGAGATGCTGAACATCGGCAGGTCGAGCCCGACCGGCGCGACCTCAAAGAGATCCCAGCACCACTCCCATACGTTGCCGCTCATGTCCGAGATCCCCCAGGCGTTCGCCCGCAGGCCACCGACCGGGCGCGTCTGCCGCCCGCTGTTGCCGTAGAACCAGCCGGCGGCCTCCGCTGTATCGGCGCCAGAGAAGCGGGATCGGCTCCCCGCAGCGGCGGCGTAGCACCACTCCGCCTCGGTGGGGAGGCGGAAGCCGTCGGCGTCCAGCCGCTCGACCGGGGCGGCGTCGCGGCTCATCCGGTAGCAGGGCGTCAGGCCCGCCCGCAGGCTCAGGGCGTTGCAGAACCGCACGGCGTCGGACCACGTCACCGACTCGACCGGTCGGCGAGCCGCGTCAGGGGGCTGCCAGAACCGGGAGGGGTTCGTCCCGGTGATCGAGGCGTAGAGCCCCTGCGTGACCGGAACGATGCCGATCCGGAAGCACGCGACGCGCACCAGCGTCAGCCTGCCCGCGCTGTCGTCCGCCCATATGCCGGGGGGACAGGTGGCCATCCAGAAGCTCTGCCCGTCCCAGGTGTGCTACTCCAGATCATCCACGCCGACGCTCCTGTGACAGCATCGCCCGTCCGGGCGTCTATGTCACGCAAGCGTCCTCTTATCCTGTACGGGAACGTTTTTCTGTGGCTGATCCGGCGCCCCCGCTCACCGGAACCGCATCAGCTCCAGCGAGCCCTGCGCGTTGGCGGTGTTCCGCACGTCCATCAGCGTCCCGGCGATGCAGGTGTCCAGGTTGAACGTCGGCTGATCGGCCTCCACCCGGATGCGGGCGGGCAGGCCGCTGCGATCCCAGCGCATCAGGATGCTCACGTTGATCGGGAGGCGGCTCTGATCGAAGCAGGAGGCGAGGCGGCCCTTGTAGCGCTTGACCAATGACAAAAATGTGCCTTTGACAGAAGCCTTCGCGCCGCTGTCGTCGGGCGGGCGCATCGGCTCGGCGCGCTGGACGCCGTACTGCGGGGCGGGGAGGGCGCGGGAGGCGATGATGTCGAGGCCGCCCATGCGGTCGTGCCAGTGGAAGACGGTGCGCCCCGGTACGTCCCAGCTCCGCCCGACCCCGAAGGCGCTGAAGCCCTCCTCCTCCGGGGGCGGCTCGGCGCTCAGGCCGGTCGGCCCCAGCACGGTCCCCGTCCATACGGGCTTGTCGAAGCCGGTGAGCGGCCCCGGATCGATGGGCGCGGCGCTCACCCACCAGGCGTCCACCAGCGCGCCGTTGACGTAGCGCAGGAAGCGCCGCTCGCCCTGCGGGGCGCGGATCTCCAGATCGTCAGGCGCCTGCTTGCCGATGAAGCCGCTGTCCGGCAGGTAGTAGTCCTTGCGCCGGGGCAGCGCGTCGAGCGGGACGGAGCCGCTGCCCCAGTCGAGCGCTCCGGCCCCGTAGGGCGTGATCCAGGCGTCCTGCGCGGAGGCCGCAGGCGTCAGGGCGGAGAGCAGCGAAAACACCGGGAGCAGCACCGCGAGCGTCGTCATTTCCGCCCCTAACCCGGCGGCGCCCCCGTCCCTTCCAGAGCCGCCCCGCTCTCGTAGAGCCGCCAGCCCTGATCGACGTCCAGCCCGGTGTAGCGCACCGTCTCCCCGCCGGGGAACCACACCTCGACCGCGTCCACGGTCGCCGCCGTCCCCAGCCCGAACAGCAGCGTCTGGGCGTCCTGGTTCCCCACGCCGTTCCCGCCCGACACGAACCCGATGTACGTCTGCCCGCCCGCCTCCACCCGCGCCACCGCCCCGATGGCCGCGCGGTTCGAGGCCACGTCCCCGACCAGCCGCAGCTTGATCCAGTGGCCGTCCGCCCGGTCGTTCCGGTAGAGCGTGCCGATCATCAGGTCGGCGTCCCCGTCATTGTCGTAGTCCGCCACCGCCGACCCCCAGCCGTTCTCGGTGCGGATGCCGCCCTGCTCGATGGACTGGGTGAACACCGCCGACCCGTCGTTCACGTAGAGATCGGTGGGGCGCCCGCTGTAGACCTCGGTGATCGTCAGATCCAGGTCGCCGTCGTTCTCGATGTCGAGCAGGGAGGGGTTGGAGTGCGTCTCGTGGTAGGCGATGCCGTTGGTGTCGGCGTAATTCTCCCACTCACCGTATTCGTCCTGCAGCAGGATCTGCGTGCGGTCGCTGAAGGCGTAGTACCGGGGGTGCGCGAGGTTCGCATGCACGCTGTCCCAGTCCCCGTCCCCGTCCAGATCGCCCCAGGCCATGCCGATGGTGTGGCCGAAGTAGCCGCCCGCGCTCCAGTCGCCCGCGAGGCCCCGCCCGCTGCCCTCCTCTGAGAACATCCACTGCCCGTCCCCGTCCGGGCCGAGGTTCTCGTAGTACAGGTTGGGCTGCAGCACGTAGTTGTTGATGGAGATGTCGATGTCGCCGTCCATGTCGGCGTCGAGCGCCACCACCCCGCGCCCGGCGAGCTGATCGCGCTCGAAGCCGTGCTCCGTCCCCCACTCGCTGAACAGCCCGTCGCCCTCGTTGTGCCAGAAGCGATCCGGGTAGAAGGTATAATCATCAAAACATAAAAAGTTCGCCAGCACCAGATCCAGCCGCCCGTCGTTGTCAAAATCGGCCCAGGCCGTCCCGTAGGTCGGGGAGTGCTGCGGCGTCCCTTCGGCGAGGCAGTCGACGTCCCCCTGCAGGTCATCGATCCCGGAGAGCAGCGTCACGTCCGAGAACGTGCCGTCGCAATTGCTGTGGAGCAGTAATTCCCGCCCGCTCTCATCCAGGGCGCGGCTCCCGCTCATGCCGAAGAAGTCGAGGCAGCCGTCGTTGTCGTAGTCGCCCCACACCCCGCCGGTGGTCGACACGCCGGTCTGCACCCCGGCCTCCGCGCTGACGTCGGTGAACGTCCCGCCGTCGTTGCGCCACAGGGAGGGCCCCGCCAGCATGATGTCCTCGTCGCCGTCGTCGTCGTAGTCGCCCCAGGAGATGTTGCCGGAGGCGGGCAGCCCGGCCTCCGCCTCGTGGAACCACATGTCCGCCTCCGCGACCTCGGAGGTGTAGGCGTACTGCATGGCGATCCCGAGGTCGTAGGGGATCGGGAACACGGTGCCGGTGTGGTAATTCTGGCCGTCGATCTCCGGGTAGTGGATCGAGGAGTGGCACTCGTCCCAGTCCCCGCAGGTGCCGTCCCCCGCCGTCCCCGCGTCCATCGCCACCATCGGCCCGGCGTCCCCCTCGCGCCAGGACGCCGCGTAGAGCAGCCCCGGGCGCTCCATCACCAGCGGCGGATCGACGCGGAAGGTGACCGGCTCCCCCTCCTGCGCTTTGCTGAGGCAGCGCGTCCCCGTCCACAGCGGCGCCTCGCGCGCGAAGTCGAAGCCGTTGTAGCCGAAGTCGGCGTAGATGCCGATGCTGACCGGCGCCTCAGCTCCATCTGTCTCCGGCAACTGCCCGTACTGCACCGTGAGCGCGTAGACCTCCGCCGGGTGCGCGAACTCGAACCGCACCGCCTCGTAGCCGGGCGTCGCGCTGAGGTCGTGCTCGTCGCCGCTCAGATCGTTGATGCTGCCGAAGTCCGCGACGGTGTAGCGCGGGTCTCCGTCGTCCCACTGCTGCCAGTCGTGCGCCCCCGCGTCGACCGTCCCGCCCGCCGACTCCGCGCAGGGCGCGGCGCTGTCGGCGCTGTCGGCGCCGGTGTCCTGCTGTGTGTCGGGCGCGGTGTCCTCCGGCGCGGGCTTGCGGTTGTCGGGCTCAGGGCGGCAGGCGAGGAGGAGGAGCAGCATGCGCCCGATTATAGCAGAGCGGGCCGCTCAGATCACAAGATGCTCCCCGGCGGCGAAGCTGCGCCCGATGCGGAACGCCCCGGTGTCGACGGCGCGATCCAGCACCTCCACCGAGGCCACGTCCTGCCCCGCCTCCGCCAGCCGCTCGCCCATCAGCGCCGAGAACGGCCCGAACATCGCCCCGTGGCCGGAGAAGCCCGCCAGCCGGATCAGCCGGGGCTGGAGCGGATCGAAGCTGAGGAAGGGGTTGTGATCGGGGGTGCTGCCGTAGAAGCCGGAGGTGGTGGCGGTGATCCCGGCGAACTCCCCGAGCGCGGGCATCACCTCCGCGAGCGCCATCCACGCCGCGAAGCCCAGCGTGTCGGTGCCGGAGCGGTGGAAGAATGCCGGATCGATCCGATCCTGATCCTCATAGGAGAAATCCGGCTCCGGCGCCGCGTCGTGCGCGAGGCCCATCAGCAGCGACCCGGCGTTCTCCGGGCGGCAGTAGGCGCCCCCCGGCGCGATCACCAGCGGGAGCGCCTCCAGCGCCGCCGCCTCCATCGCGCCCGCCCGCTCCAGCATCCACAGGTAGCGCTTCAGCGGCGCGATCGGCAATTCCGCCGCCCCCAGCAGCCGCGACAGGCGCGGCGACCACGCGTTCGTCGCGTCGATGAAGACGTCCGCCGCGAACGCCCCCGCCGGGGTCCGCACCGCCTGCAGCCGCCCCTGCCCGTCGAAGTCCGCGCCGGTCACCGGGCAGTTGTTGTGGAGCGCCGCCCCGAGCCGCTGCGCCGCCAGGATCGCCTCCTGGTACACGATGTCCGGCCTGAGGAACCCGTCCGTCGGGCAGAACGTCCCGCCCATCACCGCCAGCGGATCGACCGCCGGGAACCGCCGCCGCAGCTCCGCCGGTTCGAGCGCCTCCGCCTCCCGCAGCCCGAGCCGCTGCTGCAGCAGCACCCGCCGCTTCGCCGCCTCCCACGACTCCGCGAGGTCGTACAGAAACAGGTAGCCGTTCTGCACAATGGGGACGGGGATCGCGCTGTCCCCCAGCAGCGCCGGGAAATTACGGTAGAAGTCCACCGCGTAGCGCATCCCCAGCACCGTCGCGGCGGTCGAGAACTGCTGCCGTATCCCCGCCGCCGTGCGGCTGGAGGAGCCGGCGCCGGGGTGGCGGGCGTCGAGGACGGTGACGTTCCACCCCGCGCGCGCGAGGCGCCAGGCGGTGAGGCTGCCGGTGATCCCGGCGCCGATGAGGAGTGCAGAGCGGGCCATGCGCTGCTGTCTATCTGGCGCAGAGCCAGCGTGCCGTCCCTACATCCCCGGCGGGCATCCGACCAGCGGCACATAGCCCTCGTCGTCGCTAAGAAAGATGTCGATCTGGTCGGCCGCCTGCTCCTCGGCGGGGCCGTTGTCGGGGCAGCCGTTGGTGAACCGGATCGCGTGGAAGCCGGGGCTGAGGCTGAGCTGTGTGCCGTCGGGCGGGCCGAAGGCGTAGTCCACGGTGTTGTAGTAGAGCGCGATGTCCTCGGTGCCGCCGAGCATCGGCTCTCCGGCGTCCATGCGCCCGTCGCCGCTCTCGTCGAGGTAGAGCACGACGGCGGCCATCGCGAAGCGCCCGCCGTCGGCGCTGTCCAGCCACACGGCGTCCGGCGGCGCCTCGTAGAGCGAGAGGCGGTAGCGGGCGGGGAAGGTGGTGGTGACCTCCAGCGGCGGCTGGTAGGAGAATTCGCCGGGGGTGTGGATCTCCCACAGGATCGCGACGTTGAGCGGCGCGTCGGGGAAGTCCTGGGTCGTCTCAGAGCGCACCTGGCCGGAGATGCTCAGCACCGGCTCGCCGGGGTAGCGGTCGTCCACCAGCCCGTCGCCGCAGGCGGTGAGCAGGGCGGCGAGGCCCGCAAGCGGGAGGCGGGGCAGCCGGATCGGAGCCGGTGCGGCCCTCATCCGGCCCTCCGGGCCACCTTCTCCCCCTTCGCGGGAGAAGGGACGGGTCTCCGGGCCTTCGCGGGAGGGACGGGGCTCTTGCATCCGGGGGTCTGGCATCCGGGGTTCACCGCAGCCATATTGTCGCATCCAGCCCTCCTCGCGGCGCTGAGCGCGCCTCCACCGTCGTCTGCGTCCCGCCAGAGCCGTCCGTCCTGTCGACGGGCATGAACGCGCTCTCCCAGCCGCCCTCCAGCCCCAGCGTCAGCCGGGGGAGCAGCGCCACCTCGATCCGCGCCGCCGGGCCGATCCAGCCGGTGAGCGCCTGCCGTCCGGGGGTGGCGCTCCCGGCGTCGAAGGTCTGCCAGGTCGAGCCGAGGCCGCCGCTGAGCCCCAGGCCCGCCGAGACCCGGCCCAGATCGGCCATGTACAGCGCGGCGACCTCGCCGGAGAGGTTCTGTTGCCGGATGCTCAGGAACGCGTTGTCGGCGCTCAGCAGGCTGTACCGGCCCCGCAGCCCGACGCTGAGCCAGGGCAATTCCAGCCGCACCCCGAAGGCCGCCGCCGGGCCGATGGAAAAACCCTCCTGCGTCCCGCCCTGGAGCCCGCCGCCCGCCTGCAGCCCGACCGCGACATAGCGGCTGCCCGCGTCGCCGCGCCGCGCCGTCTGTCCGTAGGGCTGGGGCAGCATGTCGGCGGTGGCGAGGCTGACCTGCTCGCCGTCCCGGATGCTGACGGTGCCTTCGTAGACGCGATCCGTGAGCCGCCGCCGCACCCGGTAGCTGCCCGCCGGGAGCGCCATCAGCGCGCTGCCGTCGATCTCGATCTCCGCGACCAGCCGCGTCTCGGCCATGTCGAAGATTACATAGCTGCCCGCGTCGACGAGGCGCAATTGTCCGGCGCGGCGCCCGCCGTCCAGGAAGGTGAGCGGCACCTCGGACTGCCCCTGGAGCCGGAACGAGAACGAGGGGTGCTGCACCACCGGCGCGCGGCTCGTGGTGGAGAGCGTGCGCGTGTAGGCGTAGTGGTACGCCTCCTGCAGCGTCACCCGGTGATCCCCCGAGCTGTCCGCCGCCCCCGCCAGCCCCGCCAGCAGGTGGTGCGTGAACACGCCGCCCTGCAGCCGCTCCGACTCCTGCGCCGCCTCGCCCTCCGCCGAGGCGGTGATCACCGCCAGCCCCTCCGCCTCCCCCGGCTCCGGCAGGTCGATGTGGAACGCCGGGATCGGCGCCGCGCCCTTCATCCGCAGGATCCCGCCCGCCTGGCAGGCGTCCAGCACCAGCACCCGCAGATCCGCCGGGGCCTCCGCCACCGCCGCC
>JBEIQZ010000745.1:0-2225 GCA_040376255.1 Alphaproteobacteria bacterium
CCGGTGGCGGCGGCGACGAGATCGCGCGGCTGGATCTCCAGCGGGCGGCCCGTCCAGGCGCGACCGGCGAGATCGGGCGGCGGCGAGAACCCGGCGGGGAGCAGCGCGATCAAAAAGCCATCCTCCGGCAGCGCGGCCCGCAGGGTGATCTCCCCGCTGACGTGGGCGACGACCCAGGGGCGGCCCTGCAGGGTGAGGACGGGCGGCGCGTCAGACAGCGCCTCGTGGTCGCGCAGGAGGATCAGATCCTGCTGGAGCGGGGTGCTCTGCTCGCGGTGGCGCAGGAACCACGCGATCACCGCTGCGCCGCTGCTCATGGCGCGTCCTCGACGGTGACGGTGATCCGGACGCGCCGCCCGCCGAAGGCGGCGAGGAGGGCCGGGAGCTGCGCCGCGAGCGCCTCGTGTGCGCCCGTGGCCGGGAGGGTGAGCGTCAGCGCGGGCGCGGAGACGGGCGCAGAGACGGGCGCGGAGACGGGTGCGGAGACGGGCGCAGCGGCGCGAGCAGAGACGGGAGCAGAGACAGCGGCGACGGGAGCGACAGGCGCAGAGACAGCGGCGGGCGCAGAGACAGCGGGCGCGACAGGCGCGGAGACAGGCGCGACAGGCGCGGAGACAGGCGCGACAGGCGCGGAGATAGCGGCGGGAGCAGAGACAACAGCGGGAGCAGAGACAACAGCGGAGACCGGAGCAGCGGCGGCGGGCGCAGAGACAGCGGCGGGAGCAACGTCGCGCGCAGGCGCAGGCGCAGGCGCCGGGGCGTCATTGATCCGCCCGATGACGGCGCTGAACACGCTGTCCGTGTTGGCGGCCCAGAGGTCTGTCTTCTGGTGGAGCAGCCCGGCGGAGAGGCCGTCGCTGAGCAGGGCGCGGAGGCGGGCGATGGTGGTCTGCTGCTCTGCGGGGGTGCCGCGCGTCTGGATGGTGAGGAGGTGCTTGTCGCGGCTGAGGATCTTCTGGAGGGCGGCCTGCTCCTGGGGGAGGGCGGCGCGGAGGGCGCAGGCGTCGCGGAAGGCGGGGTCAGCGACGGGGAGGGCGGCGAGGTAGCGGCAGAGGGGGGCGTTCTCGGCGGTGCGCTGGACGGCGGAGAACAGATCCTTGAGGGCGTCGGCGGTGGCGAGGCGGGCGGAGTCGGCAGGGAGGAGCTGGACCGGCGGGAGGGCGCGGCGGAGATCGGCGGCGAAGGTGTCGACAGCGCTGTAGAGCCGGTTGACGATCTCGCGGATCTCGCGGACGAGGCGGGCCTGGGCGGGGGAGGTGGGGAGGTCGGCGTGGTTCTTTACCGCGAGCAGGGCGGCGGCGGCGACGGAGGCGGCCTCCCAGGCGGGGGCGTCGACGACCTCGTCCTTGACGAGCCGGAAGCGCTCGGGGAGGCTGCGGGGGGTGGTGAGGGTGAGGCCGCGCCCGTTGTCCTGGGCCTCATAGCCCTCGACCTGGAGGAGCCAGAACAGGAAAAAGTCCTGAAAGTCCTTGTTGAAGCCGGTCTGCCACCCGTCCTCTGCGGCGAGGAGGCGGCGGAGCTCGACGGCGTCGAAGGAGGATCTTCCGGCGGTCCAGGCGAGGACGCGCTCCAGGTACTCGCCGTCGCGGCGGGCGGTGACGCGGCCCTGGCCGGGGACCACGATCTGGAGGGGGACGGCGAGGGCGTCGACGAGGCCGGACTGGGCGCGGGGGGGCTCGGCGGGCTGGCCGGTGACGGCGGCGCGGACGACCCACTCGGACATCTCTGAGAGCTCGGCGGGGCCGATGCGGCGGCCGAGGACGGGGTGGCGGGGGTAGCGGGCGTCGAGCATCTGGCGGGCGAGGAGGTCGAGGGAGCGGGTGCGGTCGCCGCCGCTGAGGGTGGCGCCGTCGAGGGCGGCCTTCAGCGGGACGAGGCGGTGGCGCTCGAAGAAGCAGCGGGCGATCGCCTGCTCCAGCTCCAGGCGGCGCCCGGCCTGGAAGGCTTCGAGGGCGGCGGCGATCTCGCGGGCGTCGTTGGGGGCGTAGTCGGCGAGGGCGGCCTGCCGGGACTGCCGGATGATCTCGATGGCGGCGGCGTTGGTGAGGGCGGCCTGCTCGGTGGCGGTGAGGTGCTCGGGCAGCCAGCAGAGCGTCCACTGGGTCGCGCGGGCGCGGGCGCGCTCGGCGGCGTCGGCGTCCTCCTGGGGGCCGCAGCGCTCGTCCTCGTCGAAGGGGTAGTCCACGAGGATGAGCAGATCGGCGTCGCCCGGATCGAAGGCGTTC
>JBEIQZ010000514.1:0-4500 GCA_040376255.1 Alphaproteobacteria bacterium
GGCAAACGGATCTCCGCTGATCGCGCGCAAACGCTTCATGGCCTCTTCGACATAGCCCTCTGCCGCCAGCTTCAACGACGTCTCTGCGCGCCGACCCACGTCAAAAACGCCAGTATTGTTATTCATCTCTGCGGCCTGATCGAGCAGCCGGTGGTGCTCATCGTAGGCGGCGCGCCGGTTTGTATCCTTGAGGATGCGATAGGCCTCATCCAGCGCGCCAAGGATCTCCGCCGACTTCCGGGTGTCCTGAAGGTTCCGGGCCCAGCGGTACCGGTTCCGGTATGCGGCCTCGATCTCCGCCTCTGTGCTGGAGGGCCCCGCACCGATCACCCGGTAGAGATCGGTCACCCCGGCAAACGACTCGTCCGTCTCGCGCCGCGCGCCCTCCTCAGAGAGGACGCGGCTGATCTGCTGGCTCACCGCGTCGGCGTTGAGGCCCATGTCACGCCCGAGCGCCTGGAGCGCGGCCTCCTGCTTCGCGCTCAGCAGGCCGCGCTCCATGGCCTGCCGGACGCGACCGGTGAACACGTCAATCGCGCTGCCGGCCTGTTGCTGGATCTGCTTGCGGTACACCGCTCCTTCTTCCAGCAGGACTCTCCGGAGGAGAGTGTGACTCTTAATCAGGAAGATAGCTTCATTCTTATATTTCGGATTGGACTGTTGGCCCTGAGCCCACTTCCGCTTACGATTGATCGCCTCATCCACCTCCCCGCTCGCCGCCTCCGCAGAGACTCCATAATAGGTGTAGAGATCCCGCTTGCTCACTGAGAGCAGAAACCTGTTCACCTCATCCAGATCCTTGGGGTCCACCATTTCCTGCCTGTTGTCGTGCGGTTCACCTTCTGTCAGCTTCGGACTCCGGTCCGGGCTCAGGCCTGTCGCTGATATAGCATGACCGCGCCCCTGTTGCACCATGCAGGCTGTTCAATCCTATCACTCCAGAATCCGCAGATTATTTCTGAAACTCCGACGCCGTCCGTTCCAGCGCCGCGCCCAGATCGGCCTGCTCCCATGCGCCGAACGCTTCAATAGCAGGCTTCAGATCATACCAGTGAGACCTGCATAACTGCTCTGCTACAAAGCGCGTCATCGGCGGCTCTCCCGACAATCCAAGCCCCCAGATCCCCTCCATGAACCAGCCTGCCGCCCGCGCCAGCCCCGGCGACACTGAGCGCTGCACCGGCGCCACCCCGGCCCGCGCGAGGAAGGCGTTGAGCCACTCCCACAGCGCGACCGGCGCCGGATCATTGACGAAGTAGGGCTTCCCGGCCCAGCCGATCCCCGGCTCCAGCTTCGACGCGGCCTGGACATGGGCCGCCGCTGCGTTCTCGATGAACGTGAGCGAGACCATGTTCCTGCCATCTCCCACGATCCGGAGCCGCCCCGCCCGCGCCCGCGCCACCAGCCTCGGCAGCAGGTGGGGATCGCCCGGCCCCCAGATCAGGTGGGGGCGCAGGGCGACCGTCGCCAGATCAGGACCGTTGGCGGCCAGTACATCCCGCTCTGCCTGTGCTTTTGTCCTTGGATAGTGTGCAAGATATTCTTTCGGGTACGGCAGATCATTGCCTGCGTTCTCGTGATCTTCCGCCCCGAACACCACCGACGGCGAGGAGGTGTACACCAGCCGCCGCACCCCGTTCGCGCGGCACTGATCCAGCACCACCCCCGTCGCTACCACGTTGCTCCGGTGGAATTCCTCCGCCGGCCCCCACACGCCCGCCTTCGCTGCAGCGTGGAACACGAGATCCCGCCCCTCAAACGCCGGCGCCACCGCCGCTGCGTCTGCCAGATCCCCCCGGTACAGCCGCACCCCGATCCGCTCCAGCTCCGGATAGCTCCCCCGCGCCACCGCCGCCACCTCATGCCCCTCCCGGCAGAGCCGCCTGCAGATCGCGCTCCCGAGGAAGCCGCCGCCGCCGGTCACCAGCACCCTCATCGACCCCTCCCGATACCTGTCTTCGCGTCCAGCTCTTTTTTCAGGCTCAACCGGTGGATCTTCGCGTTGTGACGCGTATCCACCGGCAGCGCGTCGCGGAACAGCACCTCCTCCACCTGCCCCGTCGCCAGGATACGCGCCCGGAGCGCCGCCTGCGCCGCCTTCGCCGTCCCCTCCACGATCAGCACCGCCCGCTGCGCCCCCGCCGGGCCCGGCCCCACCAGCGCGCAGCGCCCGATGTCCGTCCACGCGTTGAACATCCCCTCCACCGGCTCAGTGTAGATCGGCCCCTTCACTGTGAGCAGCCGCTCCGCCTTCCGCCCGCAGAACCACAGCCGCCCGCGCTCGTCGAGGTAGCCCAGATCGCCCATCCGGTGCCAGATGCGCCCCCCGTCCGCGAGCCCCCCCGCGAGCCCTGCTGCGGGCTCCTCCACGATCTTCGCCCGCGCCGTCGCCTCCGGCAGCGCGTCATACTGCTCCGTCACCACCGGCCCGGCCACGCAGATCTCCCCGATCTCCCCCGCCGGGAGCGGCGTCACCCCGGCCATGTCCACGATCACCTCGTCGGTGATCGGGAGGATCCGCACCTCCAGATCCGGCCACCCCACGCAGGTCCCCGCGCCCTCGCGCGTGCGCTCCGCCGTCTCCTCCCGCACCTCCCGTCCGCTGATGCAGGCCACCGGCAGCGACTCCGTCGCCCCGTAGGGGGTGTAGACCTCGCCCGCAGGCAGCACCTGCTGCACGACATCGATGAACGACAGCGGGATCGGCGCTCCGAACGTCAGGAGCCGCTGCATCGCCGGGAGCTGCTCCCCGCGCGCCGCGCAGTCCCCGAACACCTTGCGCCAGATCGCGGGCGATCCGGTCGCCGACGTGCAATTCCACACCCGCGCCGCCTCCGCCACCCGCGCCGGATCACAGGCAGCCGGCTTCCCCGGGTCGAGATCCGGGATCACCGTCGTCATCCCGAGCGCGCCGTCGAACAGCGAGAACAGCGGGAACGCCGCCAGATCCACCTCCCCCGGCTGGAACGAGAAGATCCGCTTCAGCGCCTCCACCTGCGCGTCGAAGATCGCATGCGTGTAGCACACCCCCTTCGCCGGGCCGGTGCTGCCCGAGGTGAACAGCACCGCCGCCGGATCGTCCGCCTCCGTCTCCGCCGGGGGCGCGACCGCGTCCCCCGCCGACGCCATCAGCCCCTCCAGCCGCTCCCCCCCCCCACAGCCAGCGCCAGCCCTCCACCGTCACCCGCCGCTGCACCGCCGCGAACGAACCGGGGAACACCCGCGACAGCAGGTGCGCCAGCGGGATGCCGACCAGCGCCTCCGGCCGCGAGCGCTCCACGCTCTTCAGAAAATTGCTCCGCCCCATCCCCGGATCGATCAGCACCGGCACCGCCCCCGCCCGGAACAGCGCGAAGGTCAGCGCGATCAGCTCCATCCCCGCCCGCACCATCACCAGCGTCCGCACCCCGCGCCCGATCCCCATCCTCTGGAGGCCCGCCGCCATCCGCCCGACGTCCCGATCCAGCGCCGCGAACGTGATCTGCTGCCATGGGTGCAGCGTCGGTCCCGGCGTCACGGCCACCGTGGCCGAGAGGCCGGGAGCGGGTGCGCCCGGCGCGAGGATCGCGATCCGATCCGGCCAGCGCGCCGCCTGCCCGCTCAGCCGGGTGGAGATGTTGAGCTTCATGTCCCTGCTTATCCTCGAATTATCCGCGAAGCGCGCGGATCGCGGCGATCACCCGATCCGGCGCGTCCTCCACAACGTAATGCCCCGCCTCCGCGATCCGCTCCTCCCGCGCCCACGGCATCCGGCGCTTGAAGCCCTCGCGGAACGCGGGCGTGAAGCACCAGTCCCGCTCGCCCCAGATCAGCGCCGTCGGGCAGTGCGCGAGCCGCGCCAGCCCCGCCTCAGCCTCGCAGATCGTCGGCCAGGTCGGGTGCGTCGGCGCCATCGGGATGTCCAGCACGAACCGGTGGGTGGCGATCCGGCTCGCCCAGTCGGCGTAGGGCGCCAGCAGCCCCGCCCGCACGTCCGGCGCGAGCCCGCGCTCCGTCGCCATGTACACCGCCGCCCCGGCGAAGCCGTTGAGCCCGCGCACCGCCAGCTCCCCCAGCACCGGGAGCCGGCAGGCCGCGATCCGCCACGGGATCTCAGTCGACGGAAAGGCCGCCGTGTTCAGGATCGCCAGCCGCGAGAACCGCTCCGGGTGCCGCCCCGCCACCCACAGCCCGATGGCGCCCCCCCAGTCGTGTACCACCAGCGTCACGTCCCGCAGATCCAATTCCAGCAGCAGCCGCTCCAGGTTCCGCCCGTGCCCCTCCATCCGGTAGGGCCAGTCCTGCGGCTTGTCCGAGCGCCCGCAGCCGATGTGATCGGGCGCAACGCAGCGCGCCTCCGGCGAGAACTCCGCGATCAGCCTGCGCCAGTAGAACGACCACGTCGGGTTCCCGTGGACGAACAGCAGCGGCCCGCCGCCCGCCCCCGGCGCGCGCGGCCCCTCATCGACGTAGTGCATCTGCCCGCCGTCCACGGCCAGCCGGTGCGGCGCGAACGGGTAC
>JBEIQZ010000248.1:0-8496 GCA_040376255.1 Alphaproteobacteria bacterium
CCCGCCCCGGGTGATCGCGCCGATCACCGGCAGCCACAACACCGTCCCGTGGATCGCCCGGCGCGCCCACCGGCCCGCGCGGGGGGGGGGGGCGGCGCGGGGGATCGCCCCGGGGGCGCGCTGGCGACCGGCGGGGGAGACCCAGGAATATTCAAGCTCCTCCGGGATGATCCGGACAGCGAGGAGGTGCTGCGGCAGGACGCCCTCCGGCACCCAGTGGAGCAATTCGCTCCGGCGCGGATCGGCGGTCACCGCCCGGCCCGCCAGCCCGCGCCCGGTCACCCGGATGTGCCACGGCCCCCGCGCGTCCGTCCCCTCCCCCACCACCTCCACCGCCACATGCTCCAGCAGCGCCCGCTCCAGCGCGCCCCCGGCGGAGACCAGCACGTACAGCACCCCGTTGAGCGGGGCCGCCGTCGCCGCCGCAGATGCTACCGTCGGCCCGCCCTCCGCCGCCTCGCCGTCCGGGGCGCCGAGCGCGCGGACGCGGACGTTCCCCGCTACCGAGAGGCGATCCATCACCTCCTCCGGCAGCCGGCTCTGGCCGATCTCCTCGCGGGGGGCGGCCACCGGCTATCCCCGCGCCAGCAGCACCCGCAGGCTCTCCCCGTCGCTCACGCCCTCGGAGACCGCCGGATCACCCGCCGCCGGATCGCCCGCCGCAGGATCGCCCGCCGCGAGATCGCCCGCCGCGACGATCCGGCAGCCGGTGGCGCGCTCAATGTCCGCCTGGAAGCGGCTGAGCGCGCGGGCCGTGCGGCCTCCGCCCTCGACCGCGACCCGCGCGCTGTCCTCATAGCGCAGCCCCGCCTGCTTCCGCAGCCCCTGGACGCGGCTCACGATCTCCCGCGAGAGCCCCTCCTCCAGCAGATCCTCGCTGAGCGTCGCATGCAGCACCACCACCGCCACCGCCGATCCGCTGGCCTGGAAGCCCGCCTTCGGCTCCACCGCCACCACGATCTCCTCCGGCCCCAGCACGTACCGCCCGCCCGGCAGATCGAGCGCCAGCCCGCCGCCCAGCACCGCCGCGCGCACCGCCGCCCCGTCCATCCCGGCGAGCGCCTGCTGGCAGGACTTCATGTCCTTGCCGAGCTTCTTGCCCAGCACCTTGAAGTCCGGCTTGACCTTGAAGTTCACAAAGTCCTCCGGCTGCCGCGAGAACCGCACCTCCCGCACGTTCAATTCCTCCTTCAGCAGCGCGATCAGCCCCGGCAGCCGCGCCAGCTCCTCGCCCCGCTCAGGCTGCGCCAGGATCAGCTCCACCGCCGAGAGCGGCTGCCGCACCCGCACCCCCACCGCCGCCCGCGCCGAGAGGCCCAGGCTCGCCAATTCCTGCACCAGCCGCATCTGCGCGTCCAGCTCAGCGTCCAGCCAGCCCGCACGCGCCTCAGGCCACCGGCAGAGGTGGACGCTCTCCGGCGACGCCGCGCCCGCCGGATCAGCCGGGGCGCCCGCCCGCAGGCTGCGGTACATCGCCTCCGCCTGGAACGGCACGAACGGCGCGATCAGCGCCGAGAGCGTCAGCAGCACGTGGTAGAGCGTGTCCCGCACCGCCGCCGCCTCCGCCGGATCGGCGCTGTCGAACCGGTCGCGGCTGCGCCGCAGCCACCAGTTGGAGAGATCGTCAACGAAGCCGTTGAGCGCCCGCGCCGCCTCATAGATGCGGTAGCCCTCCATGTGCGCCGTGACGGACGCCGTCAGCGCCGTCAGCGCATGCAGCGCCCAGCGATCCAGCGAATGCCGCCCGCCCGCCGGGCCGTCAGGTATCGGCGCCGGGACGTGCTCGGGGGCGTTGAGCACGAAGAACTGATGCACGTTCTTCAGGCGGATCAGGAACTCGCGCTGGCCCTCCAGGATCGCCCGCAGCGAGATCCGGGTGTTCACCCACGGCGGCCCGGAGGAGTAGAACAGCCAGCGGAAGGCGTCGGCGCCGGGGGGCGCGAAGGGCGGGTACATCACGACGCTGGCCCCGAGGCCGTACTCAGCGATGTCGTCGGGGTGGAGCGCCACGACGTCCTTCCCCTTCACGTCGCGCGCCACGACCTCCAGCGAGAGCGTCCCGCCCTCAGCCTTGATCCGCATGCGCTCGTCAGGGTTCAGCGAAAGGCTCTTCACCTGCGGCGGCTTGAACCCGACCTGCCCGCGCTTCAGGCCCGCGTCGGCGCGCACGCCGACCTTCATCCAGCCCTTCAGCACCAGATCGGGCGAAGTATAATTCCCCTTGGACTTCGATTCTTTCTTTCCGTCCGCGTCGCACACATGGCCCAGCACGATGCAGGAGCGGTAGGGGCGCGGGAACTCCTCCCCGGTGCTGCCGCTCAGCCGCTCGTCGAGCCCGTAGCGCGCGCGCGTCGGCGCGTCGAAGACCAGCGTCGAGATCATCAGCAGCGAGTAGAACCAGCCGCGCGTCTGGTCGATGGCCTCAGAGATGAAGTCGGCGGGGAAGGAGCGCCGGAAGGTGTCGACGTTCTGGTGCGGGAACCCCCACTGGGCGAAGGGCATGCAGCCCGAGTCGAACCAGCAGTCGATGACCTCAGAGACGCGCTGCATGGCCTGCGCCGCGCCGCAGCCGGGGCAGTCCAGCCGCACGCGGTCGATCCAGGGCTTGTGGACCTGGAGGTGCGGGTTTACGCCCTCCGCGAACTGCCCGCCCATCGCGGTGATCTCGGCGCAGGAGGCCGGCGCATGCCGGTGACCGCAGGCCGTGCAGCCCCAGATGTTGAGCGGCGTCCCCCAGTAGCGCTCGCGGGAGAGCGCCCAGTCGACGTTGTTGCGGAGGAAGTCGCCGAAGCGCCCGTGCTTGATCGTCTCCGGGTGCCAGTCCACGCGCTCGTTGTTGGCGAGCGCCTGATCCTTGAATGAGGTCGTCCGGATGAACCAGGCCGGGCGCGCGTACTGGATCAGCGGATCCTGATCGGCGCGCGGGCAGAACGGGTACTCGTGGCGGCAGACCTCCTGCCGGAACATCAGGCCCCGATCCTTCAGATCGCGGCAGATGTCCTTGTCCGCCTCCTTGCAGAACCGCCCGGTCAGCCAGCCGCAGCCCTCCTTGAACTTCCCGGTGGGGTGGATGAGCTGCAGGAAGCCCAGCCCCTGCTCCTTCATCGCCCGGAAGTCGTCCTCGCCGAAGGCCGGCGCCGTGTGGACGATGCCCGTCCCGGCGTCGAGCGTCACGTGGCTGCCCCCGGCCACGATCCACGCCGGGCCGCCCTCCGGCGGGTGATCGTCGAACCGGTAGAGCGGCGCGTAGGCCAGCCCCAGCAATTCCGATCCCTTCACCACCACAATCCGCGCCCACTGCTCCGATGCCTCCCCGAACACCGCCCCCACCCGCGCGTCCGCCACGACCAGCACCTCAGCGCCAGCGCCCGCGCCCGCGCCGTCCGCGCCCTCGCCCGCCTTCGGCGCGAACCGGATCAGCGCGTAGTCCTCCGCCGGGTTCACCGCGAGCGCCACGTTCGAGGGCAGCGTCCACGGGGTCGTCGTCCAGGCCAGCAGCGACACTGGCAGATCAGACAGCTCCGCAGCCGCGCCCGCCAGCCCCGGGCGCGCCGCCAGCTCAGCCCGCGCCGCCGCCGTCAGCCGGAACCGCACCGTCGCCGCCGGATCGTCCACCGTCCGGTAGCCCTCCCCGACCTCCGCCGCCGAGAGCGCCGTCCCGCCCTGCGGCCACCACCACACAACCTTGTGGCCCTGGAACAGCAGCCCCTTGTTGAACAATTCCGCCAGCGCCCACCAGACGCTCTCAATGTAGCTGCGGTGGTAGGTGACATAGGCGTTGTCCAGATCCGCCCAGAAGCCGATCCGCGTGCTGAGCTCCTCCCACTCCGAGGTGTAGCGGAACACGCTCTCGATGCAGCGCGCGCTGAACGGCTCCACCCCGTAGGCCTCGATCTCCTCGCGCCCGTGGATGCCCAATTCCTTCTCGACCTCCACCTCCACCGGCAGCCCGTGGGTGTCCCAGCCCGCCTTGCGATCCACCCGGAAGCCCCGCATCGTCTTGTACCGGGGGAGCAGATCCTTCACCACCCGCGTCAGCACATGCCCGTTGTGGGGGATGCCGTTGGCGGTCGGCGGCCCCTCGTAGAAGACGAAGGGGGTGCCATCAGCCGTCTGCTCCAGGCTGCGCTCAAAGATCCGCGCGTCCTTCCAGAAGCGCAGGACTTCAGCTTCCAGTTCGTGGGGGCTTCTAAGCTCGGGCCAGCGGGGCATCGTCTCTCCAGGAGGGTAAGCCCGCCCTTTTAACCGATCCGGCGGGGTTCTGCCCGCGAGGAACGGATCGCCCTGATCGCTGCGTCGCGGTCGCGCTCCCGGAGAGTGTGGGCTATGATGAACAGGAACGGTGAGCTTGAACCTCTGGAGCGGACATGCCGGGTATGTTGTGGATGATCACCTCTCTGATGATCGGCTGTATTGAGACGGGCGTCAGCGAAGACAAGATCGCGGCCGGCGCCTCCTCGCTCGACCCGGACATCCTGGTGGAGCCCGGCGCGCTCACCTTCGAGCCGCTGACCCCCGGCAGCACCGGCACCCAGGTGCTGAAGATCACCAACACCGGGGCGGACGACCTGCAGGTGAGCGATCTGCGGATCATCGGCACATCAGCGTTCACGCTCACCGACTTCGGCGGCCCGTTCACCCTGCCGTTCAAAGAATCCAAAGAGCTTACCGTACAGTTCAGCCCGGTCAACCCTGAGGATCAGGGCGAGCTGACCATCTACAGCAACGACCCCGGCGACCCGGCCACCCTCGTCCCGCTCTCCGGCGGCGCGATGGTGCCGGAATTGCTCGTCAGTCCGAACCCCTACAATTTCGGCAAGATCCCGGTCGGCTGCTCTGCGGACGGCGAGATCACGCTCCAGAACGTCGGCGACGCCCCGCTGACCGTGCGCGGGGTCGTCGAGACGCTCAGCAACCTCAGCGTCTCCCCCGCCGTCGACGCCGCCCACCCGCTGCTGCTCCAGCCCGGCGAGTACCGCACGCTCACCATGACCCTCGACGCCCCGGCGCTCCAGATCTACACCACCGATCTCACCATCGACTCCGACAACATTTATGGCCCGCAGACCGTCCGGGTCGGCGGCGAAGGCACCGAGGAGACCTCGGTGGAGGACGAGTTCATCCAGGGCGACGGCCCCTGGGAGATCACCGACATCATGGTCTACGTCGATCAGTCCTGCTCGATGGAGGACGACACCCAGAACCTCGCGCAGAACTTCAACCTCTTCGCTGACGCCCTCGCCACGCTGAACCTCGACTGGCAGCTCATGGTCGTCACCGGCGACTCCGGCTGCCACAACGGCCCCTTCATCACCGACGAGACGCCCAACCCCGCCGCCCCCTTCCTCGACGCCGTCGTGGGCGAGGACGGGCGCTACACCGAGGCCGGGCTCACCATCGCCGACAATGCCATGCGCGAGTCGCTCGGCGGCTGCAACGACGGCTTCCTCCGCGACAGCTCCAAGACCATGCTCGTCCTCGTCTCCGATGAGCCCGAGCAGTCCCCCGCCCCGTGGGACGAGATGGTCGACAGCATCCACGCCTCCGCCCCCAACGCCTCCATCACCTCCATCGTCGGCGACATGCCCTACGGCTGCACCACCGCCGCCGCCGGGACCGGCTACTACGAGGCCACCATCGCCACCGGCGGCGCCTTCCTCTCCGTCTGCGCCCCCGACTGGGGCGACTACTTCGAGACCATCGCCACCATCGCCGCCACCGGAAAGACCGACACCTTCGTCCTCTCCTCGCGCCCCGACCCCGCCACCCTCCGCGTCTACATAAACGACGCGGAGACCACCTCCGGCTGGGCCTACGACAGCACCGCCAACGCCGTCGTCTTCGAAGAGGCCAGCGTGCCGGAGTCCAACTCCCACATCCGCATCACCTACGATCTGCTGGCGGACTGCGAGCAGTAGGCCGGATCAGCCTCCGAACAGCCTGATCTGAGTACCGGAGGCGGGCGGCTCAGGCTCAGGCGCAACCTCCGGCTTCGGCGCAGCCTCCACCCGGATCGCCCCGGCGGACGGGCGCCGCAGGTGCAGCGTGACCGGCGCGTGATCCGACGCCTCCGACTGCGCCCGCACCGCCTCGTCCACCGACACCTCCAGCACCGCAGGCCAGAGCGGCGCGGACACAAGGTGGTGGTCGATCCGGAGCCCCTGGCCGCTTAGAAAGCCGTTGTTACGGTAGTCCCACCAGGTGAACGCCTGCCGGGCCGGGTACAGCCGCCGGAGCCCGTCCGAGAACCCGTGCGCGCAGAGCGACTGGAGGCGGGCGCGCTCGGCCTCGGTGCAGAGGAGCTGCCCGCGCCACTTCGCCGCGTCCCAGGTGTCAGCGTCGGCGGGCGCGATGTTGAAGTCCCCGCAGATCACGCTCTCCTGAGCCGCGAGCGGGGCGGCCCAGGCGATCAGCCGGTCGAGCCACTCCAGCTTGTAGGCGTACTTGTCCGAGCCGACCTCGTTGCCGTTCGGCACGTAGAGGTTCACCACCCGGATCCCGGCGCCCGGCCCGCCGACCGTGGCCGCGATCCCGCGCGCCTGCGCGTCGCCCGGCCAGGGCAGATCCCGCTCCACGTCCTGAACCGGCAGCCGGGAGAGGATGGCGACGCCGTTGTAGCTCTTCTGGCCGGAGGTGTGGACGCTGTAGCCGAGCCGCTCCAGCGGCGCGCGCGGGAACTCGTCGTCCTGGCACTTCAATTCCTGAAGGCAGACGACGTCAGGGGCGCGCTGCGCGATCCAGGTGAGGAGCGCCTCCTGGCGCTTGCGGACGGAGTTGACGTTCCAGGACGTGATATTCATGGTATATACTCTATATTTTCGAACCAGAAACGATTAAAGCGCACATTGAAGCAGCGCGCCGACCTACAAACTCTCCTCCAGCACCCGCCGCAGCAGCTCAGTGACCTCTGCGGCCATCCGCGCGTCCAGCTCCACCGGATCCTTTTTTACTCCGCGCAGGGTGAATACCACCGAGCGCCGCAGGGACGGCTGGCTGCGCTTGTCGGTGAATTCCACCATTCCGGTGTACACAGTCTCGGCCTTCCCCGTCGCGCTGCGAATGCCGTGCCCCAGTTTGGTCGCGATCACCACATTCTCAAGCTGATCCTTCACCCCCAGCCGGTCGATGGCTGCATCCACATAACGGGCCGAGTCCTGGCCCATCGCCCGCAGCAGCGATTCCAGGCTCTGCCACTGCGCGCCGGGGAGGCGCTTCTCCGGCTCCAATCGCGTGTGCCAGGAAGCCATCGTCATCATACGGGTCAGATCATAGGCGCCGACCATATTCTGGCCTGCGGGCTGCGCGGCCGGCGCAGTGGCGACCACCTCGCCCCCTGCGGTGACAATCTCAGGGCGCTGAAAGTAGACCGCCCCATAGCCTCCCCGGAATTCGACATCGTGACCGGTATTCTGCTCGATGTTCCCTTCGCGGCCCGCCCCCTGCACCCTCCCGAGCGACGCCGCGAGGCCATTGGACGCGCCGGCACCGCTGTCGTAGGAGACAATCTTCTGTAAGGCGTCGTGCAGCTTCATGGCGCTGCCGGGTTTTCCTGCCTCGCGGATGAAGAGGGTGTCAATGTCCAGATCCGGGCGCCTGCTGTTGATGAGCGAGATGACGCCCATCGCCTGTACATGCTTGGTCGCGCTCCAGAACTGATCATTCTGCTGGTCATTTTTCCCATACCAGCGTGCCTTCATCTCCCCGCCTTCCATCGTCCCGACCGCGACTGAGGCGTTGGTGATATCACCGTGTAACCAGTCCATCGCCCCCACCTCCTCCGGCCGCTGGCCACGCCCCGGCATGGGGGTGGCCTGCCGCCCGTTCTGCGCCCTCCCCGACGCCCATGCCTCGGTCCTGCCATCCGGCCCCTGTTCCAATCGGCCCGGGATCTGGGCGTGCGCAGCGCCGTAGCGGGATTTTTGCCAGCCCCGATCCAAAAACGACATGTGATCGCCGTTGGAGTGTTCCTTCCGTTCCTGTGCCAGGAATGACTGATAATCTGCGTCCCGCGTCTGCTGGCGGAGCTGCTGCTGGCGATCCTGGTTGCTGAGCGGGCGGGACGGTGCGACACCCTGCGATGTCGTTCCGGGAGCGTTCTGCTGGGCGACCTGTTGTTGATACTGAGGCATCAATATCTCTGTTCTCTGGTCACTTTATGAGAATCTGCCTCTGCTGTCAACCGGCCTCCCTCCAGAGGGACGGAGCGGGAGAGCGGTGCAGCGCGGACATTACGGACATATGCGCCTATACTGCGCCCATGATCCTGCTCCTCCTCTCCTGCCAGCCCGATCCGAAGCCCGACAGCGACTCCGGAACAACCGACACCGCCGCTGACACTGGCACTGACACCGGCACGACGCGGGTCCCCGGCACCGTGGAGATGGGGGCGCTGTGGCCCCACACCGCGCGGGGGGGGGCGATAACCCAAAGCGCCGCCCGCCCCCCCCCCCACCCCCACGGCCCCGGCTAACACCCGCCCCCCCCCCGGGCCCGCGC
>JBEIQZ010000603.1:0-3480 GCA_040376255.1 Alphaproteobacteria bacterium
GGCTCGCCCTCCAGCGCCGCCAGCAGCCGCCCGACATGCCCCTGCAGCTCGGGGAACTCCCCGACCATCTGCGTCGCCAGATCGCACTTGCACAGCGACCCGGCCCGCGCCGCCGCCGCCGGATCGGCGCCCAGATCGGCGGCCAGCTCCGCCGCAGCCGCGCTCAGCGTCTCCTGCCGCGCCGCCATCGTCCCCAGCCCCCGGATCCACATCATCCCGGCGAGCCTCTGGCCGTGGACCGCGAGCGGGCGCAGCCGATCCTCGGCGTAGAAGAAGCGCGCGTCGTGGAACCGCGCCGCCAGCACGCGGGCGTTGCCCTCGGCGATGATCGCGGCGTCCCCGAACGGGTTGTTGGTGACGACGAGGAACTGATCGGTGAGCGCGCCGTCCCGGTAGACCGGGAAGTAGCGCTGGTGCGTCTTCATCGACTCGACGAGCAGGCGCGGGGGCAGCTCCAGCAATTCCGGCGCGAACGAGCCGGTGATCACGCGGGGCGCCTCGACGAGGTGGACGACCTCCGCCAGCAGCGCCTCGTCGATGACCGGGTCGCCGCCGAGGTCTTCGAGCGTCCGGCTGAGCTGCCGCAGGATCTCCCCGCGCCGCTCGCCCGCGTCGGCCAGCACGTGCCGCTGCCGCAATTCTGTGAGCCAGTCGATGCTGTCCCGGAAGGAGAACGCCCCCGGCGCCAGCATCGCGTGGCCCCGGCTGTGGTCGGTGGTGTCAAGCCCCGCCACCCGCGCATGGACGCGCCGGGCGCCATGCCGCGCGCAGACGTAGTGGATCGGGCGGGCGAACCGGACGCTTCCGGTGCCCCAGCGCATCGACTTCTTGAAGGGCAGCCCGAGGATCAGCGCCTCCAGCCCCGCCGCCACGACATCCGAGGTCGCCTCCCCGCCCTCGATCTCGCGGCAGGCCACGATCTTCCCCTTCGGCCCGTCGACGATCTCCAGCGCCGACACCGGCACGCCGCGCGCCCGGATGAACGCCTCGCCCGCCGGGGTCAGCGCCCCGTCCAGCGTCCCGCCCACGAACACCTGCTGCGCCGGGGGGCCGGTGATCAGCTTCGACGTCGCCGGGCGCGTCATCGCCACATCCGCCACCACGACCGCGATCCGGCGCGGCGTCACGAATCGGCGCGCCGCCCCGTGTGTGATGGCGCCGAGCAGCTTCAGCAGCCCCGCCTCCAGCGCCTCCGCCGCCCCGTCCAGGAAGCGCGCCGGGATCTCCTCAGTCCCGATCTCGATGAACAGCTCCTCCTTCAGCCCCCCGCTCATACCGCACCCCCGTCCTGCTTCTCAGCGCCCTTCTCAGTGTCCTGCACGATCAACTGCCCCGGCGCCGGCTCCTGCAGGTACACCCGCGCGCAGCGGCAGGCCAGATCCCGGATGCGCTTGATGTACTGCGCCCGCTCCGCCACGCTGATCGCGCCCCGCGCCAGCAGCAGGTTGAAGAGGTGCGAGCAGCGCATCACCGCGTGGTAGGCCGGGAGCGGCAGCCCGTGGTCGCACAGCCGCTCACACTCCGCCCGCGACGCCTCGAAGCCCGCGAACAGCGCCGGGACGTCGGCGTGATGGAAGTTGTAATGTGAGAACTCCACCTCGTTGCGATGATAAACATCGCGATAGGTGATCCCCGGCACCCACACCAGATCAAAGATATTATCGACCTTCTGGAGGTACATCGCCAGCCGCTCCAGCCCGTAGGTCAGCTCGACGGAGACCGGATCGAGGTCGATGCCGCCGACCTGCTGGAAGTAGGTGAACTGCGTCACCTCCATCCCGTCCAGCCACACCTCCCAGCCCAGCCCCCACGCCCCCAGCGTCGGAGACTCCCAGTCGTCCTCGACGAACCGGATGTCGTGCTGGCGCAGATCGAGGCCGATGGCCTCCAGGCTCCCGAGGTAGAGCCGCTGGATGTCCGCCGGGGTGGGCTTGATCAGCACCTGGAACTGGTAGTAATGCCCGAGCCGGTTCGGGTTGTCGCCGTAGCGCGCGTCCCCCGGGCGGCGGCAGGGCTGCACGTAGGCGGCCCGCCACGGCTTCGGCCCCAGGGAGCGCAGGAAGGTCGCCGGATGGAACGTCCCCGCCCCCATCTCTGCGTCGTAGGGCTGCAGGATCGCGCAGCCCTGATCGCCCCAGTAGCGCTGGAGCGTCAGGATCAGGTTCTGGAACGTCACGGTCACCTCGTCGGGCCGCCAGCTTAACCCGCCCCCTGCCCGCAGGCGATTGCCCGCAGGCGATCATCGCGGCGCACCGGCGGGCGGACAACAGATCGGATAGACGGCGCGGATGTGGCTGCTGATCAGTGCCTCGGGATGTGTCGGAACGAAGGAGAGCCTGCCCGGTGAACGGACACCGGCGTACGCGCATGACAGCGACACAGACAGCGACACAGACAGCGACACAGACAGCGACACAGACAGCGACACAGACAGCGACACAGACTCAGATACCGGCGCGCCGTCGGCAAAAATCTCCATCCCGTCCTACTTCTACCCTGATCTGGATCAGGGCGGCCAGTGGCGTACGGTGCTGGACGCGGCGGACGCGGTCGGGATGGTGATCATCAACCCGGACAGCGGGCCGGGCGCGCGCCAGAGCAGCGACTACGCGGCGTTGACGGTTGAGGTGCAGGCCGCCGGGGTGCAGGTGCTCGGCTATGTTTCAACGCGCTACGGGCAGCGCGACGCGGCGGCGGTGACGGCAGAGATCGATCTCTACGCGGCGTGGTACGGGGTGGACGGGATCTTCCTCGACGAGGGGCCGGATCAGGCGGGCTGCGGGGCGCTCTACGACCACTACGCGGCGCTCGCGGCGCACGTGGCCGGGGCGGGTGGCGCGGGGGTGGTGGCGATCAACCCGGGGACGCTGACCTGCGAGAGCTACCTGGACTTCGCCGACGTGCTGATGATCTTCGAGGACGCAGGCTCCTTCTGGAGCGGCTACGCCCCGCCTGACTGGATGGCGGACTACCCGCCGGAGCGGTTCTGGATGCTGGTCCACACGCAGAGCGATGAGGCTGAGGCGCTCCGGATCGCGCGGGAGGCGCGGGACATGGGGTTCGGCCACCTCTACCTGACGGACGATGTGCTGCCGAACCCCTGGGATCGGCTCCCGCCCTGGTGGCCCGCGCTGGTGGATGAGGTGCGCTGATGCTGTGGCTGCTCGCCTGCCTCGACGGGGCCGCGCCCGATCCTGCTCAGCAGATCGCCCCGCCGCCTGATCCTGCGCTGACCGCGCCCGCCCCGTCCAGCCCTGCCCCGCAGATCGCTCCGGCGGCCCCCGCCCCGCCCCCCGGCCTGCCCTCCGCGCTCATCCCGATCCCCGCCGACCGCCCGGAGGCCGTCACCGTCGCGATCTCAGACCTCTACCCGCCCCCGCGCCCCACCCCCGCGCCCAGCACGTACATGCTGCGCGATCACGCCGTCCCCGAGTCCGGCCTGCAGGAGCAGCGCGACGGCTGGGAGGTTTTTACGGAGGA
>JBEIQZ010000430.1:0-5524 GCA_040376255.1 Alphaproteobacteria bacterium
GGCGCTGCAGGAGGACTGGGCGGCGGCGGGGCGGACGGCGGTGGCGGCCCGCGGGGCGGGGCCGCGCGCGGGGCCGCTCGCCGGGGGGGGGCTCGGCGCGCACTGGGGGGCGATGCGGGCGCACGGGAAGACGCCGGTGGATCACACCGAGGCGTGGAAGCGCGGCGCCATCGAGATCCAGGATCGCGGGAGCCAGGAGGCGGGCGCCGTCGTGGAGGCGAAGCCGGGGGAGGCGGTGTGGGACGCCTGCGCGGGGTTCGGCGGCAAGACGCTGCAATTGGCGGCGATGATGCGCGGGAAGGGCGCGATCCATGCCAGCGATCGCGAGGAGCGGCGGCTGCTCGGGCTGCGGGAGCGGGCGCTGCGGGCGGGTTTTTCCAACGTGCGGCTGTTCGTGTGGGACGGCATCGCGAAGCCGGATTTTCCGTATGAGGTGAAGAAGCGCGGCGGCTTCGATCATGTGCTGATCGACGCCCCCTGCAGCGGATCGGGGACGTGGCGGCGGCGGCCAGACGGTCGCCTGCGGGGCCGCCCGGAGAGCCTTGTGTCGATGGCGGCGCAGCAGCGGGCGCTGCTGGAGGCAGTGGCGGAGGCGCCGCGCCCCGGAGGGAGCCTGTGCTACCTCACCTGCAGCGTGTGGGTGGAGGAGAACGAGGCGGTGATCGCGGACTTCCTCGCGGTGCACCCGGAGTACCGGCTGGATCTGGAGAAGATGGCGGGCTGCCCCGGCGCGGACAGCGACTCGCTCTATGCGGCGCGGCTGATCCGGGCGGCGCCGCCGGGCGCGGGCGGCGCGGCGGAGGCGGCGGGCGCGGGGGGCTGAGCGGGAGCGACTTCGGCAGGGACGGCGGGCGCGGTTCGGGCTATATCTGAGGGAGCGGGAGGCTTCCGATGCGGTCAGCGCTGATATTGCTGGTGGTGGTGGCGGGGTGCAAAAAGGAAGTCAAGGACAGCGCGCCGGACAACACCGCGCCGGAGGTGTCGGTGACCTCGCCCGCGCTGGGGTCGACGTGGGCGCTGCCGGAGACGGTGCGGCTGGAGGCGGAGGTCTCGGACGCGGAGGACGCGCCGGAGGATCTGACGGTGACGGTGCTGTCGAGCCTCCAGGGCGTGGTGGCGGATCTGCGGCCCTCGGCGGAGGGGGCGGTGGTGGCCGATCTCAGCCTCGGGGCGGGGACGCACCGGCTGACGGTGACGGTGGCGGACAGCGAGGGACGGACGGCGAGCGCAGAGAACACGATCCGCGTGGTGGCCGGCAGCGCGCCGACGCAGCCTGCGGTGGCGCTCGATCCGGCTGAGCCGGTGACCGGGACGGATCTGGCGGCGCTGCTGCTGGTGGAGTCGGTCGATCCGGAGGGCGATCCGCTGTCCTATATCTGGAGTTGGACGGTGGACGGCGCCGACGCCGGGATCGGGACGCCGGAGGTGGACGGGGCGCAGGTGTCGGCGGGGCAGGTGTGGGAGGTGAGCGTCTACGCCTCCGACCAGACCAGCACCTCCCCGACGGCGCGGGCCTCGGCGGTGATCGCGGACGGGGTGGCCGATCCGGGCGGGGTGAGCATCAGCCCTGCCGCCGCGATCCCCGGCGATCTGCTGACCTGCGTCTACAGCGACGATCCGCCGTCCGACCCGGAGGGCGGCGCGGTGGCGGTGAGCTACACCTGGGAGCAGAACGGGGCGGCGCTCGCGGAGACGGGGGCGGTGCTGGACACGGCGGGGATGGCGCGGGGGGACGAGGTGCGCTGCGCGGTGGTGACGGACGACGGGGTGAACGTCACATCGTGGCCCTCGGCGCCGATCCGGCTGGGCAACAACCTGCCGGTTGCGACGGTGGCGTGGATCACGCCCGTGACGGCGACGGAGAGCAGCCTGCTCACCTGCCGGGCGTCGGGCTCCGATCCGGACGGCGATCCGGTGAGCTTCTCGTGGCGCTGGCTGGTGGACAGCGGGGCGGGGTTCGCTGAGGCGGGCCGCCTTGACACGCTCGACGGCGCCGCCTTCGGGAAGGGGGACGAGGTGCGGTGCGAGGTGACGCCCTCGGACAGCTACGGGGCGGGCGCGCCGGTGCAGTCGGCGGGGATCGTCGTGGGGAACACGGCCCCGGAGGCGCCGGTGGTGGCGTTCACGCGGGCCGATCCGGTGCCGGGGGTGGTCGCAGGCTGCGAGGTCGTCGCGGAGGCGGTGGACGTCGACGGGGACGCGCTCAGCTACCGGTGGAGCTGGGCGGTGAACGGCGTGGCAGACAGCGAGACCGGCAGCAGCCGGGGGACGACCGGGCTGCTGCCGGGGGACGTCCTCACCTGCATGGCGATGGCGGATGACGGGACATCGGTGGGGCCGGCGGGCAGCGCCGATCTGACGATGGGCGCGCCGACGCGCGGGGACGTGATGGCTGCGGACGCCTGGTCGGTGATCACCGGGCCGATCGCGGGCGCGGCCTTCGGGAAGGCGGTGGATGTGGCGGGCGATCTGGACGGGGACGGGGTGCTGGATCTGCTGGTGTCGGCGACGGACGTTGACGGGACGGGCGCGGGCGCGGTCTACCTGTTCGCGGGCGCGACGCTCGCGGCGGGCGGGTCGTTCAACACCGCCGACGCGATGGCCTCGTGGATCGGGGACGACAGCGCGGACGCGCTCGGCGGCGGGCGCGGGGCCGTCGGGGCGGGCGACGTCGACGGGGACGGGGTGGCGGATCTGCTGTTCGGGGCGCCGTCAGACGAGATCGGCGGGGCGGGTTCGGGGGCGGTGTATCTGGTCTACGGCGGCGGGAGCCTGGGCTTCAGCCGCCCCATCGGGATCGCCGCTGACGCGCGCTTCCGGGGCGAGGCGGGCGACGGCCTGGGGACGCGGCTGGCGGCGGCGGACTGGGACGGCGACGGCTTCTCCGATCTGGCGATGAGCGCGCCGACGAGCGACGAGGGCGCGACGGACGGCGGGCGCGTGCTCGTCTTCTCGGGCGCAGGCGGCGTGGCCGGGACCTACGACGTCGCCGCTGCCGACGGCAGCATCACCGGCACCCAGCCGGGGACCCAGCTCGGCTGGTCGCTCGCGGCGGTCGGCGATCCCAACGATGACGGCTACCCGGATCTCGGGAGCAGCCTGATCTACGACGACACGAACGGCGCCGACGCCGGGACCGCTGTGGTGTTCAGCGGCGATCGCCTGAGCGGGGGGCGCAACTGGATCCAGGCGTCGTTCCTCGTTGTCCACGGGATGTCCGCCGGAGACCGCTTCGGCTATGACATCGCCGGGCCGGGCGACATCAGCGGGGACGGCGTCGACGATCTGCTGCTCGGCGGGTACCAGTCGGACGCGGGCGGGACGGAGTCGGGCGAGGTGCGCGTCTATCCGGGCGTGGCGGGGCTGAACCGGGAGGTGGACGCCGACCGGGCGCTGCTGCTGTTCGAGGGGGCGGCGGGGTCGCAGTCGGGCAGCAGCCTGAGCGGCATCGGCGACTTCGACGGCGACGGGCGGTTGGACTGGGTGGCGGGCGCGCCCCGGCTCGGCGAGACCGGGGCTGCGGCGGGCGGCTGCGAGATCCGGCTCGGCCAGGGCTGGCCGTGGGCGGGCGGGCCGGAGATCCGGATCCTCGGCGACGCGGCCGGTGACTGGCTGTGCGATGAGGTCTCCGGGGCGCTGGAGCTGGATGGGGACGGCTACGCGGACTTCGCCGTGGGCGCCCAGCAGGCCACCACTGCAGGCGGGGCGACGGGCGCGGTCTACCTGTTCAAGGGGCCATGAGCGGGATAGGCGGGGCGGCAACCGGGAGCATCGGATGGAGATCTTCGAGCAGCTTGCGCAGTACGGACATGAGGAGCTGGTCTTCTGCCGGAATGATGAGCTTGGACTGCGGGCAGTCATCGGCATCCACTCCACCAGCCTGGGTCCGGCGCTCGGCGGCTGCCGCATCTACAACTACGCGACCGAGGGCGAGGCCATCCGGGACGTGCTGCGGCTGTCGCGGGGGATGACCTACAAGGCGGCGGTGGCGGGGCTGGATCTGGGCGGCGGCAAGGCGGTGCTGATCGGCGACCCGGCGATGAAGTCCGAGGGGCTGTTCCGCGCCTTCGGGCGCTTCGTCGACTCGCTCGGCGGGCGCTACATCACCGCCGAGGACATGAACACCACCGTCGAGGACATGGACGCCATCCGGCGCGAGACCCGGTTCGTGACCGGCGCGGGCTCGGCGCACGGCGGCTCGGGCGATCCGTCGCCGGTGACCGCCTGGGGCTGCTACCACGGCATCCGGGCCTGCCTGGAGGTGGTCTACGGATCGCCCGACGTCGCGGGGCGCACCGTGGCGATCCAGGGCGTCGGCAACGTCGGCTACTGGCTGGCGAAGTTCCTGCACGAGAACGGCGCGCAGCTCCAGTACGCCGACATCTCCGGGCGGCGGCTCAGCCGCGTCCAGTCGGAGTTCGGCGGATCGGTGATCGAGGGCGACGAGTTCTACCGGGCGCAGGTGGACGTGCTGGCGCCCTGCGCGATCGGCGGGATCATCAACGCGCGGACGATCCCGATGGTGCGCGCGCCGATCATCGCGGGCGGGGCCAACAACCAGCTCGACGACGAGGGCCGCGACGGCGAAGCGCTCGGCGCGCGCGGGATCGTGTTCGCGCCCGACTACGTCATCAACGCGGGCGGCCTGATCAATGTGTACTCTGAGCTGAAGTCCTACCCGCGCGAGAAGGCGATGCAGGACGCCGCCAACATCTTCAACACAATCAAACACATCCTCAACAAGGCAAGGGTGGAGGGCATCACCACCATCCAGGCATCGAACCGGGTCGCCGAGGAGCGGATCGAGTCCGTCTCCCGCGTGAAGCGGGTCTACGTGCCGCCGGCGCTCGCGACACGGAGGGAGTCATGAACATCACGGTAGTCGGGACGGGCTATGTGGGGCTGGTGGTCGGCACCTGCATGGCAGATATGGGACACATGGTTCATTGTGTCGACAACGATGAGAGCAAGATCAGCGCCCTGCTCGCAGGGAAGGTGCCGATCTATGAGCCGGGGCTGGATCAGCTCATCGAGCGCAACGTGCGCGAG
Organism: Alphaproteobacteria bacterium; assembly: GCA_040376255.1. GTDB lineage: Bacteria > Myxococcota_A > UBA796 > UBA796 > SXON01 > JBEIQZ01. The sequence goes on from JBEIQZ010000430.1 coordinate 5,050, forward strand.
GGGCGGCTGTCCTTCACGCGCGATCTCGCCGCGCCGCTGCGCGAGAGCCGGGTGGCGTTCATCGCCGTCGGCACGCCCTCGGCGGCGGACGGGACGGCGGATCTGTCCGGCGTGTTCGCCGTGGCGCGCGCCATCGCGAGGCATGCTGCGGGGCCGCTCACCATCATCACCAAGAGCACTGTCCCGGTCGGGACGGCGGATCAGGTGCGGGCGATCCTCGACGAGGCGATGGCGTACCCGTTCGATGTCGTGTCGAACCCGGAGTTCCTGAAGGAGGGCGCGGCCATCGACGACTTCCTCCGCCCCGACCGCATCGTCGTCGGCATCAAGGACCCGGCGACGAAGGAGGTGATGGACGAGCTGTACGCGCCCCTGGTGCGGACCGGGAAGCCCATCTTCTACATGGACAACCGCTCCGCAGAGATGACGAAGTACACCGCCAACGCCTTCCTCGCGACGCGGATCAGCTTCATCA
>JBEIQZ010000383.1:0-6076 GCA_040376255.1 Alphaproteobacteria bacterium
ACCGGCGCGGCGCTGCTGGCGGCGTTCGCGACGCAGGGGCCGCTCCCGCCGATGCGGGTGGAGCGGATCGGCTATGGGGCGGGGGCGCGCGATCCGGGGACGCATGCGAACGTGTTGCGGGTGCTGATCGGTGAGGGCGAGGCTGACTCTGCTGTAGAGATCGTGGAATTGCGGGCGCAGGTTGATGACCTCCCGGGGGAGGCGGTGCCGCCGCTGATCGAGGCGCTGCTGGCGGCGGGGGCGATCGACGCGCTCTGTCAGCCGGTGCTGATGAAGAAGGGGCGGCCGGGGCTGCTGGTGACGGCGCTGGCGGCGCCTGCGGATCGGGTGGCGGTCGGGGAGGCGCTGCTCCGGCACAGCGGCAGCTTCGGCTACCGCTGGGAGGCTGTCCGGCGGGAGGTGCTGAGCCGTGACTGGGAGGCCGTCGCGACGCCGTGGGGGTCGGTGCGGATCAAGATCGGCCACCGTGGCGGGGAGCGGCTGCATGCGGCACCAGAATTTGAGGACTGCCGGAAGCTCGCAGCGTCGGCGGGGGTCGCGCTGCATGCTGTCTACGCGGCGGCGCTCGCGGCCTGGTCGCTCGCCGCGCCCCCCCTCCCCTCCCACCGGCCTGCGGAGCCCACATGATCTGGCTGATCCAGAGCGTCCTCGCGGTACAGCTCAGCACCTCCTACGCGGACTGCCCGTTCGGCGAGCCGAAGATCCCAGGCACCCGCAACATCGCCAAGGTGTACACGAAGATCGGCGACAACAGCACCGGGGGCTTCGACTCGGACTTCGCCACCTACGCCTCAGAGGGGCAGTGGCGGCAGTACCAGATCGCCACCTGCGATGACAACCTGTTCACCGTCTACGGCAGAGACATCGCCACGCCGATCCCCGCCGACAAGCGGGCGGCGGTGGATGCGGCGCTGAAGGCGGCGGTGGCGGCCCTCCCCGATCCGGCGAAGCCGGAGGTCTGGGAGCGGTACGGGATCGCGGCGGCGATCTACGGGGCGATCGGGAAGGATCAGCGGTTCCTCGGCGATCTGTGGCTCTCAGCGTCGTGGACGGCGCGGGACGCGGCGGTCGGCTACTACGCCAACCTCACCGGACCGGTAATCGCGCGGAAGCTGATCCAGGCGGGCTGGGAGGAATTGCGGAAGGATCTCAGCGCCGGAGACCGAAAAAAGGTCTTGTACAACCTTGCGAGGGTCGCGCACCGGGGCGGCTTCAGCGCGGAGCGGGACAGTTTTGTCGCGGGGCTGGAGGCGCTGGGGCTGGAGGCGGCGGGCGGCCTGAAGCCGGAGGAGCGCGCCAACCTCGACCGGTTCAAGCGGCTGACGACGGCGGTGGAGCCGGGGCTGCAGCGGCGGGTGATCAGCGCCTACGCGGCGGCGCTGAAGGCGGGCGCGCTTCGGCCGGAGGAGATCGACCGGCTCGTCTACACGACCGCCGATCTGCAGCGGCGGCTCGGAGAGCTGGACGCGGCGGAGGAGGGCTACCGGAAGATCCTGAGCGGGGAGGCCGCCGACGAATTGCAGGGGATGGCGCAATTCCTGCTGGCGGAGATTGACCGGAAGGGCAAGCCGCGCTGAAGCGGTGAGGCCGCCCTACCGCCGCTCAGGTCCGCCGGAGTCGCGCTTGGGGCGGGGCCGCGCCTCCCGCGCCACCGCCTCGACCTCGCGGAGCGTCTGCCGGGCATCGACGCGGCGCACCGGCGGGCGCCAGTTTCCGGTGAGGCGGGTGTCGGGGAAGAGGCGGGCGCGCTCGTAGAGATCCCACATCTCAAAACCGTAGTGGGCGTCTGCGATGTCCGGGGCGAACTTTGAGAAGAAGTCGGTGATGTTGTCGACGTCGCGCAGCAGCAGGGTGCGGGCGTTCCGGTTGTTGGTGGCGTCGATGACCTGGGGCAGATCGATGATCACCGGGCCGTTCTCGCCGAGCAGGACATTGTAAGGGGACAGATCCCCGTGGATCATCCCGGCGCACAGCATACCGACCACCTGCTCGATGATGAACAGATAGCTGTTCCACGCCTGGCGCGGGCTGAAGTCGCAGTCGCAGAGCCGGGGCGCGGGCTGACCGGCCGGATCCATCACCAATTCCATCAGCAGCACACCCTCGTAGAACCCGATGGGGCGCGGCACCCGGATGCCCGCCGCGAGCAGCTTCCCGAGCGCGTCCACCTCGGCGGACTGCCACGCCGCCTCGTTCTGCTCGCGCCCGTAGCGGCTGTTTTTTTCCATCGCGCGGCGCTGGCGGCTGCTCCGCACCTGCCGCCCCTCGGTGTAGTCGGCGCGGTTGTGGAAGCTCCGGTGGTCGGCGTCCTTGTAGACCTTCGCCACACAATATTCTGTCTGGGTCGCGACGATATAGACCGAAGCCTCCTTGCCGCTCATCAGCGGGCGGACGACCTCGACGATGAATCCGTACTCCAGCAGCGGCAGCAGTGCATCGGGGATCTTCATAGCCATATCCTCTATCCCGGCAACCTCCGCTCCGCCCGATCCGCGCTCCGGATCATGTTGATATTGATTCTCAATACCAGAATATCGTGTTAGAGGGTTCCGCATGTGGTTGTTCCTCTGGCTCCTGCAGCAGCCTCCGGCGATGGGCTACACGCTCCTCACGCGGGAGGCGTTGATCTCCTCGTATTTCCCCGGCACTGACCGGGTGGAGAGCGTGCGGTTCGCGCCCTCCCCGGAGGCGGCGGCGGGCATCGCCGCGACGCTCGGCGCGCCGCTCCCTGCCGCGAGCTACGAGATCCTGATCGGCTGGGCGGGCGACAAGCCGGTGAGCTACGCGATCATCGACGAGCAATTGGGCCAGCATGAGCCGATCACCTACGCGGTGCTGTTCGATCCGGCGGGGAGGGTGCAGCGGGTGGAGATCATGGTGTACCGGGAGGCCTACGGCGACGGGGTGCGCGCCGAGCCGTTCCGGCGGCAGTTCACCGGGCGCGACGCCTCCTCCCCGATGCGGGCGGGGCGGGAGATCCAGTTCGTCTCCGGCTCGACGATCTCCTCCCGCGCGCTGACCGCAGGCATCCGGCGGGATACAGTGCTGATCCAGGCGTTTCTCAGTCAGCGGCCTGCATAAACCGACGAGACAGGAGAGGGCCGGTGCGTGATTTCGGTGGAAGGAGCAGGCTCGGGCGGCTCGATCCTGGCGGCAAGCTCGTCTATACGGCGTTCCTCGCCTTCATGGTGGGCGGGCTGATCAGCGCGGCGCTGCTCCACCACGACGGGATGGGGCTGGACGCCGCGACGGCGGCCTCGTGGTGGGTCGGGGACGAGGCGCAGATGCGCTACCCCAAGAGCTACCGGCAATTGCTGGAGCTTACGCACTTCCACCTGTTCACTGAGCCGCTCTGCTTCCTCGTCGTCGCGCACCTCTACCACCTCGGCAGCCAGGCGCTCCTGCTGCGCGTCGGGATCACCGTCGGGACGCTGCTCTGCATCGCCATGCAGATCGCGCTGCCCTGGCTGGTGAGCTTCGCCTCGCCCGCCTTCGCGGTGCTGTTCCTGCCCGTCCATGTCGGGCTGCTGCTCGGGCTGCTGTGGATGAGCGCGGCGTCGATCAAGGAGATGTGGCTGGGCTGATGATCCCCGCCGATCTGCCGACGCTGCACCACCTGACGCGCCCGGCGATGGGGACGCTCACCGGGATCACCGTGGCATCGGCTGCGCCGGAGGCGGAGATCCTGCCGAAGATCGACGCGGCGTTCGCAGAGATCGGGCGCTGGGAGTCGCTGCTCTCAGAGTGGCGCCCGGACAGCCTGACCGCCCGCCTCAACGGCCTGCCGGGCGGCTGCGCCGACCTGCCCCCGGAGGCCGGGGCGCTGTTCCTGCTGGCGGGGCGGATCTCGCTGGCCTCGGGCGGCGCGTTCTCGCTGGTGTGGCAGGGCGGGCGGCTCTGGCAGCACGATGCAGGCGTGTGGTGCGCGGATGGCGGGCCGGTCGGGCTGGGCGGCATCCTGAAGGGGTTTCTGGTGGATCGCGCGATCCTCGCCCTCGAAGCCGCCGGAGCGCACGATTTCCTCATCGACGCCGCCGGGGACATCGGGGCGCGCGGCGACGCGCCGGGGCAGTCGGGCTGGCCTGTCCGCGTCGGGGCGGGGCTGGACGGCGCGGGCGCAGGCAGCGGGCGCACCCTCCGCCTGCGCGACCGCTCGATCTCCACCTCCGATCAGCGCCGCCAGCCCGGCCACATCGTCGATCCGCGCACCGGCGCGCCGGTCGACACCGCTGCGTCGGTGACGGTGCTCGCGCCGACCGGGGCGGAGGCGGACGGGCTGGCGACGGCGATGCTGGCCTGCGGCTGCCGCCTGCGCTGGCCGGAGACGAGCGTGATCTGGCAGGACCGCCGGTAGCACCCCTGGAGAGAGCAGGCTATAGGCCGACTCTCTACCGGAGTCTTTATGGATGCAGTGATGGGTATGGTCTGCTTCGCCCTCGCGGGGGTCGGCATGACGGCGCTGATGACGTTCACGACGGTTCAGCAGGGGACGGTCGCGGTGGTGACGATGTTCGGCCAGTACCGCCGCCTGATGTACCCGGGCCTGAGCTTCAAGCTCCCGTTCTTCGAGAGCATCGATCGCCGGATCTCGATCCAGAACCGCTCGGTGGAGCTGGTGTTCCAGGCCACCACCATCGATCAGGCCAACGTCGGCTTCAAGGCGATGCTGCTCTACGCGGTGCTGAACCAGGATGAGGAGACGATCAAGAACGTCGCCTTCAAGTTCATCGACGAGAAGAGCTTCATGCAGGCGCTGATCCGCACCGTCGAGGGCTCCGTGCGCGCCTTCGTCGCCACCAAGAAGCAGGCCGAGATCCTGACGCTGCGCCGCGAGATCGTCGAGGCGGTAAAGGGCCACCTCGACAGCTCGCTGGAGGGCTGGGGCTACCACCTGCTCGACCTGCAGATGAACGACATCACCTTCGACGACGTGATCATGCGCTCCATGGCGCAGGTCGTCGCCTCCAACAACCTGAAGGCCGCCGCCGAGAACGAGGGTCAGGCGCTGCTGATCACCAAGACCAAGCAGGCGCAGGCCGAGGGCAACGCCATCCAGATCTCCGCCGAGGCCGAGCGCGAGGCGCTGCGGCTGCGCGGGCAGGGCATCGCGCTGTTCCGCCAGGAAGTCGCGCGCGGCATGAGCGAGGCGGCCAAGGAGATGAAGTCCGCCGATCTCGACGCCTCGTTCATCCTGTTCTCGATGTGGACGGAGTCGATCAAGCACTTCTCTGAGAACGGCAAGGGCAACGTGATCTTCCTCGATGGCTCTGTCGAGGGCGCCCAGCGCACGATGCGCGAGCTGATGGCGATGAACGTCGCCCAGCCTGAGGCGGCCAAGCACATCCACAAGCAGCTCCCGCAGGAGCCGTTCAAGGCGCCCGCCTCGCTGCTGCCGATGCCCGCGCGCTCCTCCGGCTCGACCTCCGGCGAAGAGTGAGCTGTGGCCGCACCCTCCTCCGCGCCCACGCTGTTTGAGAAGATCATCGCCCGCCAGATCCCGGCGGACATCGTCTATGAGGACGCGCATGCCGTCGCCTTCCGCGACATCCACCCGCAGGCGCCCGTCCACATCCTCGTCGTCCCCCGCAGGCCGCTCACCCGGCTCTCAGACGCCGTGGCAAACGACCCGTCCGGCGGGGGCTCCGGCGGAGACGCGGAATTGCTCGGGCGGCTGCTGCTGGCGGTGAACGCGGTGGCGGCGCAGGAGCGGCTTACCGACTACCGGGTGGTCATCAACAACGGGGCGGGCGCGGGGCAGACGGTCTTCCACCTGCACCTGCACCTCCTCGGCGGACGCGCGCTCGGCTGGCCGCCGGGCTGATCGTGTGTAACAGCCTGTATACATGGATCTTCTGCGGGCTGCTCTCTTTCGGGTTGATCTCCGGCTGCACGCTCCCGACGACGGTGGGCCTCCGGAGCGCCGGAGACCCGATCCCGGCGGGTGATGCCGGGGTCGGCGGCGCGCTCGGCGGGACGGTCGGCGGGGTGTCGTCGGTCAACGGCGCCCTCGACGCGGACTACGGGCTCACCGACCGCATCGGCATGGCGGGCAGCGTCGGGCTGCTCGGCGGGCTGG
>JBEIQZ010000240.1:0-8627 GCA_040376255.1 Alphaproteobacteria bacterium
CGCCGCGTCCACCTCCACCCCGTCCCGCACCTCCGCCACCGCCCGCGCCCCGGTCGCCGTCAGCCCTGACACCTCAGCGCCGGAGGCCGCCGGGATCGCAGCCAGCACCGCCTCCAGCTCCCCGGCCATCGCCTCCAGCGGCTCGACCGTCCCGCTGAGGAGCGCCGCCCGCGCCGCCGCGTCCATCGCCAGGATCTCCGCCTCGGTCGCCCGGTCGGGCTGCGCGATGACGCCCTGCCCGTCGCCCGCGTCCATGAAGGCGTCCCGCCCCGCCATCCACGGCGCCAGCCGCCCCAGCAGCAGCCGCCGGTGCTGGATCTCCGCCACCTCCGCCGCCGCCCGCGCGAGCGCCGCGCCCGTCTCCCCGAGCGGCGCGTACATGTCGTCAAAAAACGCCGCCGTCCGCGCCGCGTCTGCCGCAGGCTCCGTCTCCGGATCGGGCGCCCCGCCCTGCGTAAACGCCTCCTTCTCCGCCTCCGTCAGCCCGTACATCCCCCACGCCCCGCGCAGCGACGCCAGATCGCCCTGCCAGTACCCCCACTCCCACCCCGATGAGAACACGACATGATCGGCCAGCCCCGGCAGCCGCGCCAGATCCAGCAGCCGCGATCGCGCGTAGAGCGGGTTGTACAGCGGCACCGGGTTGTCGAACGCCACCCAGTAGGCCGACTCCGGGAAGTAGCCGACCGGCTGGCCCGCCTGGACGCGCTCCTCCAGGAAGGCGCGGTGCTCGCTGAAGTCCTCGTGGAGGTAGGCGCCGCCCGCGTCCTCATACAGATCGTAGTACATCACCGTGTGGACCCAGGGCCGGATGCCGGGGTCGGCGTACTTCACGAGAAAATAGTACAGCAGCTCCTCGCCCCCGTACTCCACCCGCAGATCCGGGTAGTCGCCCACATGGATCGTCGCCGGGACGTCCACGCCGGGGATCGCCGCCTGCATCCCCGCGTACGCGCGGTTCATCCCGTCGATGAAGTCCTGCGGCTCCTGCCCGGAGAACTCCCCGAACGACAGGTTCAGCACGTCCCAGTCCAGCCCGTCCGTGAGCTGCCCGAGCCGCTCCGCGATCTGCGCCTCCTCGCCCGCGCCGGGCTGATCGACGAGGTCGAAGCCGCGCTGCAGGTTGCTCGCGCCGTAGAGCTGCAGCCCCACCCCGGCGGTGATCCCGCGCCGGTGCGCGTTTTTGATATGCCCCGCCGTCCGCGCCTGCCACGCCGCCAGCACCGCCGCGTCGCCGGAGATGTCGTCGAGGCCTACCCACTGCAGGTGGTTCCCCCGGTTCTTGATCAGCCAGTCCATGATCCGGCGCGCCTCCGCGTCGTCGTCCGACATCCAGAGCGCCTCCAGCCCCTCGATGGGGTGGATCGTGTGCAGGTGGACGCCGCGCCGCGCCACCGCAGGCGACTGCGTCCCCTCCGGCAGCGGCTCCGGCAGCGCGTCGACGGCGGCGATCTCCTCCGGCGCCAGCGGATCGGCGGGGTGCCAGAAGCGCCAGCCCATCGCCTCCAGCGCCGCCGCCGCCCCGTACTGCGCGCCCAGCAAATCGCCCGCCGCCACCGTGATCGTCCCTGATTTTCCGCCCTCCTCTGCGCTCAGAGAGAAACACTCCGCGCAGGGCGGCCCCGCCACCACCGCGATCTCCGTCACCCCCGCCCGCCCGCCCGGCTCGCCGTCGATGTGCAGCGCCACCCGGTCGTCATCGAGGAACAGCACGAAGTCCGCGAAGGCGTCAGCCTGATCCTCAGGGACGGTGATCACCAGATCGGCGGTCGGCTTGCAGGCGAAGAGGAGCAGGAGCGTCATGGTGTAAGGATAGCCGATCAGCGGCGTCCGGTGCAGCGCGGAGGTGGAGGATGGGCGCAGGGATCGCAGGGTTCGGGCTGATCGCGCTGCTCTGGCCGGGGGCGGCGCTCACGACGATCCTCCCGTGGCCGATCCCCTGTCCGGCGGCCCGGGAGGTCGGGGCGGACGCCGTGACCGTCCACCTCTCAGACTGCCGGGGCTCCTGAGCGGCTTAGCCGGTGACCCACTCGTAGCCGGAGGTGCCGCTGCCCGCGCTGTCGCTCTTCTGGCCCCAGGCGACGACGATCAGGTTCTCCTTGTTCCACTTGTAGGCGATGCCGTCGTTGTTGGTGACGTGGCAGTGGACGACCCCGCCGCCGAGCGCGACGGTCTTGCCGTGGCCGGAGTCGCCGGGGGACAGCGCGAGGGACTTGATCTTCTTCTGGATCTTGTCATCGTTGCAGAGCTCCTCCACTGTGGAATTCGCGTAGCTGACACGATCCGCCCAATTCTCCTTCCAGCTCTCGTCGTGCTCCTCCTCGACGACCACGACGCGGGTGAGGTTGCCGTCCTTGTCGCGGAACTGAAGCGTGGCAGAGGGGCTCTTGCTGCCCTTGAACTTGATCTCCAATTCGTGATCGCCGAGGCCGGTGACATCGGAGGTGATGGTCGCCTCGTCCAGCAGGCTCTCCACGCTGTCCTTGAAGGGCTTGACGAACGCCTTGATCATCGCCGCCAGCTTCTCGCCGTTCTTGACATCGCTCGGGGTCTTCAGGTCATCCGTATCCGGCTTCAGGACGGCGTCCTTCAGCTTGACCTCGTAGGTCTTGCCGTTGAACTTGCCTTGAAAATCGTCGGGGATGTCTCTCTTGGTGAGATTGATGGTGATCTTGCCCATGGGTGCCTACGCGCAGGCACTTAACTGCTCTCCGTTTCGGTGGGCGGCGGGAAGAGGCGATCGTGCGACCCGACGTAATCCAGACTATGCGCCGCCGATCATCCCGGCGCCCTCACTGCCCCGCCGTCACCGTCCCCGGCGCTCCGCCCGCCGCGTCCGCCTTCGCCTTGTACCCCAGATACTCCCCGTACGTAGCGACGAGCCCCGCCGTCTCCGCCGACCGTCCGGTCTTGATCAGCGTCTCCAGCGCGGCCCGCCGGATGTCGCGGTCGAGGCCGGGGCGCTGGACGGTCTGGACGAGCAGATCGTCGCGTTCGAGGGCGTTTGCGTGGCGGACGGCGGCGATGCCGGTGAGGAGGGTCTCCGGCTCCTGGAGGGTGACGGCGACGAGCGCCCCGGCGGCGGCGCGATCCCGGGCGGCGACGGCCTGGAAGGCGGGGCTGCGGACGGGCTGCTGGGGGCAGTCCCGGTACAGGGCGGTGAGGGGTTCGGGCGCCATGCTGTCGATCTGGGCGGCGCGCTGGAGGCAGCCGGGCATGGAGGCCTCCAGCAGCCGCTCCCAGACGAGGTGGCGCACCGCCGGGTCGGGGTGGGCGCGGAGCCGCTCCAGCAGGTCGGGGCTGTCCTGCGGGCCGGGGCGCCAGATGGCGAGGGCGGCGAGGAGGGCGAGGCTGGGCGCCTTCGGATCGGCGAGGATTGCGGCGCGGGCCTCGGCGGAGGTGGCGGCGGCGCGGGCGAGCAGGGCAGGGGATCGCGAGGAGATCGCCAGCTTCAGCGCGGCGTCCGGGCTGCGGGTGAACCAGGCGTCGTAGAGGCGCTTCTGGAACGGGCCGGAGGCCAGCCCCGGCAGCGCGGCGGCCAGCACCTCGTCGGGCGCGGTGCGGAGCAGGTCGAAGGCGGCGAGCGCCGAGGTGTCCTCAGCGGGGCGGGCGGTCTGGAGCCAGCGGGCCGCGCTCTCCCACCAGATCGCGTCGTCGGCCTGCGCGGGGCCGACGCGCCCTGCACCGTCCGGCCCGCCCACGGTGAGCGTGTCGATCGGCGCGTCGCCCCGCATCACCAGCCAGCCCCGCGCCCCGCAGGCGCCGTAGTTGTCGAGCACCATCACCCAGGCGCGCGGCTCCAGCACGAGCGCCCGCTCCCAGCCATCACCCACAGAGATCCCGTCCAGCATCATCTCCCGGATCGGGAGCAGGCAGCGGATCAATTGCGGCGGCGCGCTGCGCGGGAACATCGGATCGGGCGGCGGCGGCTTCAGGCCGGTGACCGTCTGCTGCGGGCCGCCCTCCTTGAAGTGGAAGCTCTGCAGCGCCTCCCCGTAGCGGGCGCTCCCCTCGCGGAAATTGCCGGACGGCAGCGGCTCCAGGTGGATCGCCTCGCGCGCCTCGCGCACCTCCGGCAGCCGCGCCAGCCTCCCCTCCCAGCCCTGCCCCTCCGGCGCCCGCACCCGCCAGGACTCGCCGTCCCCGTCCAGCACGGTGAACCCGTTCTCCTCCAGCAGCCGCTTCAGCCCGTCTGCCGTCGTCCGATCCGCCTCGAACCACACGTCCAGCAGCGCGGGCGCCGCGCGATCCTGCACATCCGTCGGGCGCAGGATCTCCGGCGGGGTCACGACCTCAGAGACGCCCATGCCGAGCGTCGCGGGGGCGGGCGGGGCGGGTTCATCCGGGGGAGGGGTCAACGGGGGAGGGGTCACCGGGCCGGAGGGATCGCCCATACAGGCCAGCAGCGTAATCAGCATCCCGGCGACCTAACCCGCGCCGACCGCCCCCGCCCGCCCATGCTCCACCATCGCGCAGGCGTCCTCGACCACCGGCAGGCCGGCCGCCCGGAGCCGCGCCACCACCTCCGCATGCCGGATGCCGCTCTGGAGCCAGACCAGCGGCGGCGGCTCTCCGCGCGCCCGCTGCCGATCCGCGAGCGCCAGGATCTCATCCACATGGCCGGGCAGCGCCTCCGCGCGCCGGAACACGTCGATGAGGTCGACCCGCTCCCGGATCGCGTATAGCCCGTCCACCACCGGACGCCCCCAGATCGCCGTGCCGTCCAGCCGGGGATTCACCGGCAGGATCCGCATCCCGGCCGAATAGAGGTGGTGCGGGACATAGAAGGCCGGTCGCCAGTGATCGATGCTCGCGCCCAGCACGGCCACGGTGCGGATCTCCGCCCAGAGCGCCGGATCGGCGGGATCGGGGCGCATGGGATCACGGGATGTTGATGTCATAGGTCTCATCGAGGAAGACGCCCGGCCAGGGGCCGTTGTAATTGGCGTCGTAGCAGGCGTCCTGCGGGCAGGAGGAGCGGCAATCCTCAGAGTTGAGGTTCTGGGACTGGCCGGTCCCCCAGTGCAGCTTCAGCGCGTCGATGGCGAACATGCACTGGTTGACGTCGGTGCCGACAAGCCGGATGGTGTCGCCGCGCTCGGCCTCGAACTCGATGGGGGCGAGGGTGGTGCTCGTGCGATCAGAATCGACATAGATCTCGACGCCGTTCACATAGACGCTAAGATCGTCGTCGATAAAGAGATAATCAAAGATGGAGCTGCCGCCGGTGATGGTGTAGCGGAGCGGCTGCTCCGCGTCGACCACCTCGACGTCGGTGCTGTCGTCGCCCGCGCAGATCTCCAGGTCGATGCAGCGGAGCTTGACCTCGACCTGGCCGATGGGCAGGCTGGCAGTGTCCTCGACGTTGCCGCTGCTGTCGACGGTGGCGGAGGTGAGGCGGGCGCCGTTGGCGAACCAGGAGCAGTCAAGGTTGCTCATCGCGTCGTCCGGATCGACCACCAGCCCCCGCAGCAGCGTCGGGCTGCTCGACAGGATGTACTCGCCGTTGTCGGGCGAGAGCACCTCGACCACCGGGCAGACGTTCGTATCGGGGTTGTCAATGGCGTTGCCGCGCAGATCCACCGAAACCAGCCCGTCCTCCGGGTCGTTGGTCTCGATCAGCACCTGCCCGTTGTGCTCGCCCTCGTCCAGCGGCGCGAACGCGACATCGAACGTCACAGAGAACCCGTTCTCCACGATCGCAGGCTCGCCCGGGTACTCCGCCGGGGCGGTCAGCGTGTACACGCCGTCGGGATCTTCCAATTCCATGTGCCGGATCACCAGCTTCCCCGACCCGCGCGACGCCACCGTGAAGCTCTTCGTCGACACTGTCCCCGACGTCACCCCGCTGTAGTACAGCAATTCCGGCTCCAGCTCGACGCGCGGCAGCACCCCGAACGCCGCGAGCTGCGCCGTCACCTCCGACTCGTCCTCGGCGGTCTCCGGGTCGTCCTCCAGATCCGTCGTCAGCCGCAGCGTCGCGTAGTCCTGCCCCTCGTAGTCCGGCGTGTACCGCAGCCACAGCTCCCCGGTGTCGGCCGCCCCGATGGGGTCGGGCGGATAGCTCAGCACCTCGAAGTCCTGAGACGTCGCCTCCAGCGCCGCCCCCGTCACAGTGAAGAACCCCAGCCCGTCGTTCTCCACCCCGATCTGCACGTCGGTCAGCGTCCCGATCACCACCTCGCCGAAGTCCACCGCGCCCGGCACGATCACCGGCTCCGGCTGCCCGCCGTTGACCTTCGGCCCCTCAGTACACGCGATCCACAACAGCAACATCCTGACCTCACCCGCCCGCTATGTATACCACCGTATCCACCGCTCCGCCGCCAGCCGGTTATCAGGCGCCCCGATCCGCCCGGAGGACACCTGGACTTCCACACCTGCAAGCAGACGCTCCTCACCGCCGTCAGCCGCTGGCCCGTCGAGCGCCCCGACGAGTACCGCGAGGCCGCCATGCTCCTGTTCGGCGGCCCGCCCCCCGATGAACACCTCGCTGACTTCCTCGACTTCCTCGCCCTGGAGTGGGTCGATGCCGACGGATGGACCCTCGCCGCCCGCCTCGCCGCCGACGGCGCCCTCCCCGCGCAGGCCGCCGCCTGGGACGCGACCGTCCGCACCGCCCTCTGGGTCGTCGACGGCTGGAAGGGCGACCTCGCCCTGCTCCGCGATCTCGCCACCGACGACGAATCCGCCGTCCTCGCCCCCGGCCTCCAGCCGCAGCTCCCGAAGCGCATGGTTCTCCGCGCCCGCCTCCTCCCCTGGGACGGCGCCGCCCGCTTCTCCGGCGACCCCGATCTCGTCGAGCCCATGGGCGTCCTCGCCCGCCTCGATCTGCTCCGCCAGTGGCAGCAGACCCCCGAGCCCGCCCTCCTCGCCCGGCTCGCCGAGGTCCGCGCCCTCTACCGCCGCATGCGCACCGAACGCGCCGCCTGGATCGCCACCTTCGGCACCGACTTCCTCCAGTGCGCCAGTCCCACAGACCTCAGCGACCGCCTCACCACCTTCTTCCAGCATTACGCCCGCGCCCACTCCAACGACTCAGACGCCCCCGAGATCATCAAGCTGGAGATCAGCGGCGTCCTCGCCCAGCCCGGCCGCCACGCCGTCCTCTATGACGCGGTCGAGGGGCTGCTGTTCTTCCCGTCCTTCGGAGAGCTCTGCGATCATGTCGCGGGGAGAGGGGCGTATCCGGAGATTTTGCGGGAGTATATCGAAGATCCGGCGCTGAGCGGGGAGGCGCTCCGGCGGGCGGGGGCGGAGTCCCGGAAGGAGCGGCGGCGGTGGGAGGTGCATGTGCTGCCGGGGTGATCCTAAGGGTACTGCACCTCCACCTCGAACGTCCACCCCGTCCCCGCCACGACCCCCGGCCACCCCCCCGCGCTGAGGTCGACCGTATCTGCGGGATCGAGCAGGATGTTGGTATCTGCCCCGTTGAGGGTCCATCGCGCCTGCCCGCTGATCGGGAGGCCGTCGTCATCGAGGTGGACGCCGCCGCTCTCCCCGATGAGGTTGATGAGGGCGGAGGAGCCGGTGGAGGAGGTCCATGTACCGGAGCCGCTTATGGCGATGGAGACGTCGCAGGCGGAGACGAGGATGGAGGCGGCGTAGCTGTTGCCGTCGGAGGTGAAGGCGACGTCCCAGGATCGGCGCTCGGCGTCGCTGTCCATGCTGAGGGTGCCGAGGCCGCCGTCGAGGCCCACGGGGGGGAAGGTGAGGTGGGTGGTGCCGTCCTCGTCGCGGATCACGGTGGCGGAGGTGATGCCGAGGGTGTCGGCGCCGATGCCGGTGAAGGTGTAGCCTTCGAGGGCGTCCTGGGTGCAGATCTCGCCGGTGAGGGAGGTGAGGGCGAGGCCGGTGCGGAGGGCGGGGGTGGCCTCTGCGAGGGCGGCCTCGCTGTCGAGGGCGGAGATCGCGGAGAGGGTGCCGGGCTCTTTGCAGCCGGAGGCGAGGGAGAGGAAGATCGCGGGGAGGATCACGGGGAGGATCACGAGGGGGTCCCGGTCAGCAGGGTGAGGAATTGTGCTTCATCGAGGACGGCGACGCCGAGCTCGCGGGCCTTCTGGAGCTTGCTGCCCGCCTCGTCACCGGCCAGCAGATAGTCGGTCTTCTTGGAGACGCTGCCGGAGGTCTTGCCGCCTGCGGCCTCGATCTTCGCCTTCGCCTCTTCGCGGCTCATGCCGGGGAGGGTGCCGGTGATGACAAAAGTCTTGCCGGCGAGGGTGCCGGCGCTGGCGGGGCGGGCGACGTCGGCGAACCGGACGCCTGCGTCGCGGAGCCGCTGGATCTCGGCGCGGCTGGCGGGGCTCTGGAGGAAGCGGGTGATGCTGGCGGCGCCGGCGGCGCCGACGCCGGGGACGGCGGTGAGATCGGCCTCGGCGGCGCTGAGGAGGGCGTCGAGGGTGCCGAAGTGGCGGGCGATGTCGCGGGCGGTGGTCTCGCCGACGTGGTGGATGCCGAGGGCCATCAGGGCGCGGTCGAGGGGGCGGCTGCGGGAGTCGTCGATGGCGCGGAGGAGGTTGGCGGCGGAGAGATCGCCCATGCGGTCGAGGCCGGAGAGCTGCGCGGCGGTGAGGTGGTAGAGGTCGGAGGGGCGGGAGATGAGGCCCGCGCTGACGAGCTGATCGACG
>JBEIQZ010000476.1:0-4876 GCA_040376255.1 Alphaproteobacteria bacterium
ATCACGTTGTTGGCGAGGTCGCGCATGACCTCCAGCTCGAACTCCTTCCAGCCGACGACGCTCTCCTCGACCAGCACCTGCCGGGTCGGGGAGAGATCGAGGCCGCCAGACACGATCTCGCGCAATTCGTCCGGGTTGTAGGCGATGCCGCCGCCCGCGCCGCCGAGGGTGAAGCTGGGGCGGATCACGGCGGGGAGGCCGATGTCCCGGACGATCTCCTCCGCCTCGGCCAGCGTCCGGGCGATCCCGGCGCGGGGGCACTGGAGGCCGATCTCCTCCATCGCCGCCTTGAACAGCTCCCGATCCTCGGCCACCCGGATCGCGTCGGGGCGGGCGCCGATCAGCTCGACGTTGTAGCGGGCCAGCACGCCCTGATCGTGCAATTCCAGCGCGAGATTGAGGCCGGTCTGCCCGCCCACCGTCGGGAGGATCGCGTCGGGGCGCTCCTTGCGGATGATCTCCTCGGCGTAGGCGACGGTGAGCGGCTCGATGTAGGTGGCGTCCGCGATCTCCGGATCGGTCATGATCGTGGCGGGGTTCGAGTTGATCAGCACCACCCGGTAGCCGAGGCCCCGGAGCGCCTTGCATGCCTGGGTTCCGGAGTAGTCGAACTCGCAGGCCTGGCCGATGACGATCGGGCCGGAGCCGATGATGAGGATGGTCTTCAGGTCTTCACGCTTCGGCATCGATCCTCCAGGCGGGCGCCGGTTAGCATGTCTAAGGGCGTCCGGCGAACTGCAGGTACCGCTCAAACAGGTGCGCCGCGTCGTGCGGCCCCGGGCAGGACTCCGGGTGGTACTGCACGCACATCAGCCGCAGATCGTCGTGGCGGAAGCCCTCCAGCGTGCCGTCATAGAGGTTGATGTGGGTGACCTGCCCGCCTGCGCGCTCAATGCCCGCCGGATCGACGCAAAAGCCGTGGTTCTGGCTCGTGATCTCGATCTTGCCCGTCAGCAGATCGCGCACCGGGTGGTTGGCGCCCCGGTGGCCGAACCGGAGCTTGAACGTGTCGGCCCCCAGCGCGAGGCCGAGCAATTGGTGGCCCAGGCAGACGCCCAGCACCGGCACCCGCCCGAACAGGGCGCGGACGGTGGCGATCATGCCGTGGAGCGCGGCGGGGTCGCCGGGGCCGTTGGAGAGCATCACCGCGTCGGCGCCGTCGGCGAGGACGTCGGCGGGGGTGTCGGCGGGGAACACCGTGACCGCGCAGCCGAGATCGGCGAGGCTCTTCATGATGTTGCGCTTCGCGCCGCCGTCGAGGACGTGGATGCGGGCGCGGACAGCGGCTCCGGCGGGGCGGTCGGGGCTGGCGGGGAACACGTACGGCGCGCGGCAGCTTACCTCGGTGGCGAGGGCGCGCCCGGTCATGCCGGGCCACTCCTGGATGCGGGCCCGCAGGGTCTCCACGTCGTCGATCTCGGTGGAGATGGCGGCGCGCATGGCGCCCCGGCTGCGGATGTGGCGGACGAGGGCGCGGGTGTCGAAGCCGTCGATGGCGGGGACGCCCGCCTCTTTGAGGTAGCGGTCGAGGCTCATCGTGGAGCGGTGGCTGGAGGGGTTTTTACAGAGCGAGCGGGCGGCGAAGCCTGCGGCCCAGACGCGGTCGGACTCGGCGTCATCGGGGTTGACGCCGTAGTTGCCGACGTGGGCGGCGGTCATGACGACGATCTGCTCGCAGAAGGAGGGATCGGTGAGCACCTCCTGGTAGCCGGAGAGCGCGGTGTCGAACACCACCTCCCCGAGCCGGGTGGCCTCCGCGCCGTAATTCTCACCCCGGAACCAACGTCCATCCTCCAGAACCAGCAGCCCCATGACGCCCTCTCCTGTGGTCTGTATCGCGCCTCCGCATGCGCCTGATCGGCTGATCCGGCCTGCGGCAGCGCGGGCGAGCGGTTAGCATGTCTTCCCTGGAGGATCAATGTTGACGTTCCTGATCGCCCCTCTGATGTCGACGCTGATCCCCTCCGCGCAGGCCCACCCCGCCGTGCTCCACGCCCGCGCCGGGAAAACAAACGCGCTGGAGCGGGAGATCGCGGCGCAGGCGGATCGGTACGGCGTCCCGGCCCCGCTGGTGATGGTCATCGCCTACGAGGCGACGCGGTTCAACCCGGACGCGGAGTCGATGTGGGGCGGCTGGGGGATGTACGATCTGCAGGAGGGCGATCAGGACCCGTCGCTGGAGCACGGCGGGGCGCTGATCGGCGCGGATCCGAACCGGGTCGGCGCGGACTGGCGCCTCTCGACGCAGGCGGTGGCGGCGATCCTGGCCGAGCAGGGGCGGCTGTCCAACGGCGGGACCCTGCCGGATCAGCAGGATCTGATGGCGTGGTGGGACGCAGCGCGGGCCTTCTCCGGGCGGCAGGAGCCCCGGATGCAGGATCTCTACGCCCGCTACCTGTTTGAGAGCATCGCTGAGGGCTACCGGGCGGACACCCGCTGGGGGGAGGTCATCCAGCCCGCGATGATGCTGGCGCTCCCCGAAGAGGAGATCGCGCCGCCGACGGCGATGGACTCCTCGCTGGCCGCCCAGTTCATCGACGCCTGCACCGACAACTACTCGGACTACAGTCGGGGCGCGGGCGACATCGACATGGTGGTCATCCACACCGTCCAGGGCGGCTATTCGAGCTGCTACAACTGGTTCGCCAACTGCTCCGCTGAGGCATCAGCGCACTACGTCGTGCGCTCCTCGGACGGCGAGATCACCCAGATGGTGCGCGAGCAGGACGTCGCCTGGCATGCGGGCCACTGGGACACCAACGTCCGCAGCGTCGGCATCGAGCACGAGGGCTGGGTCGACGAGGGCTATGACTGGTACACCGAGGCGATGTACCGCGAGTCCGCCGCGCTGACCGCCGACATCGCCGCCCGGCAGGGCGTCCCGCTGGATCGCAGCCACATCATCGGCCACGTCGAGGTGCCGGGCTGCAGCGGCGGCAGCGGCGGCGGCGCGGGCTGCCACACCGATCCCGGCATCTACTGGGACTGGGACTACTACATGGGCCTGCTCAACGGCGAGGCCGGGACCACCACCGGCACCTTGATGGGCGTCATCGCCGACAGCGACATCTACAACGGCGCGCGGCTCGCCAACGTCACCGTCTGGCTCGCCGAGACCGGCGACAGCACGGTCACCGACGCCTCGGGGATGTACCGCTTCTACGACCTCCCGTTCGACACCTACACCGTCCACGCCGACGCCCCCGGCTACCTGGAAGGCACCTGCGGCCCCAAGACCACCAGCGCCTCTGAGGACTGGTGCTCCATCGCCCTCGCCCCCGGCGAGGACGGCGGCGGCGACTCCGACCCGCAGGACTCCGACCCTCCGGGCGACTCCGGGTCGACCGACTCCGATCCGGCCGACTCCGATCCGGACGGGCGCCCCGGCGAGGACAACGTCCCGGCGCGGATCACCTCGCTCCCCGGCGCGGCGGTCGGGATGCAGGAGGTGGGCGGCTGCAGCACCGGCGGGGCGCAGGCGGGCCTGCTGCTGGCGGGGCTGGCCGCGCTGGCGACAGTCGCGGGTGGCGGAGGCGCGAAGAGACAGGTTAGGGGGTGAACCCTTTCAGGCACCCCTGGAGCGCCCTTGGCGGAGGCAGCCGCATACTTCGACATCGATGGCACGCTGGTCGGGATCAACCTGATCCCCCCGACGCTCCACTACATCCTTCACCAGGCCTCCCCGCTCGACGGGCTGCGGCGGTTCGGCGGGATGCTCCTCGGCACGCCCGCGCTGATCGCCGCCGAGATGCAGGATCGGCGCCTGTTCAATGAGGAATTGTTCTCGCACTTCCGGGGCATCAGCGAGGATCGCATGATCGCGCTGTCGCGGGAGGTGTTCGAGGACATCGTCAAGCCCAACATCCTGCCCGGCGCGAAGGAGCTGATCGATCAGTGCAAGCGCGCGGGGCTGCGCGTGGTCCTGATCACCGGATCGCTGGAGTGGACGATGGAGCCGCTCCGGCGGCACCTCGGCGCGGACACGCTGATCGCGAACCGGCTGGAATTGAAAGACGGCTGCTCCACCGGCAAGCTCAAGCGCCCGGTGGTCGCGGGGCCGGGGAAGGCGACGCTGATCGTGGAGGACGCCCGCGCCAACGGTCACGACCTGCTGAAGTGCCACGCATACTCGGACTCCTACTCCGACGTGCCGATGCTCTCAGTCGTCGGCCACCCCTCCTGCATCCGGCCCGACGCGCGGCTGCGGAAGCTCGCGGAGGCCTACCACTGGGCCACCGTCGACATCTCCCGCAGGACCCGCTGACCTGTATCTCTGATCTGTCTGAACGCTGATCTGAACGCTGATTGTAACGCTGTACCGCTGAGAGCCGCCATGAACACCGAGCATCCCTGCGTCGTCACCATCGACCACCGCTCCCGCCCCCGCGTCCTGTTCTCCGGCGATCAGCTCGTCGAGGTCGATCTGCCGGTCGGCAGCCGGGTCATCTACCCGCGCCCGACGATGTCCGGGCTGGGCGACGTGGACGCGGCGATCCGCTACGCGATCAGCCACCCGTTCAACTCCGAGCCGCTCTACGCCCTGCTGCGCCCGGGGATGAAGATCACCATCGCGCTCGACGACATCTCGCTGCCGCTGCCCCAGATGGCGACGCCCGATGTGCGCGAGCGCGTGCTGAACATCGTGCTGCCGCTGCTGGCCGACTACGGCGTGACCGACATCCACCTGATCGTCGCGACCTGCCTCCACCGGCCCATGTCGGAGTCTGAGATCAAGCGCATGGTCGGGAAGAAGGCGTTCGACCGGTTCTGGCCTGACCGCCTCTACAACCACGACGCCGAGCGCCCCGGCGGCCTGACTGAGCTCGGCACCACCGACGCTGGCGAGATCGTCGAGATCAGCACCCGCGCCGCCGAG
>JBEIQZ010000539.1:0-4339 GCA_040376255.1 Alphaproteobacteria bacterium
GCCATCGTCGCGCCCGCCAGCGTCGGCGCCGCCCCGCTTTTCCATTGCATGTGGAGGTGGTCGCTCTCCTTCAACGTCGAGAGGCCGAGGCTCGTCGCGGCGGCGACGAACGTGGCGAGCTGCTCGGCGCTCCACTTGTAGGTGCGGAAGTCGATCCCGCGACCGGTCATGTGGGGGCTGATGAAGCGCCCCCTCGCCATCTGCGACCGGAACACCGCCGCCATCGCCTCGGTGGTGTTCGGCACGCGCATGATCTCCGCCACCAGGTCGTCCTGCGTGTAGAGCGCGTACAGGTTCTCGCCCCTCGACCGCTTGATCACCAGCGCAGCCGCCTGCTTCTCCGCTGTCCGCAGCCCGGAGGTGACGTGGATCGGGACGCTCGCAGGCACCCGCGCCCGCACCTTCACCAGTACGTTCTGCTGCTGCGGCGTCAGGACGACGCCAGAGTTGAACGTCACCCCCGGCACCACGGGCGCCCCGGAGCTGGTGCGCGGCGCGGGCGGGAGCGCGGGATCTCCGGGGGCGGCGCGGATCTCCGGCACCCCCTCCTCCTCGCCCGCCATCGCCACCACCAGCCCCATCAGGCCCACCGTCGCGCCCAGCCCCATCAACGCCATCCCGGCCACCGCTCCGCCCTTCATCGTCCACCCCCGTTCGTTGTTGCCATCACAGATCCGCCCCGGCGACGCCCTTCGGCATCTCCCGACCCCACCACGACCGAGCCACAGAATCCAGATCCGTCCACTTCAGCGCAGACCGCCGCGCCGCCTTCAAAAACGCCGTCCACCCCGCCATCGTCGGCGGCAGCAGACCCTTTGGCGCCGTGTTGCCGCTGTTGAACGACAGGACGCCATCCAACAGAACCGGCTTTCTCCCTTGCATAAGTTCAGAGTAACGGAAACTGCTCTCGTTGCGGTCGTGGCGCTCCAGCAGCCGCGCCCACAGCACCTCTGCCGCCCACGGGCCATAGGCGCGCAACGCCCGCCCGCGATTTCCGTAGACGTTCGGAAAGGCAGTGGGGTACGCCGTGCTGAACCACTCAGGCGTCGGGTTCAGCAGCTTCACGTCCACCTTCTGCCAAGCAGCGAGCTGTTCCGTCAGCCCCTTCAGCTCCAGGCTGAACGTCGAGCCGTCCCGCTTCAGCAGATGCACCGTCGTCGATGTGCTGCTGCTGGAGGACTCGATCCACGTCACCAGCAGGCTCCCCTCTGCTCCGTTCTGATCCTTCCCCCCCAACTGGACGCCGGGGAACAGGGGCGCCCCCGTCGCAGGCACCGCGACCTCCTCCTGGCCGAGCGCCGCCCGCGCCAGTGAATGCCACGGGTAGCTCCAGAGGGTCGCCGGGAACCGCCCGCCGAGCAGCCCCACCTTCTCTGCGTCGACCAGCTCCGCGTACTCCCCCCGCAGCGCCGCCAGCCGGTTCCGGTCGGCCTCGGACAGCCCATCCTCCTCCGCCTCCAGGCGGACGATCCGCCGCCGCACCAGCACCGCATCGGCCAGGAGCCGGTTCGCCTGGGTGCGCGCCTTCGCGTTGCTCTCCTCCTCCTGGCGCCGACGATCCTCCTCCGCAGACTCCTTGATCTTCTCCCGCAGGTGGGGCGGGCAGAACTCAAGGAAGCTGTCGGCCACGTCGTCCTCCGCCTCCACCTTGTCCGCCTCGACGGTGTTGGTAGAAACTGTCCCATCCTCAAACAAGCTCGTCATAATGCCGCGCTTCCGCTCGATCTTGCCGAGCCGGTGCGCTTCAGACGACCCCTGCACGAAGTAGAAGTGAATCCCGACCTGCTCAAACTGGTTGCCCTGCCGCACCCCTCTCCCGTTCCGCTGCTGGAGGGTGGCCGGTTCCCACGGCACGTCGATGTGGTGGATGGCGCAGGTGCGCCGCTGGAGGTCGATGCCCTCGTAGGCGACAGCGTTGGCGATCACCACGTCGTAGACCGGCGGCTCGTATTCCTCCCGGCCCGGCAGCTCCTTGCCGTTGAAGCCCTCCGCGATCTGCTGCCGCTGCTCCAGATCGGGCGCCTCGGCGGCGTTGAGGATGGCGATGCGCTCCGCAGGCAGGCCGCCGCGCACCAGCAATTCCTTCAGCCACGCATGAACCTTCACGTTCTCCGCGAATACGACATGCCCGCACTTCAGGCAGAACGGCTGCCCCCCGTTCTCACCGGTCGTCTGCTCGTCGGTGAAGCAGGTCAGCGGTGCGGTCGCCAGGATGGTCTTCGCGCACTCGACGAGCTTCGGCCCGTCGTCGGGTAGCCATTTCGGCTCCGGCATCGCAGCGACCATCTGCTTCAGCGCAGCCTGCCCCTTCTCAGCGTCCGGGTACGGGCCGCCGACCTTCTTCCCGGTTCCCGTGTCCACGATGATCCAACCAGCCCCATTGTCGTTCTCTGCCAGCGACAGGTTGCTCCCTGGCGCGTCCACAAGGCCGGGGTGGATGCTGGCGAGGTAGAGCCGCATGTGGATGCCCTGCTTCTTCTGGAGCAGAATCCGCAGGATCATCTCGCCCTTGTCGCTCTTGTTGTGAGCGGCATCCTTGATGCGCTCCTGAATGTCCTCCAACTCTCCAAAGAGCTTCCCGAACGAGGTGGTCTGCGCCTTCGTCGCCCGGACGATGTGCTGAATGCGCTCGGTCGCCGGGATCTTCAGCCCGACCTGCGCCGCTGTCTTGAAGGTCGCCCACCGGTAGACGACGCCCTTCAAGCCCTCGATGTGGTGGAACCCGGTGACGACCGACCGCTTCTCCTTCTGGCCGCTGCCGGTCGATACCTGCCGCTCCTCAATGTCCGCGAACAGGCTGACGAAGCCCTCCGGGTCGGTCACGCTCACCTGATCCCAAATCAGGGGGTTGACCAGGTGGAGCATGTTGTAGAACTCGGTCGCGGCGTTCTTCATCGGGGTTGCAGAGAGCAGCACCACCCCCGCGCCCCCGCTGTGTTCGCGGACAGAGGCACACCGGAAATCGAGCGCCCAGGCCCGCTTGCTCGCCTCTGCGTCGGCGCTGCTCTCCCGGCTGCTGTAAAACAGGTTCTTGAAGTTCTGCGCCTCGTCCACCATCAGGTAGTCGATGCCGATGGCATGCCAGTCGATGCCGGGGTCGTACTGCCACCCCTTCGGCGGCGCCAGCTTCTCCCCGACCCAGGCCCGCGCCCGCTCCTGTGTGTCCGCCTCTGACCGCTCCGTGCGCTTCCGGGTCGTTCCCTTCTCCCCCTTCTTCCCCTCGCCCTCCGCGCCCTCCGGCGCCTTCTTCTTGACGCTCTCCGCCTTCTCCACCTGCTCCAGCGACAGGGCGATGCTGCGCCGGATCGCCACCGTCTTGCCGACGTACCCCTCGACGAAGCTCTTGCTGATCTGCTGCCGCGCGAATGCCGAATACGTCACGATGGCGCAGTCGTAGGCGCCCGCCTGGAACGCCGTCCACTTCACCGCACGCTCCTCCGGCGTGTCGAGGAAAGAACGCCACTTCCAGCCGCCCTTGCCGAGCTTCTCCGCCGCCTCCGCCGAGATCGGGCGCCCCGTCACCTTGTTCGCCGGTCGCCGGTTCGCCCCGATCACCACCACCCGGTAGTCAGGCAGGCACCGCGCCACGTCCCGATACCACTTCCAGCAGATCGTGTTCGGGACGAGGATCACCGGGCGCTTCGCCCACCCCTCCTGCCGCGCGAGCGCCATCGTGGCGATCCCGCTGTACGTCTTGCCGAGGCCCACGTCGAACGCCAGCAGCCCGCACCGGTTCGCTGCCAGCTTCCTCACCCCCTGCACCTGATAGCCGTGCAGGTTGATGCCCTTCCCCCACCGGGCGAGGGTCAGCGGCTCTGTGCTGTAGCTCGGCGGGATGTACCCCCGCATCTGCCGGTTGAAGGCGTCCTCCAGCCGCGTCAGGCGATCATCGTCGGCGGCCCCCCATACCCGCCACGCATCACACCACTCCTTCTCCTGGCGCTTCCGCGCCTCGGACATCGGCTCGGTGGTCTTTTCCCCGGCGTCGTTGTAGCCTGTCTCCCGCTCCGGCTTCCAGAGCTGCGCGTCCCCGTTGCAGTAGCCCAGGAACGACAGGGCGTTCTTGTTGTACCCCGCCGTCCGCTCCTTATCGGTGTTGACCAGCGTCCCGTAGCCGACGCCCACCGGCTTCAGCAGCCCGTCGACGCGCTCCATCGGGAGCGGAGTGTCGGTTCGCCTGCCGTCGTCGCCCACCACCATCGGCCAGTCGATGGTGGACGCAGCGGCGAACGCCGCGAGCATGTCCATCGGAATCCAGCCCTGGTTCGGGGCAGACTCCTTGAGGATCTGCGTCCCGCCCGTCCAGCCGATGACGCGCCGCAGCTCCTCGACCTGCCGC
>JBEIQZ010000829.1:0-1702 GCA_040376255.1 Alphaproteobacteria bacterium
GCCCCGACCGCGTAGCCGAGATCCCGCCAGAGCCGGTACACCCCCACCGCCTCCGCCCGCCAGCCCGGGTGCGCCACGTCCCCGATCACCGCCAGCAGCGTCGGGTAGACCATCGCCGTCCCCAGCCCCAGCAGCGCCTGGCCGGCCGCGAACCACGCCACGGGCGCGGCGGTCTGCCCGGCCGCCGCCACGACCCAGATCCCTGCGGCCTGGATCGCCATCCCGCCCGCGATCATCCAGCGCCGCCCCGCCCGATCCGAGAGCGCCCCGGCCCCCGCCTGCAGCAGCCCCCAGGTCGCCGGATACAGCGCCACCAGCCATCCCGCCGCCTCCAGCCCCACCCCCGCCGACGCGAACACTGCCGGGAACAGGCCCCACGCCATCCCGTCGTTCAGGTTGTTCACCAGCCCCGCCTGGGTCACCGTCGACAGCGTCCGATCCCGCAGCGTCACCCGCCAGAAGAGATCGGGCGGCCGCGCCCCGGACTCCGGCGCCCCAGCCTGCGCCGCCTCGGATCGCGAATGCCCGATCGTCTCGCGCACCGCCCACATGGAGAGGGCGAGTCCCGGCAGGGCGAAGGCGTAGCCGATGAGGAAGATCCAGGTTCCCAGCCCTGCGCGCCCCGCGATCCAGTCGGTGAGCGCCGCCGCCCCGGCCACGGCGAGGTAGCCCGCCGCCTCGTTGAGGCCCATCGCCAGCCCGCGCTGGCGCGGACCCGCGAGATCGATCTTCATGATCACCGTCGCCGACCACGCCAGCCCCTGGCTCAGCCCGAGCAGCGCGTTGGCCGCGAGCACCTGGCCCCACCCCGGCGCCGTCGCCAGCAGCAGCGGCACTGGCAGCGCCAGCGCCCACCCCGCCAGCAGCACCGGCCGCCGCCCGACCCGATCCGCCCAGCGCCCCGCTGCACGGTTGGCGAGGGCCTTGGAGACGCCGAAGACGGCGATGAAGGAGAGGATCGCGCTGTGGGCCTCCAGGTGGAAGACCTGCGACGCGATCGGCGGGAGGATGGCGCGCTCCATGCCGATCATCGCGCCGACCAGCGCGTTCACGAACACCAGCAGCGCGAACTGCGCCAGGTTCTCCGCCAGCCCTGTCCGGACCGTTGCCGCCGCGATCACGCCGCACGCTCCAGACAGACGCCCTGCTCCGCCCACTCGCCCGGCCCGCTGTCGAGCCGCCACGCCGTGATCCCCGCCACGCGCAGCGCCCCGACCGCCTCCAGCGCCAGCACGCACCACGGACCCCGGCAGCAGGCGACCACCGCCCGATCCGGCGGCAGCTCCCCCATCCGGGCCGACAATTCCGCCAGCGGGATCGACCGCGCCCCCGGAAGGTGGCCCGCCGCATACTCGGAGGGGTCGCGCACGTCCAGCACGGTGACCTCTCCGCACCGCGCCCGGCGCAGCAGCTCCCCCTGATCCACCTCCTCCCACCCTGCTCTGCCTGCGCGCCGGGCGTCCAGGAAGTCCGCGAGGATGGCGTTGATCTCCGTCAGCCGGTGCTCTGCCAGCCGGCGGAGCGCGAGGTGGAAGCGCGCCACCTCCGGGTCCGCCACCCGGTAGCGGACGTACAGCCCCTCTCTGGTGGACGCGACGAGGCGCGCCGCCTTGAGCGCCTTCAGGTGCTGCGAGGTGTTGGGCAGCGTCCCCGCCGTCTGCTGCGCCAGCTCCTCGACGGTGCGCGGCCCCTGGCAGAGCAC
>JBEIQZ010000036.1:0-19888 GCA_040376255.1 Alphaproteobacteria bacterium
ATGCGGGGGGTAACCCCCGCTAAATTAAACGAGGATCAGTGAGTTTTCCCGTCACCGCCGATGCCGCCGCCACCGCCGGGCTCACCAGGTAGACCGGCCCGGCGCGCCCATGCGGCGGTCGAAGTTGCGGTTGGTGGTCGAGGCGGTGACCTCGCCAGGGAGCGGGATGCCCGGCCCGTTCCCGATGCAGGAGCCGCAGCCCGGCGGGCTCACCACCGCGCCCTTCTCGCGGAACAGGGCGAGGAGGCCTTCGGCCTCGGCGGCGGCGGCGACGTCGGCGCTCGACGGGGTGACGGTGACGCGGACGCCGGGGGCGATGGCGTGGGGGCGCAGCACCTCGGCGGCGGCGCGCAGATCGGCGAGCGAGCCGCCGGTGCAGGAGGCGATGACGACGTTGTGGATGGCGACGACCCCGGACTCGGAGAGCGGCTGGCGGTTGCGGCTGTCGCCGGGGGTGGCGACGGTGATCGGCACGCTGTCGAGATCGATGTCGATGACCCGCTCGTACTGCGCGCCCTCATCGGGGTGGACCATCAGCGGCGCCGCGTCGATCCCGCGCCGCGTCTTCAGGAATTCGAGGATCGGCGCGCACGGCTCGACCACCCCGGTCATCAGCCCGCCCTCGACGGTCATGTTGGTGAGCACGGACAGCTCGTCGACGCCCCACTGATCGAGGCCCGGACCGCCGAGCTGGATGACGCAGGTGTCAGTGGGGGAGGTGCGCCAGCGCTCTTCACGGAAGTAGGGGTCGCCGATCAGGTGGAGGATGAGATCCTTGGGCGAGATGACGCCGCGCGCGTCGCCGCTCACCAGCACGCGCACGACCTTCGGCACGGTCACCGGGATCAGCCCGGTGCGGAACGCGAACGCCATCGCCGTCGAGCCCACGCCGAAGGCGAAGGCGTTGAGCACGCCTGCGGTCGGGGTGTGCGAGTCGGTGAGCACCACGATCGTCCCCGGCAGCGCGTAGTCCTCCACCACCAGCCGGTGGCAGACCCCCGGCTTGAACGCCCGCCCCGGCCCGTGGAGCCGGATGCCGTAGCGCCCGCAGGCCTCCACCATCTCCGCCGTGAGCTGCCGCGCCGGGGCCAGCCGCGCCTTCTTGACGTTGGCCGGGACGCTGTCCTCGTCGATCAGTACGAAGTGATCCTCGAAGGCCGCGATCAGGTCGGGGTCCTTCATCGGCGCGTCCCCGAACGCCTGCTCGTAGAGGGACACGACCATCCCGCCGGTGTACTCGTGGACGCCCCGGAACCCGGCGCGGCACAGCACCTGGTCGCCCGGCGACACCTGCCCGATCCCCTCGCGCGCCCCGCCCGCCCAGGCCCGCGCCGCGATCAGCTTCTCGACGACGTTCATCGGCTTCGCCGGGCGCTCTGTCGCGTAGCAGGGCGCCACTTGCCCCTGGAGCAGCGCGTTCCCGTAGGCCAGCAGCCCGCCGTAGCCCGCGACCTGCCGGAAGAAGTCGGGCAGATCCTTCTGGAACGCCAGCAGATCGACGTCCTCGCCCGCCTGGAGCCGATCCAGCACCCCGAAGTCCGTCGTGAACGGCATCCCGCCGTACACCATGTTCTCCTGGAAGATGCGCTGGAAGGAGCGCGCGACGACGAGCTGGATGCCCGCGCCCTGGTGCGCCACCACCGCCACCTCGCGCGAGGAGCCGCTGCCGTAGGCGTCGCCGCCCGCGACGACCTGGAAGCCGCCGCTCCGCACGCTGTCCTTCCGGATCACCTCCTTGAAGTTCTCAAGGAACCACGGCCCCAGGATCTCAGGGGTGTAGCCGAGCGTGCAGGCCGCGCCGCTGATCATCAGATCGGTGTTCACGCCGTAGTGCAGGGGGGCGGGGGCGGTGAGCGCCTCGCCTTCAAGCTGCTGGCGGAGGAGGTCGGCGTCTTCGGTGAGGTGGAGGATGCGTCCGGTGAGCTTCATGGTGGGGAGTCCTACAACGGCGCCGGGCGGATGGCAACCCCCCTGCCTCCGCCCCCATACACTCTTCTTCCCCTGATGCGGTGCTTTCCAGAGGCGCGCGGGGAAAACACTGCTCATAATCTACTTATTAGTAATATTTCAATCATTATGAATCTAGATATTGCTTGAAAGTAGATGAGTTGATAGAATACAGAGAAGGAGCAACACGATGTTTTTCCACTCCACTCCACTCCACTCCACTCCTCTCCTCTCCTTCTCTGTATCGGATTGAGCGCCTGCGTTTCTGGCACGCCGGATAAGGACGAGTTCAGCGACTACACAGAGACCGATCAGGACGACACCGGCACAATCACCCCGCCCGACACTACCACCGGCCCCACGGAGCGGGAACATCAGTTGTTCTATCAGCGACTGGTCCCTCAAACTGACGGGAGCTGCCTGGGAGAGCGCCTGAACCCTGGTCGCACAACCTTTGACGGCTT
The DNA here is from genome assembly GCA_040376255.1 of Alphaproteobacteria bacterium. Classification (GTDB taxonomy): domain Bacteria; phylum Myxococcota_A; class UBA796; order UBA796; family SXON01; genus JBEIQZ01. The sequence continues at coordinate 2,412 of JBEIQZ010000036.1, forward strand.
CAGGCTGGTGAACGCCAACTATGTCGGGTTCCGTGATGGCGCAGATGACTGCCCGACGCCCCGCCTCAACGCGGATCTCGTCGCCTCCGTCCGCATCGAGCGCACCCACGGTGTCTGCGACGCAACCACCTCCACAGAGGAGATCCAGAGCTATGATCCGCAGCCGTCCGGCGACGGGGACAAGTGGCACCGCTTCTGGAACTCCGGAGATCTCTTCGAATGCGGCGGGGTTTCGGGCTGTGCCAACACGGATGATCCGATGAGCTGCTCAGGCACATACCGCCCGCGCATGTTCGATGTTCCATCGCCTTATGTCTGTAATGACATCTTTCCGACGCGCATCGATTTTGAACTCGTCGAGATCCTGTCCGCCCAGAAGTCGCCCGCGCAGTCCGACTGCACCCCCGGCGCCGGTCGCTTCCGCCTGCTCCCCGTCCACGGCTTCGATCACGACCGCGATGGCCGGTACGCCATGAGCTTCCTCCCCTTCCAGACCAGCGGAACAGGGGTCATGACGCGCCGCGCATGGGTCACCAGCATCTCGCCTGTCTCTGTTCCGTCCGGCTACACGCTCCGCGCTGTCCATGAAGACGCAGGCTACGACTTCAGCGCCGCTGATCAGCTCAATAACGCGACCGCGATCTCCACCGCCATCACGCAGCCCACCACCTTTGCCACCGGCGCGATGATGGGCAGCCCCGCCTTCACTGTCTCCGAGATCATGGCCTCCGAGAGCGCCTCGTTTGAGGTGGACATGGCCTGGAGCTGCGGTACAGGCGGCACCACCGTCACCCGCCCCCAGGGCTACCAGTTCCGGCTGAGCGATATCGGCTGCCCCGCGACGCAGAAGATGACGCTCCGGTATGTGAACACCGCGCCGAAGCGGGTGATGATAGAACAGTACGGGAACGCGGCGATGTCGAAGGTCGAGCCGACGGTCACGACCGGGCAGGGGCAGGCGTTCGTGTTTGAGGTCGGGGATCTGATGATCGACGGGGCGGTGGTGTCTGCGACCAGCACGCAGGCGGTGGTACGGATCGACGAAGTGACATGGAACGGCGTGTCCGCCTGCACGCCCGGCACGTACACGTTTGAGGTGGAGTGATGCTGCTGTTCCTGCTTGGGTGTAACACTGTAACAGAAACCGCTGATGCGCCGGTGGGGCCGCTGTATATGGGCTACGCCCACGCCTGCCTCAAGCGGGGCGAGCGCTATGAGTGTTATAACCTCGACCTCGCGGCAAGAAACGGGCAACTCCGATTTCCACCGGACGAGAAGTTTGTCTCCCTTTCTTTGAGCGCAGAGCGCACCTGTGGAATGCGCTCGGATGGCACGGTTCGCTGTTGGGGATGGAGTACCTCCACCCAGATCAACCCTCCTCCAGACGCCTTCTCAAAGATCTCCCTCGGCTACCAGCACGGCTGCGGGCTGCGCCTGGACGGCACGGTCGCCTGCTGGGGCGATCTGTTCTTTGAACTCGACAAGATCCCCGAAGGTGCTTTCACCGATATCAGCACCCCCTACTTTGTCGGCTGCGTCATCCGCCCCGATCAGACCCTCTATTGCTGGGGAGACACAACATTGAACTCGCAGGATGTCCCTGACGGCACCTACCAGAAGCTCACACAAGACAGCAATTGTGCGCTATCAACGACCGGCGAGGTTCGGTGTTGGGGCGCAGATCGCTTCGGCATCCTCGACACTCCGCCGGGGACAGACTTCGTCGACATCTCTGGATCAGCCGAACACGCCTGCGCGCTGCGTAAGGACGGGACAGCAACGTGCTGGGGGGCCAACGACTCGGGCCAGTGCGATGTCCCCTCCGGCACCTTCGTCCAGGTCGAGGCGGGCTTCCGGCTGAGCTGCGGGGTGCGCGAGGACGGCTCAGTGGACTGCTGGGGCTGTATGAACGACGGACCCGACTCCTGCACCTGGGGGAAGAACTCCATCTCTTTGGAGGAGATCGCAGACTCAAGCAAGTAGTCGCTGCTTGCGACTCCCCTACCGTCCCCGCCCGCCCTTCTTGCCCTCGCGCATGTCGAGAAGCCGGTGGGCCGCCAGCACCGCCTCCCGCACCTCCTCCGGCAATTCTCCGAAGATGAGCGGCGGCCCGTCCTGGTTCACGTTCTTCCCGCCCCGCTCAGCGATGGCGATGTGGACGGCGGCCTCGGCGATGGCGGTGGGTCCGAGCGGGCCGGGCCTGCCGAGCATGGCGAGCGGCGGGTGGTGGTGGAAGCCGATGGCGAATTCGACGTCCGGCCCCAGGTTCCACGAGCGGGCGGCGAGCATGCCGATGGCGCTGTGGTGGTTCTGGATCATGCGGCTGACGATGGTGTTGGAGGGCGCCTCTCTCTGGCTCCCGGCGCTGCTCCCGGCGGCGCGGAAGATGACGAGCTTGCCGACGTCGTGGAGGAGGCCGGAGATGTAGGCGGCGCCGCGCGGCTCGCGGGCGAGCTGGGAGGCGATCTCGGCGCAGAGGACGCCGTGCTCGTGGATGTGCTCGGCCTGCTGCTGGAAGCTCCCGGCGCGGAAGACGGGGGACTGCATGGCCATCTGCATAGCGATGCGCCAGAGCTCGGTGAAGCCGAGGCGGGCGACGGCCTCGTCGAGCCGGGTGGGGGCGCGGCGGAAGTGGGCCGAGGAGGCGCGGACCCAGATCTCGCGGACGAGGGAGGGGTCGCGCTCGATGACGGCGGTGACCTCCATCGCGGAGGGGTCGCCCCGGAACAGCAGGTTGTCGAGCTCGCGGGCGATGGAGGGGAAGGGCGGGAGCTGCAGATCGGAGGTGACCAGCACCTTGGCGAGCCGCTGGAGGAAGTCCATGTCGCCCTTGTGGCCGGACTGCTGGGCGCTCTGGGTCTCAGTCAGCACCTCGGCGAGCAGGTGGCTGCGGACCTCTTCGAGCATCGGGCTGGGCGGGGCGGCGCCGCGCGAGCGGAGGAAGTTCAGCCAGTGCTGAGTGCTGCCCTCGCTCTGCTCGTTGAGCGGGACGATGGCGGGCGGCGCGATCTCCGACGGAGCGGTGGGCGGGATGGTGTTGGAGGGCGGGAGCGGCTCGCCGACCTGACCCTTCTCCTGGATGACCGGATCTACCTGGTTCTTCTCAAAGAATCTGCCCCACCAACGTCGCAACCGTGCGAAGAAACCGAGGGTACCCTGGTTCTCCAGATCGGACGGCGATGGAAAGGGACGAGGCAAGGTTCACACCACGGCAACCTGAGGTGTACCATAACACCCCGGTCTGTTCCACCCGGCAGTGGGAATCGAAAATTCTACCTGCGCTGGAGCGCCTGCTGTCCCCGCTCGTCAAGACCCTGCGCCAGCTCGCCGGGGGGCGGGAGCGGGCCGTCCTGGAGGCGGGCGAGCATCCGGGCGGCCTGCCATGCGGGGAGGCGGAAGCCGAGGAGCCGGGCCTCCCGGTGGACGCGCTCTGCGGCGCGGGCGGCCTCCGCCGTCTCGCCGAGGGCGCGCTGGGCCTCGATCAGGATGCGCTCCACGCGCAGCCGGAGGGCGACCTGCCGGATGGGCGGGGACAGGGCCTCCTGGAGGGCGCGCTCTGCGGTGCGCCGGTCGCCGCGCACGGCGGCGGCCCATGCGCGGACGGCCTGGCGCTGCTGGCGGGGGTGGGCGGGGGCGTGGCGGAGCGGGGCGGTGAGCAGCGGGGCGAGCCGGTCGAGGGCGGTGATCGCGGCGGTGCGGTCGCCGGGGCGCTCCTCCAGCGTGGCGCAGGCGCGGAGGATGTGGGCGGCGACGCGCTCGCCGGGGAGGTGGAGGGCCTTGGCGAGCGCGGAGGCGTCGGCGAGGATCTGCCCGGCCTCGGCGGAGAGGCCGATCTCCAGCAGCACGAGCCCCTGCTGGCGGAGGGCGCGGCAGTGGAGGGCGCGGTCGGGGAGCGGCGCGGCCCGCTGGACGGCGCGGCGGGAGAGCGCCTGCGCCTCGGCCAGCCCGCCGAGCAGGCAGCGGGCCTCGGCCAGCCCGAGCAGCGCGAGGATCTCCTGCGGCTCGTCGCCCGCCGCGATCGCCTCGGAGCGGGCCAGCTCGAAGCGGGAGAGCGCGGCCTCCCCGTGGCCGACCTGGAGCGCCGCCTCAGCGATCCCCCGCTGCGCGCGGGATCGGAGCAGCGGGTGCCGGGCCAGCCCGAGCGCGCGGGCGTGGCGATCCCAGGCGCGGGCGGAGTCGCCCTGCCGGCGATCCAGCTCTCCCAGCCAGAGCAGCCGCCCGGCGCTGAGATCCCCCCGGTCGCCGGATCGGTCGTCGGCCCCGGCCCCTTCACCTGCCCCGGCTCCTGCCCCCTCCGTCAGCCGCGCCTCCACCAGCAGGCGCGCCTCCTCCGGGCGATCCGCGTCGAGCAGCGCGTCGGCCTCGGCGAGCAGCGGATCGACGGGCGGGAGGCCCCGGCGGCGCGCCTGCAGGCTCTGGAGGCGCGCGGCCACCCCCTCGGCGTCCGCGAGCAGCGCCCGCAGCGGCGCCCGCAGCACCTCGGCGGCGAGCGCCCAGCGCGGCTCATACAGGGTCGCGGGAGATGTTTCATTTTGCGTGTGACGGGGACCCGTCGCGCTGTAGCTGCCCTCGATCCGCAGGGCGATGGAGCGGCGCTCCAGCTCCGGCAGGATCGACTCCGCCGGCACCTGCGCCAGCGCGCTCAGATCGCCCGCTGAGAGCGGCACGGTCGCCACGGCCAGCCCCCCGGCGACCTCCTGCGCGTCCAGATCCATCCCGCCGATCCAGCGCGTCGCGTCGATCTCCAGCGGCGCTCCGCCCGCCTCAGGCGAGGGCGGCAGCCGGATCTGCCCGTCGCGCGCGAAGCGGCGGAGGAGCTGCACCAGCAGCCCCGGGTTGCCGCCGGTCTCGCGGTGGAGGCGCTCAGCGACCTCGGCGGGGGCGGGGGTGGCGGGGGCGGCGGCGTAGACGGATCGGCGCAGCTCCGCCAGCGGGAGCGGCGGCAGCGCGAGCGGCTCCGCGCCGGGGAAGTCACCGATCCCGACGAGCAGCGCGCGGCTGCCGGGGGGGAGGGCCGGGAACACCGGCGTGCTGGAGACGTAGCAGAACAGCCCGCGCCGCGACGCCGCCATCCGGGCCAGCCCCGCCGTCCACTGCTTGCCCGACCCCACCGGCCCCTCCAGCCGGAGCCGCACGACCTCGCCCGCCGCCACCCGACCGAGCGCCAGCGCGAGCTGATCCACCACCGCCTGCCGCCCCGCCAGCGGCACCTCGCCCGCCAGCGGCCCGCCGAGCGCCTGGCGCGCCTCGGCGACAGAGCGGAAGCGCTGATCGGGATCGGGCGAGAGCAGGCGGAGGACGAACGCCTCCAGATCGGGCGGGATCGTGGGATCGCTCTCAGAGGGGAGCTTCTTCTCAGCGGTCTTGCGCCCGCAGAGCAGCCAGTAGAGCGTCGCGCCCAGCCCGTACTGATCGGCGCGGGCGTCGATCTGCTGGCCGAGCAATTGCTCCGGTGCGGCGTAGGCCGCCGTCCCGATGAGCGTCCCCGCCGGGCCGTCGCCCTCCGCGCAGGCCACGCCGAAGTCGGTAAGCACCACGCGCCCGCCCGCCTCCACCAGCACGTTCGCCGGCTTGACGTCCCGGTGGATCATCCCCTGCGCGTGGATCACCTCCAGCGTCTCACAGAGCGACGCGGCGATCTCGCGCACCCGCGCATGTCGCTCCGCTGCCGGGAGCCGCCGCAGCCGCTCGGCGTAGACGCGCAGATCGGTGCCGTTGATGCGCTCCATCACCACGTAGAGCCGCCCCTCCCACTCCCCGATCCCGTAGACCTGCGCCACGCCCGGGTGCCGGATCGCCTCCATGCACCGCTGCTCCTGGCGCAGCCGCGCCGCCATCCGGTCGTCCGCCACCCGCAGCCACTTGATCGCCACCTCGCGCCCGTCTGTCGGATCGGTGGCCCGGTACACCGTCGCCATCCCGCCCTGGCCGAGCAATTCCCCGATCCGCCAGGGGCCGATCCGCTCCGGCAGCGGGGTCGGGGCGACCGGTCGCATCAGCCCCCCAGACCGAGCCGCTGCCGGAGCCCGCTCTGCCAGGGCTCCACGAGGGCGAGCGCGCGCATGGACTCGTTCATCTGCTGGCCGAGGCGCTCCCGCTCCGCCGCGTCCGGCGTGAACCACGCGGCGAACGCCAGCGCCTCCACCACCAGCAGCCGGAAGCCCCGCAGCCCCGACAGGTGGATCACCGCCCGCACCGTGCTGATCGCGGCGCCCACCTCGTTGAGCGCCGCCCAGCAGCGCGCGATGTCCAGCGTCACCTCCGCGCGCCGGAGCGCCGGGAGCAGCGCAGGCTGGTTGCCCACCGCCTCCAGCCGCTGCCGCGCCTCCTCCGACCGCCCCGACAGCGCCGCCACCAGCGCCTCCTCGACGTCGATGGCGATCCGGTACCGCTCCGGGTCGCCCGAGGACAGCCCCTCGCGCGCCGCCGCGAGCTGGGCCGCCGCCTCAGGCAGCAGCCCCGCCCCCGCGCATGCCCGCGCCAGATAGAACTGCGCCGCGCACAATTCCTGCGGCTGCCCGCCCTGGCTCTGGTGGATCGCCTCCTGCAATTCCTCCCGCGCCCGCTCCGGCTGGCCGAGCTGCAGCAGCAGCATCCCGCGCACCCGGCGGATCGCCGACTCCGCGAGCCGGTGGCCCAATTCCTGCGCCACCGCCATCCCCTCCTCCGCCCGATCCCAGGCCGCCTGCACCTCGCCCTGCCCGAGCAGCACCTCCGCGAGGTTGGCGAGGATCAGCGCCCGCACCGGCTTGTCGCGCGGCTCCCGGCACAGCGCCTCCGCCTCCCAGAGCCCCGCCGCCGCGCTCGCGAGCTGCCCCCGGCTCGCCTGCACCGCCGTCAGCGAGAGCAGCAGCCCCGCCCGCGCCCGCCCGGTCGCCAGGATCAGCCCCTCCTGCGCCAGCGCCTCGCACCGCTCCAGATCCCCCCGGCTCCACGCCAGCGTCGAGAGCGTCGAGAGGCCCTCCATCACCAGATCCCGCTCGTGCCGCTCCCGCGCCTGCAGCAGGGCCGTCGCCGCGATCTCCTCCGCCCGCAGCAGGTGCCCCTGCCGCCGGAGCGCCTGCGCCAGCCGCAATTGCAGCCGCAGCCCCGCCACCTCCTCCTTCGCTTTCGAAGCCGACCCGATGGCGCTCTCCAGCAATTCCCGCGCCTCAGCCCACTCGCCCCGGATGCGGGCGATCTCCGCCCGCACCTCCAGCAATTGCAGCTTGATCTGGTTGTAAGGCGCCACCCCCAGATCCACCCGCGCCGCCTCCTCCGAGGGGGCCGCCCGCGCCGCCAGATCCAGCGCCGCCTCCGCCAGCCCCCGATCCAGCGCCCGCCGCGCCGCGTTGCTCAGGTACTGGAACGCCTTGCCCGCGTCGCCCGCGCGGCGGTAGTGCTCGCCCACCAGCTCCGCCGCCCCCGACGCATGCGCGAACCGCGCCTCCAGCACCTCCGCCAGCCGCCGGTGCAGCCCCGCGCGCCGCTCCTCCTCCAGCCGCCGGTAGATGACGTCCCCGAAACAGCGGTTCCGGAATTCCAGCCGCAATTGCTCCCCGTTGCCGCGCAGCCGGAGGATCCCGGCCTCCTGCAGCCGGGCCAGCGCGTCCGCCACCGGCTCTTCGTCCAGATCCAGCACCTCCAGCACCGTGTCCAGCCCCACCGGCTGCCGGTGGACCGCCAGCACCTCCAGCACCGACCGATCCAGCCCGCCGGTGAACTCGGTGCGCGCCAGCACGTAGCTGCGGACCGCAGGCGGGATGTCGATGTGGCCCGCCATGATCTCGTCAAGATCGGCGCTGATCCGCCACTCTGTCATTCTTGTTGGCGGCTTCCCGGACGCCCCGGCAGCCTTCCCCGGGCGCACCCCCAGGTTCCGCTGCAGCAGCCCGCGCGCCACCAGCCCCTGCACATAGTGGTGAAGGAAGTACGGGTTGCCCTCTGTCTCCCGGTGCAGCCGATCCGCCAGCGCCTGGGTCAGCCGCCCCGGCGCCACGAGCTCCTCCAGCAGCCCCTCGACGTCCGCCCGGTTCAGCGGCCCCAGCCCCATCCGATCCCCCTGCTCCCGCAGCAGGATCAGCCGGGGCGGCAGCCGATCCGCGCACAGCCCGAACCCGATCAGCAGCGGCAGGCCCGGCTGCCCGCTGATCCCTGCCTGCGCCTGCTGCATCTGCCGGATCTGCCGCAGCAGCAGGTGGAGCGCCTCCACCAGCGAGGCGGTCGCGCCGTGCAATTCGTCGATCAGCAGCACCAGCGGACCGTCCTCCAGCGCCGCCTGGATCGCCTCGATCAGCCGCTCCACCAGCCGCTCGCGCGGCCAGGACACCTCCAGATCCCGCAGCCCCAGCCGCCGCCCCACCCGGCACAGCACCGCATGCGGGGCGTCCTGCGCCCGCACCTCCTCGGCGTGGACCGCCACCCCCGTCATCTCCGCATGCGCCGCCAGCACCGAGAGCATCCGGCTGCTCCCGCAGCCCGCGCCGCCCTCAATGAACAGCACCCCGCCCTCTCCCCGGCTCAGGCCCGCCACCCGCTCGCGCAGCGCGGCGTCCTCCGCGACCCGCCCCACCAGCGGCAATTCCAGCACCTCCGGGCGCCCCCGCCCGATCCCCGGCTCAGGCTCGATCTGCTCAAACCGGTAGAGGATCTCGCGGGCCGACCGGTACCGATCGCGCGGGAGCTTCTTCAGCAGCCGCCGGCAGATCGCGTCGAGGTGCGGCGGCACCGTCGGCTCCACGTCGGAGGGGCCGGGCGCCCGGTGCGTCCGGTGCAATTCCAGGTAGCCCGCCAGATCCTTCGCCACGAACGGGCGGCGCCCCGTCAGCATCGCGAACAGGATCACCCCGAGGCTGTACAGATCCGATCGGTGGTCGATGGGCAGCCCGGCGATCTGCTCCGGGCTCGCGTAGGCCCAGGTCCCCACCAGCGTCGTCGACACCATCGCGTCCGCGTTCGGGTCGAGATCCTTCACGATCCCGAAGTCGGTCAGCTTGCAGACGCCCTCGGCGTTCATCAGCACGTTCGACGGCTTCAGATCGCGGTGGATGAAGCCGCGCCGGTGGATGTAGGCGAGCGCCCTGCACAGATCCACCAGGATGCGCTCGCACTGCCGCCACCGCTCCTCCAGGCTCAGCTCCTTGAACCCGTGGATGATGTGGTGGAGATCCGTCCCCTCGACGTACTCCATCGCGATGTACGGGTGGCCGTGGATGTCCCCGTAGGCGTCCACCCGGATCACGTTCGGGTGCCGAAGCCGCGACAGCGCCCGGAACTCCCGCCGGAAGCGGGGCAGCCCGCTCCCGATCCGGGAGGACTTCAGCACCTTCAGCGCGATCGGCTGCCCCGACGGATCGCTCGCCAGCACAACATTCGCCATCCCGCCCCGACCGATCAGGCTCCGGTACACATAGGGGCCGACCCGATCCCCGGGAGGGATCTGGAGGCCCCCGATGTCAAGGATCGACTCAGAGGCCGCCTCCGGAGAGGTGACTGGCGCGGGGGGAACGGCAGCAGGCGGTGTTTCCGGCACGGGACAGCACGCTATCCCGTTTGCCGCATCGGCGTCAGTTGCGCCATCGGCAGATCCGCGCTGTGCCAGTTCTCCGGCAGCCACGCCTCCCACTCCTGCGGTACGAGGTTGTACCGCGCGAGGTGGATCCGCAGCGCGTCCGCCTGCGTCGGGATGCGCGGCATCGTCCGCAGCGTCATGTTCGCCTGCGCCGGCGTCCGATCCGCCTTGCGGAGGTTGCAGTGCCGGCACGCCGTCACCACGTTCTCCCAGCAGGTCACCGCCACAGACCGCCGCGCCCACGGCAGGTACACCTTCTGCTCCCGCGCCTGCGCGCGCGGTACGACGTGATCCAGCGTCAGCGCCGTCCGATCCGGCTGCCCGCCCGCCAGCTTCGGCGCGAGGCCGCAGTACTGGCAGATGAAGCCGTCCCGCGCAGTGACGTTCCGGGCGGAGAACCCGATCTTGCCGCGCGCCTTGCTGTACCGCTTCAGCACCACGACCGCAGGCCACGGCAGCGCGAGGCTCGGAGAGCGGACAAACCGCCCCGCGTAGTTCGTCACAGAGACCGCCTTGCCGCTGAGCAGCAATTCGATCGACCGCTCCCAGCGCAACACCTTCAGCGGCGTGTAGTCCGCGTTGAGCTGGAGCACCGGGAGCTGGATGGTGGACAAGGAGAGGGCGGCGGGTTGGAGCGGCGGGGGCGGGGGCGGGGGAGCGATGGTGAGCATAGCGGACTCCGTGATCTTTATATCTATTGGAACAACCTGATTTCTCCTGAAGCGAACGCTGGTACATAGCGGAGACAGAGCGATAGCCATGCCCGACAGGGAGACCTGTCATGGCGTCAAATCACCAGGGCCAGAACGACGAAACCCCGGCTCCTGGGGAGGGGCCGGGGCTTCGGGGAGATCCCGCGAGGGGATTATCGAAGCCGACCGGCCTTCATCAGAGCAATGGGATCCGAAACCAGACGGAAACCACGCCGGTTTGTGGAAAATTCCACACCGGAGTGTCCGCTGAATGCGGGCGCTGACGAAATGACAGACGTATAGCTCATCGCTCATGAAGGTATCCCATCCCCCAGGAGCCGTCAAGTTCATCCAACTCCATTGTCGCACTTGCATGCGACGATATCTAAGGTCACACCAGAGGCAGCCGGAGGTAAGTGGCGCCTCCAGGAGAGGAGATTAGAAGACCTGTGTGCTCCTGCTCCTCGCCTGCACCTCCCCGGTAGATCCTCCTGAAAAGCGGGAGCAGGCGACCACCGATACAGGCCACCGTCGCGAGGACAGCCCGCCCGGAGACACCGGTTCCACCGGTTCCACCGGTTCCACCGGCCTCCGCCCCCTCTCCAATGCCCCGCTGATCCCGCTCCTCGGCGATCTGGCGGAGGCTGTGTCCGGGGCAGCCGTCGCGGATGGCTTCGGCCCCCGCCTGCTGAGCGGAGCGACGGACTTCCATCCCGGTCTGGATCTGATCGGCGAGCGCGGGGCGCCGATCCGCGCGATCAGCGGCGGCGTCGTGGAGCGGATCAGCCTGGAAAACCCGGACGCCGGCGAGAGCAACCACGTCTATGTGCGCCACAGCCTCGCCGCCCCGATCCCCTTCCACGGGCAACAGGTTCAGGTCTGGTACAGCATCTACGGCCACCTCGATCGCATCGACGTGCAGCTCGGGGATCGGCTGGCGGCGGGGGATCTGATCGGCGCGATGGGCGACAGCGGCGGCGCATCCACCGTCCACCTCCACCTGGAGATCCGGCTCGGGACGTGGTGCTCGCTGGCCTACCAGCTGTCTGCCCCGGACTCAGACTGCGCGACCGGCTACGATCCGGCGATCAACCCGCTGTACGCCACCCCCGGCTCCGTCCCCGGCGGCCTGGAGCTGATCCAGGAGGATCGGCGCACCTTCCTCGCGCGGACCTTCTCCCCCGACCTCGACATCGCCCGCGTCGCCGCCGGTACAGGGGCCGACACAGGGGCGGACACAGGGATCGTAGATCTCGATCTGCGGGAGGGGCTGGACGCCTCCTCAGATGTCGCCCTGGATCAGCTCGATCTCGGCTGGCTCCGCATCGAGCCGCTGGCCTTCGATCCGGGCGGCGCGGTGGAGGAGTGGCGGCTGCGCTTCGCTGAGCCGCCGTCCTGGCTGGAGGTCACTGACATACATGGGGTCGGGTGGCGGCTGACTCAGTGAGCAAATGCTTTCAGCATTTCCGTATCACAGCAGGTTAGTCTCCCATTGTGGCCCGCATCGCGCTGATCTCCAACCCCCGCTCCCGCCAGAACCGCCGCGATCCCGGCCTCGCCCGGCGTCTGCTGGCGCAGATCGGTCCGGCGGCGCTGCTGGAGCCGGGGAGTGTGGAGGAATTGGAGCGGGCGCTCGCCGCGCTGGTGGCGGCGGAGGGGCGGCCGGAGGTGCTGGCGATCAACGGCGGCGACGGGAGCAGCCACGTCGTGCTGACGGCGTGGATACGCTGCTTCGGCGAGGCGGATCTCCCGTACCTGTCGCTGCTCTGCGGCGGGACGATGAACACGGTGGCCTCCGGGATGGGGGTGAAGCGCCCCCCGACGCAGGTGGCGGCGGCGCTGGCGGATTTTCTGACAGCCTCTCCCGCCGGAACCCCGCCTGAGCCGCGCACCGTCGCGCGCTACCTGCTGCGCGTGGACGATCCGGAGCGGCCGGAGTCACCTCAGTACGGGTTCCTCTTCGGGAACGGGCTGATCTCGAATTTCCTGGAATTGTACTACGAGGGCAGCGAGCCGACCCCGGTGAAGGCGGCGTGGCTGCTGGCGCGCGGGGTGGCCTCGGTACTGGCCTATGGGCTCTCTGGCGGACGGATCGGGAGCGGCGGCCTGGGGCAGCGGCTGATGCAGCCGGTGTCAGTGGCGGTGGCGTCGGAGGGGGCGGAGGGGGCGCAGGTGCCGGTGCGCGCCTACCTGAGCGTCGCGGCGGGGACAGTGGACGACATCGGGCTGGGCTTCCGGCCCTTCTATGAGGCGGTGCGGCGCCCGGGGACGCTGCACCTGCTGGAGCTGGGCTGTACGCCGGTCGCGTTCGTACAGAACCTGCCGCGCGTCTGGCGGGCGCAGCCGATCCTGGCCCCCGGGGTCGCGAGCCGGGTGGTGACCGGCTTCCGGCTCCAGGCGCCGGAGCCGATGGGCTACATGGTCGACGGCGACTTCCACCGGGGCGGCCGCGAATTGCGGGTGTCGGTGGGGCCGCTGATCCGGGTGATCCGGCCATGAGCGCGCCGACCCCGGCAGCCCCCGCGCGCCCCCCGGTGCGCCGCCCCTGGGCGCGGCGCATCCTCCAGGTGATCAGCGGGATCTGCCTGCTGGCGCTGCTGGGCGTGGTGATCGGGACGGGGTGGCTCCAGTCGGCGCCAGGGAACCGCTGGATCCTGTCGCAGATCCTGCCCTTCGCGCAGCCCGCTGAGGGCAGCCTGGAGATCGACGCGCTGCGGACGGATCTGTTCTCTGAGATCGGCCTGTCGGGGCTGCGGGTGCGCGACGGGGCGGGGCGGGTGCTGCTGGAGGTGCCGACGGTGGCGGCGAAGCTCCGGCTGGGGAGCCTGCCCGCGCTGCTGGTGATCGAGGACCTGCAGGCGCGCGGCCTCCGGGCCGATCTGCGGCAGGGGCCGGAGGGGCTGGACATCGTGAAGATATGGGGGCCGGGGACGCCCTCCTCAGAGCCATTCTCCTTCCCCCTGGAGATCCGGCTGGAGGGCGCGGAGCTGTGGGCTGAGGAATTGGCCGTCGCCGGGGAGGGCTGGGCGTCGTCGGCGCGGGACGTGGAGCTGACCGGCGGGCTGCGGGCGTGGAAGCGGTCGGTGGAATTGACCGGGGTGCGGCTGCGATCGGGCGAGGTGCGGGCGCCGACCGGGGAGGCAGCGCCCGTTCCCATCGGGGCGGCGGAGGTGCTGTTCACCGGGAGCGTCGCCGACATGCGGGCGCTGCAGATCCTGCACGGGCGGGTGGCGGTGCTGGGCCAGGAGCTGGAGGTGGTGGGGACGGTGGGGGAGGTCGGGACGACGGGGGTGCTGGATCTGGCGATCCCCTCGCTGAAGTTCCGCCCGGCGCGGCTCTGCCAGCCCGACGGTTCGCCGCTGCCGGGGATCCCGGTGCTGCCGGTGGACGCTCCCGTCGACGCCTCCGGGACGGTCAAGGGCGACTACCAGCACCCGGCGTTCAACATCCTGTTCGGGACAGCAGGCGGATCAGCGGCGCTCGAAGGCGCGGTGGATCTGGCGCAGCAGACCTGGACGGCCTCGCTGCACACCGCCTCGCTGCGACCGGCGCTGCTCGGACCCTCGCTGCCGACGGTGGAGGTCGGGGGGGCGGTGACGGCGTCGGGGGATCTCTCCGGCGCGCGCCTGCAGGCCGAGGCCGGGCTGTGGGTGGAGGGCGTCGAGGGGCTGGGCCGGGCAGAGCTGGAGTCCAGGGCGCGGCTGGAGGACGGCACGCTCTGGCTGGACGCGCTCACGCTGGGGGCGGGGAATCTGCAGCTGGCGCTCAGCGGATCGGTGGATCAGGCGGGGGAGGCGCGGCTGGAGGTGACGCGGCTCCGGCTGCCGCTGGCGCGGATCCGCGAGGTCCCCCGGATGCTCCGGTCGGTGCCGGGGCTGGCTGAGCAGCTCGCGCCGCAGCTCGCGCCGCTCAACGGGCTGGATCTTGGCGGGACGCTGGAGTGGTCGGGACAGATCGCGCACGCGGGCGTGGAGTGGACGGCCGCCGGGGATCTGATGCTGGAGGGCTTCCGCTACCAGGACAGGATCGCCGCTGCGGCGCTCGGCGGGCCGGTCGAGGTGCGGTACGGGCCGGGGATCGCGCGGATCAACATGGCATCTCCCGGCTCCGGGGCGGCGACACGGCCGGAGTGGGCGGATGATCTGCTGCTGCAGACGGCGCTGGAGGGCGAGGGGCTGTTCCTGGCGGCGGGCGAGCGGCCCTGTCGGGCGGATCGGGCCAGCGCAGAGCTGTCGCTGACGCCGGAGGGCGGGTCGTGGGCGATCGGGCTGCTGTCCTACGGGACGGAGACGCGGGAATTGCTCGGGACGAGCGGTCGGTGGGAGCGGCGGAGCGGGATGCTGTCGGTGGATCGGCTGGACGGGGATATCCCGGGCGTTCCGGCGTTCAGCGGGACGATGACGGTCGTGCTCCGGGGGCAGGACAGAGAGAGCTTCCAGGCGCGCGATCTCGATCTGTCGCTCCGGGTCGGTGAGGGCGCGCTGACGGTGCGGGGCAGCGCAGGGATGAGCGGGCCGCTCGATCTGAACATCGAGGCCAGCCACCTGCAGCCGTCGCAATTCCGTGAGCTGGCTGATCTGACGGGGTGGGCAGGGACGCTGGGCCTGAGCGTCCGGGCGCGCGGGACCATCCAGAACCCCCGCGTCGAGGGCCGCGCGCAGATCCAGGGGCTGGACGTCCCCGGCGCGGTGCACGGGCTGGATCTGGACGCGACGCTGGAGGGGGGGCGCGAGGGCTGGGCGCTCCATGTGGCCGCAGAGGATGGGCTGTTCCAGCTCTCGGCGGCGCTGCCGGTGCGGCTGGAGGAGCTGCTGCAGGAGGGGACGACGGGAGCGGGCTGGCTCGATCCGCAGGGAGAGATCGCGCTGTCAGCGACGCTGGCGCCGACCGGGATGGAGGCGCTCCGGCGGCTGATCGCGGTGGAGCTGCCGGAGATGCCCGCGAAGATGCAGCTCTCCGCCGCCGCGCAGCTCAGCGGCCCGGCCGCCGATCCGGTCGGACAGATCGTGATCACGACGCGGGCCGGGCTCGGTCCGGATCAGGAGCGCCTGCAGCTCGATCTGGATCTGGGCATGAAGGACGGCCGGCTCTCAGTCGATGGCACGATCTGGGAGCACCTGCTCCCGCGCGGCGTCCTGCGGGGCAGCGCCCCCTTCGACAGCCGCACCATCGCCGCGCGCCTGCTGGCGGGGGAGCCGCCGACGCGGGATCAGCTCCTCGCGGCGGTCGGGCCGCTCGATCTGGATCTGACGGCGCGCAAGGTGCCGCTCCGGACGTTCGATCCGTGGCTGCCGCTCCAGGGGAAGCTCTCCGGCTCGCTGGTCGGCAACCTCCACCTCGGCGGCAGCCTCCAGGATCCCGATGTGCGCGGGACGTGGCTGCTCGACGAGGCGAGGGTCGCCCGCGTGCCGATCAGCCGCGCGCTGCTCACCCTCGCGGATCGGGACGACAAGGAGGGCGGCCTCTCAATCGGGCTGGACGCGGCCTTCGGGGAGATCGACGGGCAGCAGACCGGCCTCACCGTCGTGGCGGACATCCCGATCTCGATCAACCTGCTGGCGCTGCCGTCCGGCGAGGAGCTGATGGATCGGCCCGGCCTGGAGATCCGGATCGGCGGGGCGGGCGTGCCGCTGCGGCTGGCAGAGGTGGCCGTGCCGGGGATGCGCGTCGAGCGGGGGCTGATCCAGGTCGCAGGGACGATCCGGGGCTCGCTGGCGAAGCTGGTGCCGGAATTGTCGGTCGGCCTCGTGGACGGGCGCCTCTCGCTCGACTCGACCGGCGTGACCTACGAAGATGTCAATGTGCAGGCGGCCCTCGCTGACCACACCTTCGCCCTCACCACCTTCAGCATGGAGAGCGCGGACAGCGTCGATCTCGGGCTGCCCGGCGAGAACCTGCTCCCCGCCTCCCGCTTCTCCGGGGCGCTGGAGGTGGCGCTGGCCCCTGACTGGACGCCGCTCAGCGCGACGGGCGGCTTCGACTTTGAGGGCTTCCACCTGAGCGCCCTCCCCGATCGCCAGATCCGCATCAGCGGCAGCACGAAGCTCAGCGGCGCGAACGGGAAGATCGCCCTGCGCGGCGGGCTGCGGGTGGATCGCGCGCTCATGCGGCTGCGCGAAGACTTCTTTGTGGCGGACACCAGCACCGAATTGCACCCCGATATCCATCTCATCGGCGTCGAGTCCGACGATACGCGCGAGCCGAGCGGGCTGGAGGGGCTGCTCGCCGTTGTGCCGCAGTGGCTGAAGGTGGCGCTCGACATCGACCTCACCGAGACCCTCTATGTGGCGGTCTCGATGCCGCTCGAAGACCGCTTCGGGGCCGTGGGGCGCGACTTCTCCACCGTCAACGTCGAGGGCACGATCGGCGGCAAGCTCCGGGCCGAGCTCGATCACGACAAGCTCATCGTGCTCGGCGAGCTGGAGCCGGAGCGCGGCCAGGTGCGCGTCCTCGGCAAGACCTTCCAGATCCAGCAGGGCACCATCGCCTTCACCGGACGCGATGTCCTCACGCCCCTCCTCGACCTCACCGCCACCTACCCCACCCGCGACTACGGCCCGATGATGCTGAAGATCGCCGGAACCCCCGACAACCCCACAATCACCTTCACCTCAGACAGCTACTCCGAAGATGACGTCATGGCCATCCTCCTCACCGGCTCCCCGGCGTCAGGCGGGGGGGACGCCCTCGGCCAGCTCCTCACATCGGCGGTCCTCGGCATCGCGCAGGAGGGGCTCGGCAGCGTCGGCGGCGCCGGGGTGGTGGAGTCGGTGCAGCTCGATACCCTCGGGGTGCAGGGAGGGTTCCGTATTACGAGGAATGTGTCGTTATATACACGGTATAACTTCGCGAATAATCTGACGAAGGATCCGGCGTTTGTGGAGATCACGCTGGAGTGGGCGCTGCCGGATGACTGGTCGATGGAGGTGCAGAGCGGGCTGGGGGCGTCGGTGTCGGCGTGGCATACGTGGAAGTTCTGAGGGGGAGGGCACGGAAGCACGGAAAGGCGAAAGGCGGGAAGGCGAAAGGCGGGAAGGCGAAAGGCGGGAAGGCGGGAAGGCGGGAAGGCGAAAGGCGGAAAGGCGAAAGGCGAAAGGCGAAAGGCGGAAAGGACTTTTGTTGTTGGGGGGGGCGGTGGGGACAGGTATTGTCTCCCCGCTGGGATGCAGGGAGAAGTGGACTTTTGCTGTTTATACACTCGTCGAGGGTGCTCCCCGCTACAACCCGGCTGGCCC
>JBEIQZ010000748.1:0-2202 GCA_040376255.1 Alphaproteobacteria bacterium
ACATGGTGTCGATGTACGTCGTGCCCGCGTCCGTCCTCCACGCGGCTGTGACGTACACGCGGCACAGGGAACCGGTCGTATTGCCGATCTGCACGCACGGGAAGTCCGCAGATGAGACGTTGGACGTGTGGATCTCGCTGGATGTTAGCGCACCGGCCCCGTCGTTGGTGAACGCCGTACCAGTCGATGGGATGACTGTCGAGAACCGACTAAATAGCTCGATTGCTTTAACGCCGCTCGGGAACCAGTTCGCGTTCAGCGTCCCGTCCGCCTGCGCCTTCGGGACGGTTCCGGCTGCGGGCGTCTCGCTGACGGCCAGCCCGTCCACCGTCGTCCCGACCCGCCGGAGCAGTTCCCCGTCCGCAACCGTCGCCATCGTCAGCGTTGTCCCGCCGCTCTCGCGCAGCCCCCGCGCCTGGCTCACCGTCGGGTTCGGGTACGTCCCGCCCAGATCCCCGCCCGCGCTGCCGCTCGGGGCGCGGCTGTCCGTGAGCCGGGAGTCGCTGTAGCTCGCGACGTCGACGCCGACCTGTAGATACGACGCCGCGCCGCTGCCGTTGAAGGCTGCGATCCGGCTGGGCGTGCCGGTGTGGTCGCTCGCGGTCCAGGCCAGCCCGGTCAGATCGGGGTGTGCGCTGACGCCGCCGCCGGCGCCGCTGATGTCGCTGACCGTGCCTGCGTCATCGACGAGCCGGAGCTTCCGCAGGGCAGCCGAGTAGAACAGCATCACGCGCCCCACCGGCGCCGCCCCGATCCGGCCCGTGATCCGGCGCAGCACCATGCCCGTCAGGCTCATGACCACACCTCTCCGGTCGGCGGGTAGACCAGCGCGACCACCTCGACGCGCCCGCTGCCGTAGTCGGGCGACACCTGCACCACCAGGCCGCGCACACCGACGAGCCCGCGCAGGGTCGCCCGCATGCGCCCGCCGATCCGCCGTGTCGAGATGCGGATCATGTCGCCGGGCGCGAGCTGCGCCGCACGGAGGCCACTGCAGGTGATGTTGTACCGCTCCGGCACCCGCTGGGTCGCTTCCCAGACGCGGCGCAGCACGCTCTCTGCGCCGTCCGCCTCGTCGTCGAAGAGCAGGTCGGCGAGGTCATACTCAGCCCGGTCGATGGCGGGCAGGGTTGCGGGATCCTCAGTGCCGATGCTGTAGCTGCTGGTGGCGGTGTAGACCGTGACGTTGGTGCTCTCCTCCCCGGCGTCCTGATCCCACAGCTCACAGACGATGCTCTCGATGTCGGTGTCGGTGAGGTGGAGGACGTCCGTGCCGGCCGTGCCGAGCGGGTTGAGGACGCTGATTCCCGTCGAGAGCGCCGCCCGCACCGTCAGGAGGCCCTGCCGCACCGTCAGGAAGAAGCCCCCGCGCGAGAGGATGTCCGTCAGCCAGCCCAGCGGATCGGTGATCTGCGCGTCGGCGATCAGCTCCCAGCTCATCACAGATCGTGATGCCTGCCGGTAGCTGTCGGCGTCGGTGTGGTCGATCCATGCGTCGCGCAGACCGAGACCCCAGGAGATCGGCAGGGTGTCATAGGCGCCGTTGTTGGCGCTGCCGGTGCTGCACAGGATCTTCCGCGCCGCGTCGATGGGGTGGCCCTCGACGAACAGCAGCGGGTGAACAGCATCGCCGCTGTCGGCATCGACCGGGGTAGTGCCGTGCCGGTCGGTGCCGGGCCCGGTGATGGTGAGCGAGGTCGCGCCGGGGGTGCCGCTCCAGAAGAGGTAGTAGGGCTCGCCGGTCGTCGGCTCGATCTGGAGCGCCCCCTTGCCCGCGCTGTCCCGCTGGAAGTCCGCCGCCGACAGCACCGACAGGGTGCCGTCTCCCACCGTGTAGGGGCTGTCCACCGTCGTATCCCCGTCGTCGGCGTAGAACAGCGCGAGGCGCCCGGCGGTCAGGGTGGGCCGGGAGCGCAGCGCCGACAGCAGATCGCGCAGGCTCAGCGTGCCGGTGTCGCGGCTCCTGCGCTGGATCTGCTGCACCTGCCCGATGAACACGACCTCATACAGCCACTGCCCGCCGCCCACTTCGATCCCGAGCTGGAGCGTGCAAAACGTCCCCCGCGTCACCGACTGCAGCAGCCGCGACAGATCACCGCTCAGCTCGATGTCGCACTGGCCGGTGCTGCTGCTGAAGCCGCCCACAGAGAGCGCGCTGCCGTCGACGCGCACCCCGCGCTCTGCGATGATCGGGTCGCCGCT
>JBEIQZ010000559.1:0-4029 GCA_040376255.1 Alphaproteobacteria bacterium
CGCCTCGACGTAGATCGCCAGCCCGCCGCTCTTTTTGAGCCGGGCAGTGTCCCATGCCGGGTCGACGCTCTGGACTGCGGCGACCGGATCGTCCAGATCCAGCCACAGCGCCGCCTCCAGCGGGAACAATTGCCCCTCCGTCCACCCGGCGCGCCGCCACAGGCTGCGGCACAGATCGAAGCCCCCGACGTCCCCATGCCGGAGCGCGATCATCGCCCGCGCCGACACCGAGGGATCGCCCCCGTTCGCCCCGGCGGTCTCCAGCGCCCAGAGCGCCTGCGCCAGCCCCGGCCCGTCCCCGGCCAGGTCGCTGTGCAGCGCGAGCGCGGTCAGCAGCCGCACGTTGTCCGGCTCCTCCGCGAGCGCCGCCCGATCAAAGGCGACGGCCTCCTCCGCCTCCCCCGCCTGCGCCGCGCACTGGGCGGCGGCCAGCGCCACGTCCCGGGTGAAGGTCGCCGTCCCCGCCCACGGCCGGAAGTGGACGAGCGCCTCCGCGCACTGCCCCCGCAGCGCGAGCGCCCGCGCCAGCCCGAGGTGCGCCGACGCCGATCCCGGCTGATCCGCCACCGCCGCGCGCCACGCGATCAGCTTCGCCTCCGGGCTGGCCGCCGTCCGGCGCGGCTTCGCCCCGCCCCCCTTCAGCGCCCGCATCTCCTGGAGCGGCCGCTTCGCCTGACCGGCGGCCAGCACCGTGGAGACCGGCGCCAGCGCCAGCGCGCCGATCAGCGCCAGCCAGAGCAGCCCCGCCGCGCGCAACCCCCGCGCGCGCAACCCCGCCGTCTTGAACCACAGATGCTCCACATCAACCTCCCTTCAGCGCCTTCGCCCGCTCGAACTCCCGCTGTCCCTCCTCCTGCCGACCCTCTTTCGCCAGCAGGTTCGCATGCAGCAGCGCCACCGCCGCGTCCTCCGGCGCCTGGATCAGCAGCAGATCCACGACGCGCCGCGCCCCGGCGTAGTCCTTCGCGTTGAACATCCCCTGCGCCCACGCGCGCTGCAGATCCACGTCGTCGAGATCCTGATCGGCGAGGTACTTCAGGTGGACGACCTGCTCCGGGTACCGGCGATCCTCGCCGAGCATCCGCGCCATCATCCGGCGCGCCATCAGGTTCGCCGGGTACTCCTTCACCTCGTCCGCCAGCATCCGCAGGGCGTCGGCCCGCACGCCCCCCATCTCCGCCAGCGCCGCGAGCTGCACCCGCGCCCCGACCTTCGGGTTCGCCGCGTCGACCGCGATCCGCAGAAAAATCTCCGCGTCGCGCAATTGCCGCCGGCCGAGGTACCAGCGGCCCAGCACCGCCGCCACCCCGTAATTGTGCGGGTCGGCCTCCATGTACTGCAGCCCCGCCACCTCCGCCTCCACCTCCCGGCCCAGCCGGAACAGGAGCTGCACCTCCATCTCCTGCGCGCCGGCGTTGCCCGGATCGAGCGCGAGCGCCTTCCGGGTGAAGTCCAGCGCCGCCGCCAATTCGCCCTGCTCCGCCGTCCGCGACGCGAGCGCCGTCCAGACGCGCGGCTGATCGGGGAAGCCCGCCGCGATCTTCTGGAGCGTCTCCATCGCCTCCGCGCGCCGCTCCAGCTTCATCAGCAGCCCCACCTGCCGCTGCTGCAGCTCGAACGCCTGCGGGAGCCGCGCCGAGAGCGACTGGAACAGCTCCAGCAGCCCCTCCGGCCCCCCCGGCGGCGGGCGCGTCTCGATCCGCGCGAGCGCGGCGAACACGTCCAGCCAGTCCTTCGGATCGGGCAGCAGCAGCGGATCGCCCTCGCCCAGCCCGCCCTCGGAGACGTAGCCGAGGCTCGCCAGCCGCGCGAGCGTGTCCGGGTCCATCGTCTGATCCGACCGCCCCGGCGGCGCGGCGCCCTTGTCGGCGAGGATCTGCTGGAGCCGCGCGACCTCCGCCGGATGGGCGGCGGCCAGATCGGTAGTTTCGTGCGGATCAGCGACGATGTCGTACAGCTCAGGGCGCGGGTTCGCGACGAGCTTCCACCGCCCGTCCACCACCGCCCGCTGCGGCGCCAGCCGGAACCGCTCCGCGAGCTGGTAGCTCTCCGAGTACGGGGTCTGCGCCGATCCCGGCTGGACCTTCCCGTCCAGCCCCTCCGGCACCGCCAGCCCCAGCCGCGCCAGGATCGTCGGCGTCAGATCCGCCGTGCTGACCGGGGCCGCCACCACCTCCGGCGACACGCCCGCCCCGGACAGGATCCACGGCACCCGCTGAGTGGCGTTGTACACCCACAGCCCGTGCGTCCCCTCGTTGTGCTCGCCCAGCGCCTCCCCGTGATCCCCGATCAGCGCCCACAGCACCTCCCGCCCCGCCTCCGCCTCGACCAGCCGCTGGATCTGATCGTCAACGAACGCCAATTCCGCGTCATAAGAGCCCTTGTACGGGAAGTGCGCGTCGTAGAGATGGACCCACACAAAACGCGGCTCCCCGGGCGGCTGGGCCGCCATCCAGGCCAGCGCGTCGTCCACGACGAGATCGCCGCTGCGCTCCGTGTGCCAGAAATTCCGCTCCCCGTCCTCCGGGAGCGAGTCAAAATAGGCGTCGAAGCCCTGCGAGAAACCCCACTCCCGGCTGGTCACGAACGCCGCCACGCTCGCCGCCGTCCGCCAGCCCGCGCCCTTCAGCCGCTCCGCCAGCGTCGTGAAGTCCTGTGCGAGCGCGTTGTCACCGTTGGAGCGGATGTTGTGGTGGTAAGGCAGCAGCCCGGTGAACATCGTCGCATGCGACGGGATCGTCAGCGGGAGCGGCGAGATCGCGTACTCGAACCGGACGCCCGCTGCCGCGAGCCGGTCGATGGTGTCCGTCCGCGCCCGCGCATAGCCGTAGGCGCCGATGCGATCGGCCCGCGTCGTGTCGAGGGTGATCAGGATCACGTCCGGCCTGGGCGCGCCGGCGACCGGCGCCTCCGCCCCCCACTGACACCCCAGCCACCACCACAACATCCCGCTCCCCCGATCCGGCCCAAGGGTACCCCGGAATCGCAGATCCGGCACTCCGCTCCCGGCGTTCGGAATGATTGCGACAGTCGGTGACATGGGATATCGTGGCTGTCCCGTGACCGACTGAAGGAGATCTCATGCGCCTGACCCCCCTGCTCCCCCTCGCCCTCCTGCTGATGACCGGCTGCCCCGGCGATGAGAAGGCCGATGACTCCGACACCGTCGGCACCGACGAGACCGATACGGACACCGACTCCGACTCCGACTCGGACACCAACATCGGCAACCGCACCATCGCGGGCAGCCTCGATCTGTACGTCGACAACGCCGGCTCCGTCGACTGCGACGTCAACGTCACCTTCACCGGCACCGAAGACGCCAGCGTCTGCCCCGACTGCGTCTTCAACTTCGACGTCGCCGCCACCACCGCTGACGAGGTCGGCTCCTCCTGCTACTTCGCCCTCTCGATGCTGGAAGACACCATCCAGGTCAACCCCCAGTTCGCCTTCGACGAGGAGCACATCGAGGGCGGCTACTACGCCTACTACAACACCCTGAAGATCGGCGCCTCGATCGACTACACCAGCTACGGCTACGGCTACTACGCCGGCCCCTACTGGACGCAGGTCGCCTTCGACGACTCCGAGTACGGCAGCGTCACCGTCAACGACAACGACGTCTCCTGGACCTTCGACCAGACCTACGAAGGCAACAACTACGAGGCGAACTACTACTACCAGTACTGTGACGCGCTTTCCTACGCCTACTACGCCTACGAGGGCAACAGCTACGCAGGCGACTGGAATTGCGTCGAAAACGATGGGGATGTCTGGACCTTTGACACCATCCTCGGGAACACTGCTACTGTCAGCATCGACACCGTCGCCGAGACCACTTCCTTCGACCCCGTCATGTACGTGATCGGCTCCGACACCTGCCTCGACGCCCGCGCCGACGACTCGTTCGAGTGCACCTTCCTGCCGCCCAACGAATACAGCTGCCCCTCTGTCTCCTTTGAAGGCGACGGCAACCCGGTCACCCTCATCGTGTTCGGCTCCTACTATGACAGCACCGCTGTCTGCGGC
>JBEIQZ010000155.1:0-10943 GCA_040376255.1 Alphaproteobacteria bacterium
ATGCGGGGGGTAACCCCCGCGAATAAAGGTTATCTGGCCGCCATGTCCAACCTTGAACAGACCGTCGAGCGCTTCCTCGCCTCGCTGCTGAGCCGCCGGGGAGGCCGCCCGCCCGCTGAGGCCGCCGGGGCCACCAACGCTGCCGGGGTGGCGATGCCGGGGTTCAGCGTCGCGGATCGCGCGCCCGTCCCCCTGACAGAAGTTCAGCACCCCGACGGGCGGCTGAGCCGGTACCCGCCCGCCGAGCACTGGGGGGACTGGGTGGAGCACGACGGGAAGGAGTGGCCGAAGCGCGTCCCGCGCAACTACACGCTCGTCCCGACGATCTGCTTCAACTGCGAGAGCGCCTGCGGGCTGCTGGCCTACGTCGACAAGCAGACGATGGAGATCCGGAAGTTCGAGGGCAACCCGGCCCACCCCGGCAGCCGGGGGCGCAACTGCGCGAAGGGGCCTGCGACCCACAACCAGACCTACGACCCGGAGCGCATCCTGTATCCGCTGAAGCGGGTCGGGGCGCGCGGCGAGGGCAAGTGGAAGCGCGTCACCTGGGAGGAGGCGATGGAGGACATCGCCGCGAAGATGCGGGCCAGCCGGGAGCGGAGCCGCACCGGCATCATGTACCACGTGGGCCGGCCGGGAGAGGATCACTATACGAACCGGATCATCACCGCCTGGGGCGTGGACGGGCACAACTCGCACACCAACATCTGCTCCGCCGCCTCCCGCGCCGGGTACGCGCTCTGGTCGGGCGCCGACCGCCCCAGCCCCGATCACGCCCGCGCCCGCTGCATCCTGCTGATCTCCGCGCACCTGGAGAGCGGCCACTACTTCAACCCGCATGCCCAGCGCATCATGGAGGCGAAGCAGAACGGCGCGAAGCTCATCACCCTCGACCCGCGCCTGTCCAACACCGCCGCGAAGAGCGATCTGTGGCTGCCGACCTGGCCGGGGAGCGAGACGACGGTGCTGCTGGCCATCGCCAGCCACCTGCTGCGGACGGGGCGGTGGAACCGCGAGTTCGTGCGGAAGTGGGTAAACTGGCGCACCTTCCTGACAGAGGCCCGGGACATCGTCCTGGCCGGGGCCGCCGATCTCTCCGCCGAGGCCCGCGCCGCCGTCCTCGCCTGCCTGCCCGCCGATCCCACGGATGCGGCGGAGCTGCGCTTTGAGGACTTCGAGGCCGCGATCACCGCCCTGTACAGCGGCTTCACCTTCGCCCGCGCCGCCGCCGAGTCGCAGGTGCCGGAGGATCGCATCCGCGAGGCCGCCCGCTGCGTGGCCGACGCCGGGGATCGGCTGGCGGCCCACGTCTGGCGCGCCGCGAGCATGGGCAACCGGGGCGGCTGGCAGGTCGCCCGCGCGCTGTTCCTGCTCAACGTCCTCACCGGCAGCGTCGGCGCCGAGGGCGGCACCCGGCTCAACACCTGGGACAAGTTCGTGCCGAAGCCGTTCAAGGCGCCCCCGCCGTTCAACGCCTGGAACGGGCTGCACCTGCCGGTGGAGTGGCCGCTGGCGATGTACGAGATGTCGTTCCTGCTGCCGCACTTCCTGGACGAGGGGCGCGGCAGCGTCGATGTCTACTTCACCCGCGTCTACAACCCGATGTGGATCAACCCCGACGGCTTCATGTGGCTCGAAGCCCTCCGCGACGAGGAGAAATTCCGCTGCCATGTCGCCCTGACGCCCACCTGGAACGAGAGCGCGTGGTTCGCTGACTACGTCCTGCCGATGGGCCACGCGGGCGAGCGCCACGACCTGATGAGCCAGGAGACGCACAGCGGCCAGTGGATCGGCTTCCGCCAGCCCGTCCGCCGGGTGGCGATGGAGCGCGCCGGGAAGAAGGTGAAGTACACGCGGGAGGCCAACCCCGGCGAGGTGTGGGAGGAGGCGGAGTTCTGGGTGGATCTCACCTGGCGCATGGACCCCGATGGCAGCCTCGGCATCCGCCAATGGGTCGAGAGCCGCGAGCGCCCCGGCGAGCCGGTCAGCCAGGACGAGTACTGGGCCTGGATCTTTGATCACAGCGTCCCCGGCCTGCCCGCAGCGGCGGCAAAAGAGGGGCTGACGCCGCTGGCCTACATGCGGAAGTACGGCTGTTTTGAGATCGTCCAGGACGCCGCCGTCGATCCCGCGACCGGGAAGGCCCGCCCCGCCCCCTTCGAGGCACCCGTCCCGCCGCCCGCCGATCCCGCTGCGCTCCGCCGGAGCGCCGAGGGCCTCACCACCGACGCCGCCGGTCACCGGGTCGGCGTCGAGGTCGACGGGGTGCTGCGCGCCGGGTTCGGGACGCCCTCCGGCAAGCTCGAATTCTTCTCGCCGACGCTGCGGGACTGGGGCTGGAAGGAGCTGGATCGCGTCGTCCCCTGGCCCCTCCCCAGCCACGTAGCCCCCGATCAGATCGACCGCGCGAAGGGCGAGATGATCCTGCTCCCCAACTTCCGCCTGCCCCACCTCATCCACACCCGCTCCGCCAACGCCAAGTGGCTCTACGAGATCGGCCACACCAACCCCGTGTGGATCCACCCGGAGGACGCCGCCCGGGTCGGCGTGCAGACCGGAGAATTGCTCAGGGTCGAGACGGAGATCGGCTGGTTCATCGACCGCGCCTGGGTCACCGAGGGCATCAAGCCCGGCCTCATCGCCATGAGCCACCACCTCGGGCGATGGCGGCTCACCGAGGACGCAGGCGGGAACCGGGGGACCTCCGCCCTCGCCCGGATCGACGAGCATGAAGGCGGCGGGCGCTCGCTCCACATGCTCAAAGGCGCGACCGCCTGGGTCAGCCCCGACCCCGACACCGCCCGCATCTGGTGGCAGGACGTCGGCGTCCACCAGAACCTCACCCACGCCGTCCAGCCCGACCCCGTGAGCGGCGCGCACTGCTGGCTCCAGAAGGCGATCAGCGTCCGGCGGGCGCTGCCGGAGGAGCGGCACGGGGACGTGTTCGTGGACACCAACAAGAGCAGGGAGCTGTACCGGCGTTGGCTGGCGCTGGCGCGGTCGGCGGTGACGCACAGCCCGGACGGGACGCGGCGGCCGCACTGGTTGAACAGGCCGCTCCGGCCGGTCAAGGAGGCGTACCTGCTGCCCGGGAGGGGAGATGGATCGGGCGGGTGAGGGGAGGGGGCTGGCGTTCTCGCTGATCGGGGAGGTGTTCTGCCAGGGGCTGTCAGCGGAGGGGTGCGCGGAGGTGCGGGAGCACCTCGGCTGGGAGGGGCCGCTGACGCCGGAGATCGTCGCGGTGGAGCGGGCGCGGATCGACATGGAGGTGCCGCCGTTCGCCAGCGTGTTCCTGAGCGCGGACGGGCTGTGCGGCGGGGACGTCGCGGCGGAGGCGCAGGCGCTCCGGGCGCGGTGCGGGCTTGGGGCGGCGCGGGAGCCGGATCAGATCGGGGAGGTCTTCGGGCTGCTCGGGTGGGTTCATGGGCGGGGGACGGAGGCGCAGCGGCGGGAGGTGGAGGGGTTCATGCTGCGGTGGGTGCCGGGGTTCATGGCGGCGCTGGAGGGGGTGGACGGGGTCGGGTTCCACCGGGAATTGCTGCGGATCGGGTGGTTCTTGTTATGGCAGCGGGGAGCGGCGCAGCGGGCAGAGGGACAGTGGGCGCTCCCGGCGGTGACAGACCCGCTCGGAGATCCCCGGACGGGGCTGCGGGGGATCGCGGAGTTCCTGGTGAGGCCGGTCTGCGCGGGCGGGTTTTTTACGGTGTCGGACCTGCTCGGGGTGGCGCGGGGATCGGGGCTGCCGGTCGGCTTCGGGAGCCGGGCGGATCGGCTGGAGGGGCTGCTGCAGTCGGCGGCGCACTACGGGAAGGTGCGGGAGGTGTGCGCGGGGCTGGAGGCGGTGACGCAGCGGTGGGAGCGGTGGTGGAGGGAGGCGGGGGAGCAGGGGTGGGCGGAGCGGGTGGAGGCGGGGCGGGGGGTGATCCGGCGGGTGGGTCAGTCGGCGGCGCAGGCCAGCCCGGGGAAGCCCTCCGGGTCGCCCTGATCGGTCCACCAGGTCTCCGGCTGGGAGCGCGGCCCGGCGTAGGGGTCGATGCTGGTCCCGGCGCTGTCCTGGAGCTCGAAGTGGAGGTGCGGGGCGGAGGAGTTGCCGGAGGAGCCCACGAGGCCGAGCGGCTCGCCGCAGGTGACGGCCTGGCCGGTGGTGACGAGGACGCTGCCGGACTTCATGTGCCAATACATGCTGCGCCAGCCGCCTTCGTGCTCCACGATCACATAGTTGGCAGCCTGCGGCCAGCCGTCGCAGTCGATGCCGTTGACGGTGGCGTGGCAGCGGTCGTAGTTGCCGTCTGCGGTGTCGATGACGGTGCCGTCTGCGGCGGCGAGGATCTGCACGCTCCCGGTGTCCATCGCAGGGAAGCCGCCGTCGAGCATGAAGTCGCTGCCGTCGTGGCCGTCGTAGCACCAGGGGAAGGGCCGGTCGATGTAGTCGGCGCAGAGGATGTCCCCGGCGCCCTCGTACTCGGCGGGGTCGTGGTCGACGCCGATCTTCTGGGTGAACAGGGCGGGGTCGGGGAGCGGGAAGCGGAATTGGAGGGGGGCGGGCGGGAGGGCGGGGGCGGTGTCTGCGGGCGGGGAGTCCTGGGCGCCTGCGGTGTCGGCGGGCTTGTCGTCAGCGATACAGGCGAGGAGCAGCAGCATGGACCGAATATATAAGGTGTCTACAGAAGCCGCTGAGGTGCCCCGTGCCTGACTCCGGATACTCCCCCGTCCTCTCCTCCGCGCCGCTCGGGTTCGTGTGGAACACGATCGACCCGTTCCTGTTCTGCGTCCACCACGACGACGCCTACCCGGCGGGCAACGAGCGGATGGGCCCCGCCGCGCCGCTGGCCGGGCGCGACATCGGGCAGGACTTCGCCGGGATCGACGGCTGGCGCATGTACCACGGGCGCACCGTGCCGGGGTTCCCCGCCCACCCGCACCGGGGCTTCGAGACGGTGACGCTGGTGCGGCGCGGGCTGATCGACCACTCCGACTCGCTCGGCGCAGCGGCGCGGTTCGGGCGCGGGGACGTGCAGTGGATGACGGCGGGGCGCGGGGTCGTCCACGCCGAGATGTTCCCGCTGCTGGATCGCAGCGGCGGCAACCCGGTCGAGCTGTTCCAGATCTGGCTCAACCTGCCCGCCGCCGACAAGATGGTGGAGCCGCACTTCTCGATGCTGTGGGCGGACACGATCCCGGTGCGGGTCGTCGCGGACGCCGCAGGGAAGAAGACGGAGGTCGTCGTTGTGGCGGGGCGGTTCGAGGACGCCGTGGCCCCGGCGCCGCCGCCGAAGTCCTGGGCCTCGCGCCCGGACTCAGGGATCGCCATCTGGACGCTCCGCATGGAGGCCGGGGCGCGGTTCCGGCTCCCGTTGGCGCAGGCGGGCCTCAACCGGATGCTCTACCTGTTCAGCGGGCAGGCCGGGATCGCGGGCCAGCCGGTGCGCGCGAAGACCGGGCTGCGGCTGCGCCCGTCCGCCGAGGTGGAGATCACCGCTGGAGCGGAGCCGGTCGAGTTTTTGTTATTGCAGGCCCGCCCCATCGCCGAGCCGGTCGTCCAGCACGGCCCCTTCGTCATGAACTCCCAGGTCGGCATCCAGCAGGCGTTCACCGACTACCAGCGCACCCGCTTCGGCGGCTGGCCCTGGCCGGTCAGCGATCCGGTCCACGGTCGCGAGCAGGGCCGGTTCGCCCGCCACGCGGACGGTCACACCGAGCGGCGCGACGGGTGATGCAGGCACCCGATCCGTGGGCGGCGCTGCTGGGAGAGGCGCAGGACAGAGCCCCGGCGCCCGACTACGCGCCGATCCATGCCCTGGAGGCGGCGATCTGGTCGGCGGTGGCGATTTTCGGGTTCGTGATGCTCTCGTGGACATGGAGGGCTGACTTCCTGTTCCGGCAGCGGGCGCTCACCGGGGAATTGATCGGCGTCGCGGTCGCGGCTGCGGCGGCAGGGCTGGCGATCCGGCGGGTGCGGCGCGGCGGGTGGTGGGGCTGGGCAGTGCTGCGGGCGTGCGCGGCGCCGGTCGTGGCGGTGTGGCTCATCGTGGCGGCGGCCGGGTTCACTGCCTGAGCCCGATGTCCCCCAGCCGCTCCGCGATCTGCGCGACCCGCCTCCAGAGCGGCGCGGCGTCCTGCCCGGCGTCCTGCGTGATGTGCGCCTGGAGCCGGAGCGACATGCAGCGCAGGCGGAGCAGGCCGCCGTCCCCGGCGTGGCGGGCGGCGGCGCCGGCGAGGTCGAGGGCGGCAGTGTGGCAGCCCGGCCCGCCCATGCGCCAGCGGCACCAGGCGAGGCCGTGGGCGCGGCGGAAGCCGGTGAAGGGCGGGAGGGTCGGGGCGCCGGGCGCGTCGGGGTCGGGGATGGCGGCGTAGAGGGCGGCGGCTTCTGAGAGGACGCCGGGATCTTCGCGCCAGCGGCGGCTGCAGAGCCAGGCGCGCTGATCGAGCAGGCGGGCGCGATAGCAGGCGCGATCATCGGTGTCTGCGGTGTCCGGCGCAGCGTCGAGGAGCGCCCCGGCCTGATCGAGCGCGGCGGCGGCGTCGGCGCAGTCCCCAGCGTCGGCGCACAGGCGGGCGCGGAGCAGCAGCCACTCGATCCGGGCCTCCGGCGGGGCGCCGGGGAGGGCGAGGCGGGCGAGATCGGCGCGCCGGCGGGTCAGGGGGAGGTCGCCGTCCCGGTGGGCGAGGGAGGCGAGGGCGAGGTGTATCCAGGCGGCGGGGGACTCGGTGAGGGGCGGAAGGTCGAAGGCGTGCAATTGCTCTCGGCGCACGGGGATCGGCAGATCCGAGAGGCGGCTGTGGTACTGGCCGAGCTGCCGGGCGTGGGCGGCGATCAGCGCGGGGAGGCCGAAGCAGCGGAGCAGCAGGCGCCCGTACTTGTCGCCGGGCGGGCTGCCGGGGCGGTCGCGGAGGCGGCGCAGGCCGCGCTCGACGGTGAGCGGGTCGCCGGGGCGGGCGGCAGGGGGGGCGCGCTCCAGCAGGCAGCGGGCGACCTCGCTCAGGCTGCCGCGCGCGGCGATCAGCAGGCCGATGTACCGATCCCAGGAGAAGGGGAGGGCGATGTCCGGAACGGTGTCCTGGTGGTCGGGCATGGGTCGGATCTATTGTATCAGCAGAAGGAGAGAGCATGTCAGAAACAAGAGATCAGACGGAACATCAGACGGAAGGAACAATCCTGGCGCTCACCTGGAACGTGCTGGCGCAGAGCTATGTGCGCGAGAAGTATTATCCAGGTATCCCGTCGACGCACCTGGACGGGCGGGAGCGGCTGCGGCGGCTGCTGGGGCGGCTGGGGCGCATGCAGGTGGACGTCGGCTGCCTGCAGGAGGTGGAGCCGGATGTAGTCGAGGCGATCCGCCTCCAGCACCCGGAGCATGAGATCCTGTACGCGCAGCGGGCCGGGCGGAAGGACGGCTGCGCGGTGTTCTGGCGGCGCGGGCGGTTCCGGCTGCGGGAGGAGCGGACGCTGAGGTACGCGAACCAGCAGGGCGGGGAGCTGGCGCTGATCGCGCTGCTGGAGGAGATCCAGCCTGATCAGGAGGATGGGCAGGCGGCGCGGGGCGCGCGGCTGGCGGTGGCATGTACCCACCTGCGCTGGATGCCGGAGGAGACGGCCCCGGCGCAGCACATTGGGGCGCTGCAGATGCAGGAATTGCTGGCGGAGCGGACGGCGCTGCTCGGGGAGTGGCCGGTGTGGCTGGTGGCGGGAGACTTCAACGCGGCGGCGCAGAGCCCGGTGGTGCAGGCGGCGTACGCGGCGGGGCTCGCGGAGAGCTGCCGGGCGCAGCGACCCTGGGACACCACGAACATCAACCGGCGCAGGCGGAAGCTCGATTACCTGCTGTACTCAGGGCTGGAGTCGCCGGAGCCGCTGCCGCTGCCCGCGCTGGGGCAGGCGTACCCGATGCCCTCGGAGATCGAGCCCTCCGATCATCTCGCGCTTTCTGTGCGCTTCCGGCTTGTGCCGCCGGTGCGGTAAGGTGTACCATCTCTGCGCCGAGGTGCCGGATGACGCTCTCCCTGTTGATGATGGTCGCGTGCGGTGAACAGTCCCTCAACAACATGCCGGAGGAGCAGCCCGCCGACCTCGCGCCGCCAGAGCTGGCGTTTGAGGACGCCGCTGATCGGACCGGCGTCCCCGAGGCGCTGCTGCTTGCAATCGCCAAGGTCGAGACGGGCGTGGAGCCGGTGATCGGTGAGGAGGAGTTCCCCGGGCAGCCGCCCGCCGCCGGGGTGATGGGGCTGCGCGGGGATCGGCTTCTGGAGGCGGCGGAATTGGCGGGGCTCGACGCAGAGCTCGTCCGCACCGACACCTCCGCGAGCGCGCTGGCCGCCGCCGCCCTGCTGGAGCAGTGGGCCGCCGAAGAGGGCATCGACACCGGTGATCTGGCCGCGTGGGCGCCGCTCGTGGCCCGCTACTCCGGCATCGACGACCCCGAAGCCGCCGCCGAGTACGTCTGGTACGAGGTCTACGCCGCCCTCCAGACCGGCGTGGACGCCAACGGCTATGCCTCCGCTCCGGTGGACGTCAGCCCCCGCTACCGCGCCCCCGCCCACAGCCGCGCCCGCACCGGCGACAGCGGCACCGTCTGGAGCGCCTCGCCCAATTACTCCAGCCGCAGCGGCGCCTCCGCCGACTTCGTCATCATCCACACCTGCGAGGGCAGCTACTCCGGCTGCTGGAGCTGGCTCGCCAACGGCTCCTCCGGCGTCAGCGCCCACTACGTCGTCAATGACAGCGGCTCCGAGGTGCGCCAGCTCGTCGATGAGGATCAGAAGGCGTGGCACATCTCCGCCAACTACGACTGCGACAACAACAGCGGCATCGAGTGCTCCCGCGACGGCACCTCGATGAACAACATCTCTGTCGGCATCGAGCACGCGGGCTACGGCTCGCAGACCTCGTGGAATTCCGGCCTCATCAGCCGCTCCGCCGCCCTCACCTGCGGCGTCACCGACCGCCACGCCATCCCGCGCGACAGCTACCACATCGTCGGCCACGGCCAGCTCCAGCCCTGGAACCGCTCCGACCCCGGCGCCGCCTGGCCCTGGAGCAGCTACCTCGATCAGGTAAAGGCGGCCTGCGGTGACACCGGGAGCAGCGGCACCGGGACGGGCGGCTCAGGCAGCGGCGGCTCCGGCTCCGGCGGCTCCGGCGGCAGCGGCTCCGGCGGCAGCGGCTCCGGCGGCAGCGGCTCCGGCCCCGCCCCGACCGCCGGGACGTTCATCATCGACAGCAACAACACCCTCAACGACGTAAACTGGTACATGAGCGAAGTGTCCTCCGCCTGGTGGGGCAGCACCTCGGCCAGCGGCTACTACAACACCGGCTACTGGGTCGCCCCGACCGAGTCGGTGTCCGATCCGGCCTCGTTCTGGTTCCTGACTGAGACGGAGCAGTGCTACACGGTCGAGGCGTGGTGGACGGCGAGCAGCAACCGGGGATCGGCGCTTTCGTTCATGGGCTGGGACGAGTCCGACCGGGAGGTCGGGCGCGTGACGGTGAACATGCAGACCAACGGCTCCCGCTGGAACACGCTCGGAGAGTGGACGTTCCCGGCGGGGATGAACCGGGTGCTGCTGTCCCGCTGGGCGGCGACGGGGTACTACGCGGTCGCCGATGCGGTGCGGCTCTCGCCCTGCAACTGAGGCAGAGAGGCCGGGAGGAACGGGGTTGATCGGGATCGGGCTGCTCCTCGCCGGATGTGGGGTCACGGGGCAGGACGCCGGGGCGCCGTCCGGGAGCCTGCTCTACATCCATGAGGCGGCCTCAGGCTGGTCGCTGATCCGCCACCCGCTCAGCTCGGCAGAGGCAGCGGCGATCACCGGCATCCCCGGTCGACTCTACCCCGGTCCGCCCGATCCGCTCGGCACCCATGCCCTGATCATCGCCGTGGAGGAGGACGGCGCCGGACACCGCGAGTCCGCGTGGCTCCTGCCGCTGGACGGGGGCGCGCCGGTGCTGCTGGCCCCGCCCGCGCCCTCGATCCGCAGCCCGGCGTGGTCGCCGGACGGTCAGTGGCTCTATGTCAGCGCCGACTGGCACACGTTACAGGCGGGCCGCGCCCCGCGCCTGCCCGGGCGGGAGGCCGATCCTGCCGCTCCCGGCGCGTACCGCTCCCCTGAGATCTACCGCCTCCCCCGCGCCGGAGGAGAGCCCGCCCGCCTGACCGCCGACCCCGGCGGCAGCTTCGAGCCCGCGCCCTCCCCGGACGGCACCCGCCACGCCGCCGGCAGCAGCCGCAGCGGCAACGCTGATCTCTGGCTCATGCGCCCGGACGGCGCCGCCCCGATCCGCCTCACCGACCACCCCGCCGATGACGTCCGCCCCCGCTGGCGCCCCGCTCCCGCCCCGGAGCTGCTCTGGATCTCCCGCCGATCCGGGGCGGCGCAGGTCTGGCGCATGGACCCGGCGCGCCCCGCCGACGCCCGCCCCCTCCGCGACCTGCCCCCCGGCCACGAAGACCTCGATCTGGAGATCTCCCCGGACGGACGGATCGCCGCGCTCACCGTCCAGACCGGCCCCCGCGAGATCGGGCTGTACCTCCTCCCCCTCGACGGCGCAGCCCCCGCGCCCGTCGTGCTGGATGGCCCCGGCCCCGATGAGCACCCCGCCTTCTCCCCGGACGGACGGTGGCTCGCGTTCACCTCCTCGCGCGCAGGAACGGCGCAGGTGTGGATCTGTCGAGTGGACGGTTCAGGTCTGTATGGGTTGGCGGGTGAGGCGGGTGCGGACTGGTTGCCGCGCTGGCTCCGCTGAGGCGCTGGCCTGCCGGGGCGGGGGAAGCATTGCCGATATGCCCCTCATCCGGCCCTGCGGGCCACCTTCTCCCCGGCGGGGCGAAGGGTCGGTGATCCCCATCCCCCCATCCCCTGACTCCCCCCGTCCCCCTGACTTCCCCCGTCCCCGTCCCCCTAACTACCCCGGGGTGTGGGGGCGGATCGCCCCCACAGATCATCCG
>JBEIQZ010000639.1:0-3083 GCA_040376255.1 Alphaproteobacteria bacterium
GCCGCCCCGCGCCGCGCGAAGCGACCCGGAGGGCAGCGCCCGCATCCGGGCCTTCTGGATCGCCAACGGGCCCGGCTTCGTCCGCCGCCTGCTCCACTATCTGCGCCCCGGCTTCCACCCGATGCAGGCCCAGACCGACGCGCTCGCCGCCGACTGGCTCAGACAGCACCAGCCGGCATAGCGCCCGCCCGCGCAGCACCGCCCGCGCCGCGCAGCCTCAGCCGCTCAGGCTGTCCCGCTTCAGCCCCATCCCGCCGACGAGCATCTCGACCGCCAGCCGGTTGCCGGTCTCCGGCGCGAGCCGCCGCAGCCAGTCAAAGACGAAGCTCTCCGGGCAGATCCTGAGCCGGTGCTGCTCCCGCCCGATGGCGCCCACGATGCGGGCCGCCGCCTTCGCCGGGTGCATCGCCTTTGTCTCGAAGAATGACCGGAGCGAGCTGACGGCGTCGGGCTGGCCGGAGGCGATGTGCGCGTCGCGCATGATCCCGGTGCGGACGCCGCCCGGATGCACCACCGTCAGCCCCACCCTGTTCCCGGCCTGACCTGCCGCGTTGCCGATCTGCAGCTCCTCCCACAGCGCCTCCGAAAAACCGCGCACCGCGAACTTCGACGCGCAGTAGGCAGTCTGCCCCGGCACCCCGACGATGCCGAAGATGCTCGACACGTTCACGATCCACCCGCCCTGCCGCCGCAATTGCGGCAGGAAGCTCCGGCAGCCGTTGACGACCCCGAACAGGTTGACCCCCATCACCCGCGCCCAGTCCGCCTCAGTGTGCGCCTCGAAGCTGCCGACGATGGTGATCCCCGCGTTGTTTATAAGGATCTGCGCCCCGCCGCAGACCTGCTCCACCTCCGCCGCCAGCCGCACCACCGCCGCCGCGTCCGACACGTCCACAACATACGCCCGCGCCCCCGGCAGCCCCGCCCGCACCCGCTCCAGCGCCTCCGCCTGCACGTCCACCAGCACCACCCGCGCCCCCGCCGCCGCCAGCGCGCGCGCGGTCGCCTCCCCGATCCCGCCCGCCGCGCCCGTCACCACCGCGACCTTCCCCTTGATCTCCATGCATGCCTCCGCTGGAGGAGATCCTATCCGCTTGTCCTTCCGCATGTCTTGAACTATGTTCAACTCTCCGGACAGGAGGGAAGGATGAGACCGTATCTGGTGCTGGGCGCGGGGCCGACCGGGCTGGCGATGGCGAAGGCGCTCGCGGAGGCGGGGATCCCCTATGAGCAGGTCGAGGCCACCGGCGACGTCGGCGGGAACTGGGCGCACGGGGTCTACGAGACCGCCCACATCATCAGCTCCCGCCGGACGACGGAGTACACCGACTTCCCGATGCCCGCCGACTATCCGGACTTCCCCTCCGCCGCCCAGATGCACTGCTACTTCCAGGACTACGCCGCACACTTCAAGCTCTACGACCGCCTCACCTTCCACCGCGAGGTCGCGGAATTGCGCCCCGAAGGCGACCGGGCGGAGGGGGGCTGGCGGGTGCGCTTCACCGACGGCACAGCGGCGCTGCACCGGGGCGTCATCGTCTGCAACGGCCACCACTGGGCGCGCAGCTTCCCGCCGTGGATCAAAGACTTCACCGGCGAGGTGCTGCACTCCAAGGACTACAAGCGACCCGATCAGCTCAGAGGCAAGCGGGTGCTGGTGCTGGGCGGCGGCAATTCCGGCTGCGACCTCGCCTCCGAGGCGGCGCGGGTCGGCGCGTCGGCGGACTGGAGCCTGCGGCGCGGGTACTGGTTCGTCCCGAAGACCCTGATGGGCCGCCCCACCGTCGAGCTCATGCAGCCCTGGCTGCCGGTGGCCATCCAGCGGCTCGTCATCAAGGCGCTGATCAGGGTCGTCGTCGGCGACTACGCCGCCTACGGCCTCCCGCTGCCCGATCACGACATCTTCGAGGCCCACCCCTCCGTCTCCACCGAGGTCTTCCACTACCTGAAGCACGGCCGCCTCACCGTCCGCCCCGACGTCGCCTCCGTCGGGGGCCGCACCGTCACCTTCCGCCAGCCCCCCGCTCAGCCCTCCGCTCAGCCCTCCGCCCCGGTCAGCCAGGAGTACGACCTGATCGCCCTCGGCACCGGCTTCGACGTCGCCTTCCCCTTCCTCCCTGAAGGAACCGTCCCGGTGATCGGCAAGACCCCGCAGCTCTACGCCGGGATGCTGCGCCCGGAACACCGGGGTCTGTTCGTGATGGGCGGCTACCAGGTGCGCTACGGGATCGGCCCGCTGCTCCGCCCGCTGGCTCAATTGCTCGCCGACTTCGTCCAACTGGAGGAGAAGCTCACCGTCCCGCTCGGCGAATTGCTCCGGCAGCTCGGTGAAAAACCGCCGGAGTCCCACCTCGTCGACCCCCACGCCTCCATCCGTCGGATGACATGGGGCCGACGCATGATCCCGGTGATACAGTGGCGCGCAGCCCGGATGGGGCTGCTGAAGCGCGATCCGGTTAACTGATCTGTCCGTATGGTAAAGATGATGAACGCCCTCCCCGTCCCCCTATACGCCAACGCCCTCCCCCTGCCGAACACCTGGTACTTCGTCGGTCTAAGCGCAGAATTGCGCCCCGGCGATCTCCGCACGATCCGCATCGCAGGCGCTGAGTGGATCCTCTGGCGCGGCGCGGACGGGCAGCCGCACGTCCAGTCCGCCCACTGCCCCCACCTCGGCGCCCACCTCGCCCACGGCGGAAAAGTCATCGGCGCCGAGATCCGCTGCCCCTTCCACGGCTTCCGCTTCGACGGCACCGGCCAGTGCACCGCCTCCGGCTACAACACAAAGCCCCCCGCCGCAAAACTCCGCTGCCTGCCCGTCACCGAAAAACACGGCCTCCTCTTCGCCTGGTGGCACACCGCCGACGCCCCGCCCGACTGGGAGATCCCTGCCCTCGACATGACCGGCTGGTCCCCCTTCGCCATGCACAAGTGGGAATTGCGCGGCCACCCCCAGGAGACCACCGAGAACAGCGTCGACATCGGCCACTTCGGGTGGGTTCACGGCTACACCGACGTCCAGATGGAGAAAGAGATCCAGATGGAGGGCCCCCACCTCTGGGGCCGCTACAGCTTCCGCCGCC
>JBEIQZ010000241.1:0-8624 GCA_040376255.1 Alphaproteobacteria bacterium
AGCTGGTGGAGCAATTCTCGTCGGTGTCGCCGTTGCAGTTGTTGTCGATGCCATCGTCGCAGGCCTCGTCGTTGCCGGGGAAGGCCAGCGCCTCGTTGTCGTCGCAGTCGTCGCACTCGATGAAGCCGTCGCCGTCCAGATCGTCGCCGTCCGGGGTGGCCTCATTGCAGTCGTCATCGACGTTGTTGCAGTCGAACTCGCCCTCACCGGGATTCTGCGCCGAGTTGTGATCGTCGCAGTCCTCGCAGGCGTTGAAGCCGTCGCCGTCCGCGTCCTCGTCGCCGTCCGGGGTGGCCGCATCGCAGTCGTTGTCCATCCCGTCGCAGTCGACCTCCACCCCGCCCGGCTTCACCGTGTTGTTGGTGTCGTCGCAGTCGGTGCAGGCGTCAACGCCGTCGAGGTCGTTGTCGATGACGTCCGGGGTCTCCTCGCTGCAGTCGTTGTCGACGCCGTCGCAGACGATCTCGTCGGCGTCCGGGTGGATCGCGGCGTCCGTCTCGTCGCAGTCGAGGTTCTCAGCCCCGTAGGTCGAGACACAGTCGGGGTTCCGCAGATCAAAGTAGCCGTCCCCGTCCGCGTCGAAGGGCGCGTCCACCGTCTTCTCGTCGCGGCTGGCGAGCCCGTCGCACTTCGCGGAGGTCGTGAAGGACTGATCGGGGCTGCACCCGGCAGAGAGGAGGAGTGCGGTAATGACAAGATACCCGGCGGGGAGACGCTGCACATACACCTCAGACGCCACCAGTATACTCCACGTTATCCGGCAGGCAATCTCTGGACGGACGGATTACAGCGAAGCGATGCGCATCCTCCTCTGCGGCGCCTCCGGCTTCATCGGCGGCCACCTGCTCACCACCCTGCGCGCCGCCGGTCATGACGTCCGCTGCCTCGCCAGGACCCCTGATCAGGCCGCGCGCCCCAACTCCCTCCAGGGCGACTTCGCCACCGACACCTCCCCGGAGGTCTGGGCGCCCCGGCTCGACGGGATCGGTGCGGTGATCAACGCCGTCGGCATCATCCGGGAGACCGGCGCCGCCCGCTTTGAGCCGCTGCACGGCCGCGCGCCTGTCGCGCTGTTCGAGGCCGCCGCCGCCAGGAACCTCCGCATCATCCAGATCTCTGCGCTCGGCACCCCGTCCGGCGACCTGCCTGACCGCCCCGAACCCTACTTCCGCTGGCGCGCAATGGCCGACCGGCGGCTGCTGGAGATCAGCCCCGGCGCGCTCATCCTCCGCCCCTCCATCGTCTACGGGCCGGGGGATCACTCGATGGCCCTGTTCCGGGGGCTCGCCGCGCTGCCGATCACCCCGCTGATCGGGGACGGCCGCCAGCCCCTCGCCCCCATCCACGTCGCCGATCTCGCCGCAGCCGTGGTGCGCGCCGTCGCCGACCCCTCGATCCGGGGCGCCGTCGACGCCGCCGGGCCGGAGACGCTCGAATTCCGCGACCTCCTCGCGCGGCTCCGGGCGTGGATGGGCGCCGGGCCGCTGCGGGCGGTGCAGGTGCCCGTCGGGCTGGTGCGCGCCGGGGCGAAGATCGCGGACATCACCGGGATCGGCCCGATCACCTCAGATGAATTGTCGATGCTGCTCGCCGGGAACGCCGCGCCGCCCGACGCCTTCACCCGCGCCTTCGGCTTCGCGCCCCGGACGCTCGCGGCGGGCCTCGGCCCCTGCACCGAGGCGGATCGCTGGCATGCCCGGCTGTCGATGCTCCGCCTGCCGCTCCGGCTCTCGGTGGCGTCGGTGTGGGTGGCGACCGGTGTGTTCTGCCTGTTCGCCGTCCCCCCGGAGATGCGCTACGGGATGCTCGGGGACTCCGGCTTCACCGGCCCCGCCGCAGAGCGGTTCCTCGACGCGCTCTGCCTGCTGGAGATCCCGCTCGGCCTCCTCACGGCGGTCGGCTGGCGCGTCCGCCTGCTCGGGAGCCTCCAATTGCTCATGATCTCCTCGTTCAGCGTTTTTTTGTTGTTCACCCAGACCCACTGGTGGGTCCACCCCTACGGCCCGCTCACCAAGAACATCCCGCTGATGGGCGCCATCCTCGCGATGATGTGCTTAGAAGAAGAATAAAAACATGATCTATGTGCTGCTGAAGGTCGCCCATATTCTTAGCGCCACCCTCGTCCTCGGCGCGGGCCTCGCCTCCGTGTTCTACAAGCTCGCCGCCGACCACAGCGGCCAGCCGCAGGCCATCGCCTTCGTGCTGCAGGGCGTGATCCGCGCCGACTGGATCTTCACCATCCCCTCCGGGGTGCTGCTGCCGCTGACCGGGCTCGGCATGGCCCACACCGCCGGGCTGCCGCTCAGCACGCCCTGGATCACCGCCGGGATCGTCCTCTATACCGTCGCCGGGATCTCCTGGCTCCCCGCCTTCTTCCTCCAATACCGCATGGCTTCGCTCGCCAAAATCGCCGCAGACACCGGCCAGCCCCTCCCTCCGGCCTACCACCGCGCCACCCGCATCTGGGCGATGCTCGGCGTCCCCGCCTTCTTCGCCGCAGTGGCGGCTATCCTGATCATGACCGGGAAAGGCATGGTTCTGGGATAGACTGAAGTTCCTGCTTGCCAGTACAGAGGATACCGGATAACTGGCCCGCCACCTATGGGAAGGCTATGAATCTCGTACAGACAGTTGAGCAGGAGATCGTGAGCGGCCGGACGCTCGATTTTGCGCCGGGCGACGATGTCCGCGTCCACGTCCGCATCAAGGACGGGGAGAAGGTCCGCATCCAGGTGTTTGAAGGCACCGTGATCTCCATCAAGGGCACCGGCTCCCGCAAGATGTTCACCGTCCGCAAGGTGAGCTTCGGCGTCGGCGTCGAGCGCATCTTCCCGGTCTTCTCGCCCACCGTCGACAAGGTCGAGGTCAAGGTGCGCCACGTCGTGCGCCGCGCCCGCCTCTACTACCTGCGCGGTCTGGCCGGCAAGGCGGCCCGCCTCAAGGAACTGGGCAAGCGCTAGTCTCTGAAGAGAGAGGCTGCAGATGGATGCGCGTCACCGCCGGGGCCGCGACGCTGAGGCGCTGGTCGCCGCGCATCTCCAATCTGAAGGTTGGCAGATCCTCGCCCGCAACCACCGCGAGGCAGGCGTTGAGATCGATCTCATCGCCGCCCGCGATGGCAGGGTGCGCTTCGTCGAAGTGAAGGCCCGCGACCTGAGCGACCCGCTCGCCCAGCAGGCGCTCTCCGGCGCACAGCAGAGCCGCCTGCAGCGCGCCGGGGATCACTGGATGCTCGCCCGCGCCGGGCCGGGCAGCCCGTGGACGGAGGGGTGTTTTCTGCTGGCGCTCGTCGGGACGGACGGGGCGATTCAGCTGCTCGACGACCCGTTCGACGGCTGAGCGGCAGCGGCAGACCCCGCCGGGACATGCACCCCGATCACCTCCCCCGCCGCGATCAGGAGCAGCGGGAGGTTGACCCGCTGCAGGAGCGCGCGGGCCTCCGGCGGCAGGATGCCCTGCCGGTAGCGGCGGGCGTCCGCCTCCTGGAGGGTGAGGGCGGGCAGGTGGGCCAGCACCGCGCGCGGCTGGATGCGGAACGGCTGGAGCCCGGCCAGCACCTCCTCCCGGCTGCGCCACCGCACCCGATCCTCCCGCCGGCCGGTGCGGAACACCGCCGTCCACTCCGGCGTCCCCGCCACGATCCCGGCGAGCTGCGCGAGGCTCAAAGGCGGTGTGGACGCCGGATCGAGCGAGAACGGCCCGCTGCGCTGGCGGCGGAGCGCGGTCAGGTGGGCGACCGTGCCGAGCGCCACGCCCAGCTCCTCCCCGATGACCCGCGCGTAGGTGCCACGGCTGCAGTGGATGCGGATCTGCACGCTTGCATCCGTCTCCGAGGGATGGAATTCCAGCAGATCCATGGCGCTGATGTGGATCGGTCGCGCCTTCGCCTCCACCTCCGTCCCCGCCCGCGCATAGTCGTAGAGCGCCCGCCCCGCGATCTTCACCGCCGAGTAGCGCGGCGGGGTCTGCATCCGATCCCCGATGAACCCGGCGAGCGCCTGGAGCAGCCCGCGCTCCTCCAGCACCGGGATCGGGCCGGTCGCCACCGGCTGCCCCGTCGGGTCGCCCGTGTCCATGGCGACGCCGAACTGCACCGTCGCGTCATAGACCTTCTGCGACTCGTCGAGGTACTGGATCAGCCGCGTCG
Source organism: Alphaproteobacteria bacterium (assembly GCA_040376255.1). Classification (GTDB taxonomy): domain Bacteria; phylum Myxococcota_A; class UBA796; order UBA796; family SXON01; genus JBEIQZ01. Next base: position 4,148 of record JBEIQZ010000241.1, read on the forward strand.
CCCGCCCCAGGGCGAGCGGCAGCACCCCGGTCGCGAACGGATCGAGCGTCCCCGTGTGGCCGACCTTCTGGATGCCGGTCACCGCGCGCAGGATCGCGACGACGTCGTGCGAGCTGAGCCCCGGCGGCTTGTCCACCACCAGAAAACCGCTCCAGTCCCCCTCCCCCTCAGAGCCGGCGACAGAACCGGCGACAGGCGGCCCGGCAGGCATCAACGCTCCCTGGCCTGCGGATCCGCGCCCGCGACGTCCGCGCCGCCTGTTTCCTCCTCATCCTCCCGCGCCGGCGGCGGCAGATTCGCCAGCAGCCGGTTGATCCGATCCGCATGCTCGAAATTGAGATCGTACTCGAACCGCAGCTCCGGCGAGATCCGCGTCCCCAGCACCCGGCCCACCGGCCCCCGGAAGCGGCGGGCGCTGTCCGCCAGCGCCTCCACCAGCCCCGGGGTCATCTTCCCGCCGAGCGGGACGTACCGGATCGTCGCCACCGACAGATCCGGGTTCACCCGGATCTCAGTGATGCTGATCGGGATGATGCGGGGATCCTTGGCGTCCTCGCGCAACATGCGGGAGAGCTCGGACATCAAAACAGAGGCGATACGGTCAGTGCGTCGGGACATCCCGCCCCCTTAACCCGTCGGCTCCCTCCCCGCTCCCCGCTCCCTCCCCGCTCCCTACCGGCGCCGGCTCGTCGGACGCCAGCCCGGCACCATCTTCTGCGTCGGCCCGCCCGGCTCATACTCCTCCGGCAACCCCCAGTCCTCCGCCAGCCGCTTCCCCTCCATCACCTCCAGCCGCGCCTTCAGGATCGCCATCTGCCGCTCCATCTCCACGTTCTTCCGGCGCGCCTCGTCCAGCTTGCCTTTAAGCTGCTCGATCAACACATACGGATCCTCCCGGCCCGCATCTGCCGCCCCGTGACCCCGGCCCGGCGCGGGGAGCGGCTGCACCGGCCGCGCCGTCAGCCCCGTCCTGCTCTCCCCGAACGGCACCAGCGTCGGCCCCGGCGTCTCCGGATCGGACTCCACCTGCTCAATATCAAACTCCTCATCCCCCCCGTCTTCCTCGTCCGCCTCCGAGACGAACATGTCCGCCATCACCGTCCCGTCCGCCTCCAGATCCTCCCCGTCCGCCTCCCCCAGCGGCAGCGGCTCGTCCTCCTCCGGCACATCCTGCTCCGGTACGATCAGGCAGTGGACCCCCCCCTCCACCTCAGCCGCCATCTCCACCCAATGCCCGATCGGCAGCAGCCCCAGCTCCTCCAGCCCGATCCGGTGCAGCACATGCGTCTGCCGGAACGCCCCGCGCCCCCACACATGCTGGAACCGGCTGCTCTGGATCTGCGCCGCCGTCAGCCTGAACTCCGTCCCGAGCGCCCGCGCCGGCGGCTCGATCAACACCCCCGGACGCGCCACCCGCAACACCCCCTTCCCCTCCGTCATCTCAAACCGGATCCCATAGGGACCATCCGGCTCCGGCAGCCGGGCGATCCAGATCGAAAATCCAGGCTCGTGGCCAACAGTATTAACAGACACTCTTGCCCCCTGTTTTTTGCGGGGGTTACCCCCCGCATCGGCACTGCGCTGCGCTCGCGCTGGCGCTGGTGCCTCCCCCCGCGCGCACAGGCGCGCGACGGCTGGCCCGAGCCCTTGGTGAACGCAGCGGGCAGTAGTACTCGTCACGACGACTCTCTATCGTGGTTTTGCCCGCTGCGTCCACCGGGCCAGCCGGGAGGGGTCAGGGAAATCTGTCGGGCAAGAGGTCTGGGAACGGGAGAGGTTCCGGGGTTTCGGTGATTCAGCGCACTGTGCGACACAGGAGGGAACGGCTATCTTTGTGGAAGGCTGCTGTACAGCGCCGGGAGGACAGGATGGGGATCGCGCGTGACCTGCTGAAGCAGATCAAGGATCAGGTCAAGGGCCAGCTCATGAACCGCTACGGTGACCGCGTCGTCTCCTCCCTCGCCGACACCTCCGCCGACGCCCCCAACCGCTTCTCCGCCCCGAAGCGCGACCTCTATGACAAACTCCAGGCCGAAGGTCAGCTCGCCCCCGACAAAGACAAGCACTGAGCTGTTGTATGCCTCCCACCCCTGGACAGGCTATATCGCTTGAATGAGCACGATCAGCGTCGAGGGCTTCCTCTCTCAATTCAGCGCCGATGATGCAACCTTCAAGCTGCTCTCTGCGCTCAGCACCGCCGTCCCCAGCTCGACCGAACCGGTCTTCTACCACTCCATCGACGAGGCCCGCCTGCTGGTGGCGCCGGAATTGGACGACGACGGTCTGGAGCGCGCGCGGGCGCGGCTGAATTCGCCGGAGTACATCCAGGCGTTGAAGGTGGCGGACGCCATCGACAAGGGGGACATCGGGCTGTCCGTGTTCACCGGCCTGCGCTCGGCGTTCGCCTTCTTCTTCGGCGGGCGCAAGAAGACGCTCGAATCGGACGCGCAGCAGGGGGCCGACGCCATCCTGAAGGCCGCCGGGATCGCCTGGATGACGCACCGCTTCTACAGCGGCTCTCCGCCGGAGAAGATCCGCAAGCTCCGCGAGACCCCGGCGGGCCAGTCGCTGCTGGTGTGGTACGCCGCCGCCGACATCTGCCTGCCGTTCGCGGACGACGCGGCGGTGGGGGCGGGCAGCTTCTTCTCCAGCCTGCTCAGCCGCTACGGGACGAAGCACCTGAACCGGCTCGACTTCGCCGCCGGGGCGGGAGCGGGCGAGGCGGCCACCGGCATGATCAACGGGCTGACGCAGCCGCTGGAGGAGATCATCCAGTCGGTCAGCGGCCACACGCGGGGCATGGCTGAGAAGGCCCGCGCCTACCTGCCCGCCGCCATCGCCACTGCAGACACCATCTCCAGCGCCGTCGCCACCGCCGCCGACGTCCTGCCTGTCTACCGGCTCCTCGCCGCGCGGCTCGCCATCGAGGCGGCGCTGCGCCAGGAATTGCCGCCGCAGGCAGAGAAACCGGCGCCCCTCCCTCTCCCAATCCCCGAAGGAACTGTTTGATGAAGCGCCTGTCAGAGATCCTCACTGAATTCTCCGAGACCGACTACGCCGTCCGCACCGTCAAGGGGCTGCTCTCGGTGATGCCCTTCGTGCCGGACTGGCGCCACCCGGCGTCGCTGCAGCAGGCGGTCAGCCGCTTCGATCCGGGCCTCGACCCGGCGCTCGTGGCGCGGGTGGCGGCGCGGGCCGACGAGCTGTCATTGGAGCCGGGGCCGCAGGCGGCGCTCAAGGCGTTCGAGATGATGGACAAGGGCGACAAGGGGATCGCGCTGCTTTCGGGGCTGAAGGCGGGCTACCAGGGCCTCCGGGGTCAGGCGGGCGCGCTGGAGGTCGACCCGCAGCAGGCCGCCGACGCCGGGCTGAAGGCGCTCGGCCTCGCCTGGGCGACCAGCCAGCTCTATGAGGGCTCCGTCCCCGACAAGGTCAAGACGCTGGTCGGGAGCGACACCGGGCGCTCGCTGCTGGTCTGGTACGTCGCCGTCGACGTCGTGCTGCCCTTCGCCGACAACCTCGCCTCCGGCAGCCTCAACGTGATGGACAACATCATCGACCAGCAGGCCGCCGCCAACGCCGAGCGCCTCGCCTCGATGGCCGGGGCCGACATCGGGCAGGCCCAGGGGATGCTCGCCGGGCTGACCGGGACGCTGAAGAACCTGCTCGGGCAGGCCGCCAGCTTCTCCAAGCCGCTCTCAGACTGGTGCCAGGAGAAGCTCCCCGGCGTGCTGGGCTCCGCCGACCGGATCACGGGCGTCATCGCCACCGCCCTCGACGCCCTCTCCAGCTACCGCTACCTCGGCGCCGTCCTCGTCGCTGAGGCGGTCATCATCCGCGCGAAGGCCGACGTCCACAAGCAGATCGCCGCCGAGAAGGCCGAAGCCTTGCGTCAGGAGGAGCTGGCCCGCCGCGCCGAGGAGGAGCGCCGCGCAAAATCCAAGGTTCAGAACTCCTACGACATGAGCGCCAGCACCTCCGCCGCCACCACCGGTATCAAGACCACCCGCTCCACCCCCGACGCGGGGAGCCAGCCCCCGGCGAAGTCCGGCTGCATGGGCTGCATGGGGCTGCTGATCGCGGGCGTGTTGCTGATGAGCGCCGGGACGGCGTGGGCGATCAGCCTGTTCTGAGCCAGCGGCGGACGCTGTCTACCGCTTCAGAAAGCCCGACAGCAGCCCGCCAAGCCCGCCCTCCTCCTCAGCCGGAGCCGCCGCCGGGGCTGCCGCCGGAGCCGCTGCCGGAGCCGCTGCCGCGCCGCCCACCAGCCCCGCCAGCATCGGCGCGAGCTGGAGGATCGTGTTCACCGTCGATGCGTCGAGCCGGCTCTTCAGGAACGACAGCACCGCAGGCGCCACCATCGCCGCCTTCGACGCGTCGATGTTGAGCTTCGACAGCACGCCGACCACCGCCGCCGTCTGCCGCGCCTCCTCCCCGCCGAGCGCCGTCGCCGCCGCGCCCAGCAGCCCGCCCAGCC
>JBEIQZ010000699.1:0-2552 GCA_040376255.1 Alphaproteobacteria bacterium
GACAGCACAAGATCCTCCAGCCGCACCCGCCCCGACTCCCAGCCGTCGAACCCCGGCGACCCCTGCGTCGGGAACACGTACAGCCCCACCTCCGTCAGCACCGCGAGCTGCTCCGCCTTCGGGCGCAGGTCATACGAGTACACCCGATCCATGTACAGGTTCAGCATCCGATCCTCGAACGTGAACATGATCAGCGCCGCCGGCCCGTACTCCCACGCCGGGTTCAGCCCCGTGCGCGGCGAGGCGAAGAAGAAGATCCGATCCGCCGTCGCCTTCAGCCCGCCGTAGTTCCCCGGCAGGATCGGGACGTTCACCTGCCGCTGCCCGATGCCCTCCCACTGGATCACCACCGGCACGATCGGCTGCTCAGTCGCCTCCAGCTCCAATTCCTTCTGCTTCTTGTCCTTCTTCTTCTTCTCCTTCTTCGCCTTCTCCGCCTTCGCCTGCGGGGCCGGGTTCAGCGGCGCAGGCGGCAGCCCCGCGTTGTCCGCGAACGGGTGCGCCACGTCCGGCCGCAGCAGCACCGCCACCGGCAGCGTCCCGTACAGCGGCACCGCCTGAAAATCCCGCTCCCCGAACACCGGATCGACGTAGCGCGCCGACAGGAAGTACAGGTAGCGCCCCTCCGGATCCCACGCCGGGCTCTGATCCGAGGTCGAACCCGTCGACAGCATCCGGCCCTTGCCGTCCTGCGTGTCATAGACCCACACCGTCGAGAAGTCCCGCTCGTCGTACCGGCTGTACGCCAGGTACCGCCCGTCCGGGCTCCACACATAGTCGGTGATCTCCCCCTGCGTCGAGGTGTCCACCGTCGTCGTCGCCGAGCCGTCCGCCGCGATGATGTACAGCGTCCGCGTCTCGTCCGCCACCGCCACCCGCTTCCCGTCCGGACTCCACACCGGCGCAAAATGCCATCCCCGCTTCCCCGACGCCTTCACCGTCTTCTGCTCGCCCCGCCCCCAGGCGTCGGCGGTCACGATGGACTCCTCCCCGCCCGCGTCCGTCACGTACAGGACGCGCTTCCCGTCCGGCGAGTGATCCCCGTAGCTCTCCCGCGACCCGCTCCCCTGCGTCACCGGCAGCGTCAGCCCCGGCTTCACCGGCATCGAGTACAGATCCCCCCGCGCTGTCACCAGCACCCGATCCGCGTCCGGCGCCAGCGCGAACCAGCTAAGGTACTGCAGCGGATCCGTGTACCGCTTCGCCAGCATCCGCCCGTCCCCCGGAAGGTCGATCTCCACCTTCTTCTCTGTGCCCGACTTCGGATCAAAAACGTGAAGATCCCCCGCGTACATGAACACGATCCGCCCGTCCGGCCCCATCGACGGCCACCGCGCGTCCCACTCGCTGAACGCTGTGTGCTGCTTCAGCCCGCTCCCGTCCGCCCCCGCCGACCACAGGTTCGCCGTCCCCCCCCCGATCCGACAGGAACCACAGCCGCCCGCCCCCCCACATCGGGAACAGATCCTGCGCGTCGTGCGCCGCCACCTGCTTGAAGTCCCCCTTCTCCGGATCGCCCACCCAGATGTCGTCCGCCGACCCGCCCCGGTACCGCTTCCACGTCGCCCCCTCCCGCGCCAGCCGCGTCATCGCCCACAGCCCCGTCGCCGGATCGACCTCCAGCCGCGATCCGAAGCCCAACGGCAATTCCGTCAGATCCCCGCCGCCCACCGGCACCGTGTACAGCCGCCACACCCCGTTCGGATCCGTCCCGCGCCCCCGCACGATCACGCTCTTGCCGTCCGGCATCCACCCCACCGGCTCCTCAGGGGCAGGGCTCCAGGTGAGGCGCGTCGGGGTCCCGCCGCCAGCAGGGATCAGGTAGGTGTCCACGTTCGACCCGGTGGACGCCGCATAGACCAGCCACTTGCCGTCAGGGGAGAACTTCGGCACCCACTCAGACTCTGAGCGGCTCGTCAGGCGGGTCGCAGTGCCGCCAGCGGCGGGGGCGGTCCAGATGTCGCCCTCAGCAGAGAAGGCGATGAGGTTGTCGTGGATGTCAGGGTAGCGGAGGTAGCCCTGAGCGGCGTGTGCGATGGAGAGAGAGAGGAGCAGCATCGGGGGGGTCTAACAGGAGGAATGGAGAAAGGCGAAAGGCGGAAAGGCGGATCCGGGGAAGGAAGGGGGGTCAGGAAAGGGATCTGACAATACGGAAACCTGATCCGAAATAGATGTACCCTGGAGCGAGCCTGCCCCTCATCGAGACGCGGGCGTACTCTGGATCGCTTAGCCAGCCCCCGCCACGGTTCACCCGATAGACGCCTGCTGCAGCGCCCGACGGGTTGAGTGCAGGTTGTGCTACTGTACTGGCTGGATACTCCCCATAAAAATCCCAACACCATTCCCAAATATTTCCACTCATATCATACAAACCAAAACCATTCTTTTTCTTTTGCTTTACTATATGTGCCTTATCATCACTGTTCTCGTTGTACCACCCGACCTCCTCCATATTGTTCCCACCCGCGGACCGGGAGCCATGATTGGCGCGGGCGGCGTACTCCCACTCGGCCTCGGTGGGGAGGCGGTAGCCGTTGGCGCTGAAGTCGCAC
>JBEIQZ010000839.1:0-1642 GCA_040376255.1 Alphaproteobacteria bacterium
CCGGATGGGCCTCCCGATGGCCGCCTCCGGGAACTTTGCCATCGCCTATCGCCTCACCTGCGGCCCGAAGCAGTACGCCGTCCGCCTCTTCACCCGCGAGGTCGATGGCGTCGCCGCCCGCTACGCCGCCATCAGCGCCTTCCTCAAGGCTGACTTCTCCGGCTTCTTCGTCCCGTTCGCGTACCAGCCGCAGGGCATCCTCGTCAAAGGCGTCTGGCACCCGGCGGTGAAGCTGGAGTGGGTCAACGGGAAGACGCTGGGCCCGTGGCTGGAGGCGAACCACACCGACGGAGCGAAGGTCCGGGCGCTTGCGGAACAGGTGGAGGCGCTCGCGTTGCACATGGAGCGGCGCGGGTTCGCGCACGGAGATCTGCAGCACGGGAACCTGATGGTGGAGGAGGGCGGACAGCTCCGGGTGGTGGACTACGACGGGATGTTCGTGCCGGGGATGCAGCCCGGGCGGGGGACAGAGGCGGGCCACCCGAACTACCAGCACCCCGCGCGGACAGTGGCGGACTTCGGGCCGGAGATGGATCGGTTCCCGGCGTGGCTGATCGCGGTGTCGTTGCGGGTGCTGGCCGAGGCGCCGGGGCTGTGGAAGACGCGCGGAAACGATGACAATCTGCTGTTGAAGGCGGCAGATCTGAAGGAGGCGGCGAAGGGCGCAGGGGTGTGGGCGGAGATGCTCGGCGTGGCGAAGTGCCGGGATGCGGTGGAGCGGCTCCGGGGCGCGTGCGGTGTGGCACCCGGCGCGATGCCACGGATGAGCGTGATGCTCGCGCCCCCGGCGCCGAAGATCGGGGCGAACGCGGCGCTGCTGAGCGGGGTGCCTGCGGCCCCGGCGCTGCCTGAGGCGTTGCAGGTGTTGTGGGAGGGGAGCCATCCGATGCGCGTCCGGCTGTGGATGGGGAAGGGGTTGACAGTGTGGCTGAACGGGGGCGCGGAGCGGGAGGTGTGGCTGGCGGGCGGGCTCGTCCAGCGGCTGAGCCGCGCAGAGGCGGCGGTGCGCGGGGTGTTGCGGGTCAAGGGCGCGGTGCTGGAGATCGCGGAGGCGCGGCGGCAGGCGCAGGGGGAGTGGCCGGAGGATCTGCCGTCGCTGGATGGAATGGAATTCAGGCATGAGCGGGGAGAGTACCGGTTCGTCTACCGGGTGCCTTCCGGGGAGGCGCGGCAGGAGGTCTTTGATCCGGCGGCGATACGGAGGATGAAGGCAGATGCGGCGGTGTCTGCGAAGCCGGATGCAGTTCCGCCGTCTGCGGCCAGGGCGGTGTCTGCTCTGGCGGCCCCGGTAACGGCGCAGCGGAGGGCCGGGGACAGGGAGGCGCATGATGCGGGGGGCTTGCGCTTTGAGATGGCGTATTGTCCGGCGGGGCGGTTTGTGATGGGGAGTCCGAAGACGGAGGAGGGACGGGATGGGGATGAGGAGCAGCAAGAGGTGGAGATCACGCGACCGTTCTGGATCGGGGCGCATCCGGTGACGCAGGGACTGTATCAGGTGGTTACCGGGCAGAATCCATCACGATTCAAGGGGAAGCCTGATTCTGCGTTACGTCCAGTAAAAACCGTGTCGTGGTTCGATGCAGTCCGGTTCTGCAACCGGCTGAGCGCGCTCCGAGGGTTGCCGCCTGCCTATGAGGTGGGC
>JBEIQZ010000637.1:0-3111 GCA_040376255.1 Alphaproteobacteria bacterium
GGAGCGCCGCCTCGTAGTGGGCGCGGGCCTGCGCGGGCTGGCGGAGGCTGTACCAGCGCTCAGCCTCGTTGAGCGCGGCCTGCGCGGCGGGCGGGCAGTCATAGGCCGGCTCAGGGAACGGGTTCTGGGAGGTCATGCTCATAACGGTGTCGCGGGCGATGCTGCCCATCTCGGTGTCGGGGGCGAGGGTGCTGACCATGAGCAGATCCCGCAGCCCGGCGGCCATGAGCTTCGGGCCGTTCTCGCCGTCGATCTGTCCGCCGATGCTGAAGGCGAGCATCCCGCGCACGAACAGGGCGTGGACGTCCTGCGGGTTGAGCGCGAGCGCCTTGTTGGCGAACTTGAAGGCGTTGCTGACGTCGCCTTCGTCGAAGGCTCTGGCGGCCTTGACCGTGAACTTCTGGGCGCGCTCCTCTCTGGTGGCGGCCTGCGCGGGCGCGGCCAGCGGGGCAGAGAGGCCCGAGAGGAGCGCCCCGAGCAGGAGCGCCCTGCTCAGGAGTCGGCGGGGGATTGCAGAGATCGGCATGTGGCTCCTGGGGCATCGCCCGGTGATTGCGTCTGCTTAGCTTAACGATATCCTGCGCTGCGCGGCGTGACATACCGGGGGGCGGCATAGCCGGCAGGGGGCGATGCGGGTTAGCCGCATCCGCATGTCGCTCGTCGATCAATTCTGCCCGCATGTCCACGATGCCCCCGTCACCGCCGCCGCGTTCGATCCCTGGTCGCGCGCCCTGGCGACCGCCGATCAGCAGGGGATCGTCGCCGTCCTCCGCCCCGGCGAGACCGCGCCCGGCCTGCTGTTCCAGCCGGGGGTGTCCTGCATGGCGCTCAGCCTGAGCCGCAAGGGCAAGCTGCTCGCCTGGGGCGACGAGAACGGCAGCGTGTCGGTGTTCCGGGTGGATGACGGCTCCCCGATGTTCGAGGAATTGCGCGAGCCGGGCGGGCGGGGCCGCGCGCAGCGGGCGGTGGCGGTCAGCCCGGTGGGGGATCGGATGGCGGCGCTGGCGATGGACGGGACGCTGCGGGTGTGGATGCTCGACAGCGGCAAGAAGAAGGCGTTCAACGGCTTCGGCGGGAACTCCATCCACTTCGACGCCACCGGCCGGCGCCTGCTCGGCCTCAACAGCGCCGGACAGATCCAATTGCTCGACCTGAGCAGCGACAGCCTGCTCCCGATGGATCGCCTGCAGATGCCCGCCGACCGCGTCTGCTTCACCCTCGACTGCACCTCAGTCATCGCCACCGGCATCGGCGGGATCTCGCTCCTCCGGGTCGAGGGCGGCACCCTCCTCGGCACCCACGCCACGCGCGGCGGCTCCGGCATCCTCAACACCGTCCTCAGCCCCGACGGCAAGCAGGTCGCCGCCATCTCAGAGCGCTCCGTCCACGTGTTCTCCGTCGCCGACCTCCAGCCCCTCGCCGAGCAGAGCCGCCGCCACGGCGCCGCAAAACCCACCGGCGCCGCGTGGTGGGGCCCCTCCGGCGTCCAGATCGCCTCCGCCGACGGCCTCGTCTACGGAAAAAGCGCAGGCGGCAGCCCCGTCCTCTCCGTCGGCGGCTTCGGCACCGTCCGGCTCACCGGCCACGCCGGTCGCGTCGGCGTCTGGACCGACAACCGCTTCCTCCGCCACATCGAGATCGGCTCCCAGCCCCGCGAGCTCCACGTCGACCGCGACGCCAGCTACGTCCTCTCCCGCCCCGAAGAGGGCCCCGTCCAGATCTTTGACCTGAAGACCGCCCAGAAGATCTACGACGGCGGCCCCGACTCCTGGCACGCCGCCGATGTCGCGGTCGGCGGCGCCGTCGTCGCCCTCATGCTCATGAGCGGCGGCCTCCGCTGGGTCGATCTCGCCCGCAACAAGGCGTTCCAGCTCGACTGGCCCGTCGGGATGGCCCTCTCCCACGGCGGCACCTGGCTCGGCGTCATCACCCCGCGCGGCGCCGTCCGCATCCTCAACCCCCGCGACGGCCAGCAGGTCGTCCCCGAACCCCAGCTCGCCGGGGTCCCCGCCCGCCTCCTCTCCTTCGTCAGCCGCCGCCCCGACCTCCTCCTCCTCGACCACGACCGCGTGCTGAGCCACTTCGACCTCTCCGTCTCCGTCCGCGACGACAAGCCCGTGCGCGGCCGCGATGTCATCCAGATCAACGGCGAGGTCGACCGCCTCTGGGGCATCACCGGCGGTCAGTACGCCGCAGTCCGCTTCCCCGAAGGCGCTACCTGCAGCGTCATGTTCATCGATCTCGTCCACCAGCGCGTCGCCACCAAGGTCTCAGGGCTCCACCCGGGGAGCTGGGTCGATGCCGAGTACGGGTTGATTCTGGAACCCGCGAGAGGGGCAGCAATTCTGGAGCGGGAGATGGACGGGACGGAGCGGCGGGTGCTGCGGTCGCTCTCAGACGGGGAGTGGGTCTGCTTCGGGCAGCGGGGGCTGCTGGATGCGTCGGAGGGGTTTTCGCAGATTATGGGGTAGGAGGGCGGGCTTGCCTATGGCGAGAGCAGCGGTGCCTTGGCCATACGCACATCTGCCTTCATGCCGAGGAGATCCAGGACATCTGTGGGCGCCTCGAATTTTGCGTCCGGGCACTTCCAGATGTGGACGGTCACGCCCTGGGTAGCGGCTGAGGCTTTCGCGCGTTCGCGGAGGTGGAGCCGCAACAGCTCTTCCGGATCGGGGGGCGGCGGCATGGCGGCGGGGGTGGCGGCGGTGATGACGGGGAGCTTGTACAGCACGCCTGATCCCGGCTTGTTGAAGAAGCTGATGATGGCGAAGGTGTCGCCGTAGGGGAGGTAGCGGAGCTCGTGGGTGGAGTAGCCGCTGTCCGTGATGCCGGTGGGGGAGATGCGCCCGATCCCGACAGCGTTGGTGCAGGAGATATCCCCGAAGAAAAGCCCCTTGCAGATGAAATCGTTGGTAGGCGACCCACCCGCCGCCCCGCCCGTCAGCACGAACCAGATCGATTTGTCGTCGCGCGTAGCGCAGGACGGCTCTATGGAGTCAGCCGCGAAGGCACTCGCAGAAAAAACCCCGGCGGCCGGTGTACAGGACAGGAGCAGGCTGAGCATGAGCATTGTGTCGATCTTCCCACAGGTACGTTAACCCGCCTCAACCC
>JBEIQZ010000715.1:0-2461 GCA_040376255.1 Alphaproteobacteria bacterium
AACCCGGTGTTCGTGCTGGACGAGATCGACAAGCTCGGCGCGGACTACCGGGGCGATCCCTCCTCGGCGCTGCTGGAGGTTCTCGACCCGGAGCAGAACGACACGTTCATGGATCACTACCTCGACGTCCCGTTCGATCTGTCGAAGGTGCTGTTCATCGCCACCGCCAACCTCGCCGACCCGATCCCCGGCCCGCTGCGCGACCGCATGGAGATCATCGACATCCCCGGCTATACCCTGGAGGAGAAGCTGAAGATCGCCGTCCAGCACCTCATCCCGGAGTGCCTGACGGATCACGGCCTGACCACCGATTCGCTGATCTTCACCGATGACGGCCTGAAGTTCCTCATCGCCTCCTACACCCGCGAGGCGGGCGTCCGCTCCCTGAAGCGCGAGATCGCGGCGGTCTGCCGCTCTATCGCCAAGGGCGTCGCCTCCGGCAAGATCACCAGCCGTGTCACCGTGGACGCCGCCAAGGTCGAGGAGATCCGTGGCCCCATCCACTTCTTCATGGAAGTGGCCGAGCGCACCGCCGTCCCCGGCGTGGCGACCGGGCTCGCGTGGACGGCAGCGGGCGGCGACATCCTGTTCATCGAGGCCACCCGGATGAAGGGCAAGGGCAACGTCCAGCTCACCGGCAGCCTCGGCGACGTGATGAAGGAGTCGGTGCGCGTGGCCTGGAGCTATATCCGCGCTGCCGCTGCCGATCTGGGCGTCGATCCCGAGATCTTCGAGAACACCGACATCCATGTCCACGTCCCCTCCGGCGCCATCCCCAAGGACGGCCCCTCCGCCGGCGTCACCATGCTGACCGCCATCGTCAGCCTGTTCACCGGCCTCCGCGTCGATCCCACCATCGCCATGACCGGCGAGGCCACCCTGCGCGGCGCCGTGCTGCCGGTCGGCGGGATCAAGGAGAAGGTGCTGGCCGCCCACCGCGCCGGGATCAAGACCGTGCTCCTGCCGGAGAAGTGCCGGAAGGATCTGGTCGAGGTCCCCCAGGAGATCCGCGATGACATGGTGTTCCGCTTCTGCTCCCGCATGGAGGAGGTGCTGAACTACGCGCTCGGAGAGGACAACCTCATCGCGCGCCGCGCCCAGGTCGCCGCCGATCTGGAGTCGCGCAAGGCCAAGGGAGGCATCACCGCCGAGGCGTGAGCTTCAGGGCAGGTGCTGTGTCAGAAACGCCCGCTGGCTGCGGCTCATCCGCGCCAGCGGGCGTTTCGTCAATACGTGGGCGTGGGCCGTCTCCCAGTCTGGAAAATGCCCCTCCGCCACCATCACCGCGAGGCAGACCATCACGCTCCGCCCGTGGCCATAGGCGCAGTGGATGAGGACGCCCTGGCCTGACAGCCGGAGCGCGCGGGCCGAAGCGACAGCGCGGGCGAAGTCCTCCGGGCGCGGGGCTACACCGTCGAGCATCGGGATGTTTGTGTAAGACTTGGATTTTCCGATGACGAAAAGCTCGGCGGTGAGGTCCATGCGGCAGAGATCGGGGGTGTCTCCCAGGGGCCAGCCGCCTACCCACAGGCCGGGGATCAGCTCGACGCGGGGCTGCTTCATGGTTTTTACGCCGATCCAGGCGGTCGTCCAGGCGGTCAGGAAGAAGGGGAGGAGGAGGAGGCGGGACAGGTGGGGGAGGTGGTATTTACCGAGGAGGGAAGGGAGGTTTAGCAGGTAGGCGAGGCCGACCCAGGTGGTGGAGAGGCCGGCCCAGAGGAAGACGTGGGAGAGGAGGGGGGGGAGGAGGGGGGAGAGGGAGAGGTAGAGTTCGAGGAGGCCGACGAGGAGGAAGGGCATGGGGACCGGGGGAGGGGGAGGGCATGGGGACCGGGGGAGGGGAGGGAGAGGGTGTTATCATGTGGAGAGGGAGGCGGGATGGTGCTCGAGATTGGGACGGTTCTGGAGGTGATCGGGTTTACGTTGGATGTGTTTGAGAAGTGGGACGAGCACAAGGCGCGGTGGATGACAGCCGAGGATGAGAAGGCAGCGCGGTGGGCGACGGTGGAGGTGGAGCGGGAGCGGAGCCGGATTCTGGGGGGCGGTTTCGCAGCGATCGGGGGGCAGGTTCAGGAGGTGCTGCGGGTGCTGCGGCGCCAGGAGCAGTGGAGCCGGGAGGCGTTGCGGGCGAGCGGAGCGCTGCTGATGGCGGTGCGGGGGGAGGTGGAGCGGGTGGGGGCGGCGGTGCAGGCTCAGGCGGCGCGGGAGAAGCAGGAGGTGTTCAAGACCGTGCTGGCGGAGTGGGGGATGGCGGACATGCTGGCGGCGGACGGGGGGCAGGCGGCGATGTCGCAGCTGCTGTACGCGCAGAGCAGGCGGGTGGGGGAGGCGACGCGGCTGTGCAGCAAGGCTGATTTGAGCGCGGGGCGGTCGGATGTAGTGGTGGACTGCGGGCTTTTTGCGACGGGGTGTATGGCGCGGGCGCGGGGGACGCAGGACGTGGAGGGTATCGCGCGACAGG
>JBEIQZ010000724.1:0-2412 GCA_040376255.1 Alphaproteobacteria bacterium
CACCCCCGCGCATGCCGCGATCAGCTCGGCCCCGCCGCCCATCGCCGCGCCCTCCAGCACCGCGTAGAGCGGGCGCTGCCTGAGCAGCCGCACCGCCTCCTGCATGAACGCGCCGAACACGCCCCCCTGCCCGTGCCGCCCGAGGTGCTCGCGCACCTGATCCAGGTTCCCCCCGGAGCAGAACGTCCCGCCCGCCCCCTGCAGAACGATGGCCTCCGCCGCCGGCGCCGCCTGCGCCTCCGCCGCGATGTCCGCGAGCTGCACCATCATCTGCGGCGAGAGCGCGTTCCGGCTCGGCGGGTGATCGATCCACACCCAGGCGATCCACCGTCCCGCCGCCCCCGCTGCGACCCGCTCCAGCCTCACCGTCCCCGTCCCCTCCGGCCACCCGCCCACCATCTGCCGGAAGTCCGTACCCGATCCACGCCCGCTCTCTGCTGCCTCCGGGCTGATCTTTCCCGCCGCCAGCCCCACACACATCCCCGCCGCCTCCTCCGGGCTGATCTCCCCCGCCGCCAGCGCCCCCCACACCCCCGCCGCCTCCAGCGCTGCCTGCGCCTCCCGCCGCGCCCGCTCTGCGACGATGCCGAGGCAGCGGCTCTGCCTCGCGGCCGCCCGCCGCGCCTCCCATGCCGCCCGCCCGTCGCCCGCGCACCACGCCGCGTGCGCCGCCACGGACTGGAGCACCGCGTCCACGCCCTCATCCCGCGTCGCCACGGATCGGTGGACCGGCGCCGACCAGCGCGGCCGTCTGCCCTGATCCGCCCCGCCCCGATCCGCCCCGCCCCGATCCGCCCCGCCGTCGAGCTGCACCGCGAGCTCCAATTCCCGGCACAGCGCCTCGGCCCCCGGACGATCCGCCTTGTTCACACAGAACACGTCCGCGATCTCCAGCAGGCCCGCCTTCATCGTCTGCACGGTGTCCCCGCTCTCAGGGGTCAGCACCACCAGCACGGTGTCGACCACCTCCATGATCGCCAGCTCCCCCTGCCCGACTCCCACCGTCTCCACCAGGATCCGGTCGAAGCCCGCCGCGTCCAGCAGATCCACGATCTGTCCCGCCGCCCGGCACAGCCCGCCCGCCGCCCCCCGCGCCGAGAGCGAGCGCAGGTACACCCCCGGATCACCGGCATGCCGATCCATCCGGATCCGGTCGCCGAGGATCGCGCCGCCGCTGAACGGGGAGGACGGGTCCACCGCCACCACGGCCACGCGCTCCCCCTGCGCGCGTGCATGCTGGATGAGCCGGTCGACAAAACTGCTCTTGCCCGCGCCCGGCGGGCCGGTCAGCCCCAGCACCAGCGGCTTCCCCGGCCCGCGCCGCCGCCGCACCGGCAGCCGATCCAGCCGCGCCAGCGACGCCCCGTGACCGGCCTCCACCAGCGTGATCATCCGGGCGAGCGTGCGGCGCTGCTGGAGATCCGGCAGGGCAGGGAGGAGCGGTTCAGGCATGCTGCACCCTCTATCCGGCTCCCGCTGTCGGCACCGCTGTCGGCACCGCTGCCGGCGCCGCTGCCGGCACCGCTGCCTGCGCCGCTGCCTGCGCCGCCCGGAGCTGTGCCGCCCCGGATCAGCAGCCCTGCGCCGTGAGCCTGCCGAGGATGCGCGCGATGGCCGGACGCGGGCGCGGGCCGTACAGGATGGCGCGGATCATGTTCGAAGTCGTCGCGTCCCCGGCGGTCACCCGGCGCATCTCCCGATCCGTCCCGATGGACAGCTTCTGCTGCAGGATCGCCTGGATCTCCCGGACAGGGCGTCCCTCCCCGTGGGCATGCAGCACGACACCCTGGATCTCCAGCAGCCACGCCCGCTTCTTTATCAGCGCCGCCTTCCCGTCTGAGCCGCCTGCCGCGCCTGTCGCGCCTGCTGTCGCGCCCGGTATGCGCGGCCGGTGCGCGCAGAACAGGTGGTCAAAGTCGAGCGCGCAGAGGCGATCCAGGGTCGCCAGGGTCTGCGTAAAGTCCTCGTCCTCGCGGAAGATGCGGACCCGCTCATGGATGAAGGCGTCCCCGGAGAACAGCCAGCCCTCAGCCGGAACATGGAAGCACACCTGATCGGTGCAGTGCCCCGGCGCGGGGATCACCCAGGCCGTGTGGCGCCCGAGCTGCACCTGATCCCCGAGCACCGCCGGGCGCGCGGCCGGGGCCGGTCCCCAGAACAGGTGCTCGTAGAGCTTGATCGGGAAGCCGGAGGCCAGGATCTCCGAGGTCTGCCGGGTGCTCTCCACCGGAAAACCCTCCCGGATCAGCCGCGCTGCGTTGCCGGAGTGATCCTCATGGTAGTGCGTGATCACCGCCCGCTCCACCCCCTGCGCCCGCGCGAACGCCAGCACCGGCTCCCCCAGCGAGGCCAGCCCGCTGTCGACCATCACCCCGTCCACCGCGTAGGCGTAGACCGACAGCCGCTCCTGGC
>JBEIQZ010000315.1:0-7284 GCA_040376255.1 Alphaproteobacteria bacterium
TCACCCCGGTCACTGCAGCAGACGCCCGCTCCGGCGGAGCACCTGCGGGATCTGCCCCGTCCGCCGGGTTCGTCCCGCCCGCCGTCCGCCTGCCGATCCGCCCGGTCGCGGTCGGCGGCGCGGTGCTGGGGTTCCTCGCGGTCGCGCTGCTCGGGACGGTGATCGCGGGCTGGTGGGCGATGCCGGATCGGGCGGGCGGGGCGCCGGTGGCGAGCGGGGCCGCGCAGGAGGCCGATCCGGCAGGGGCGGGGACAGAGGTGGCCGGGGTCGCAGGGACGGAGGCGGACGGGATCGGCGCGGCGGAGCCGGAGGAGGCGGGCGCGACCGGAGCGGGAGCGACGGGGCCGGAGGAGGCGGGCGCGACCGGAGCGGCGGGAGCGGCGGGGCCGAAGGCGGGCGCAGCGGGCGGAGCATCAGGAGCGGCGGGGCCGAAGGAGGCGGGCGCGACCGGAGCGGCAGGAGCGGCAGCAGCATCAGGAGCGGTTGAGGTGAAGGCGGCGGGCGCGGCAGGGATCGGCGCGACCGGCGCGGGGGCGAAGGAGGCGGGCGCCCCGGCGGTTGTGATCACGCCGCTGGCGGAGCCGGTGCCGGTGAGCCTCGGCGGGCTGGTGGGCTGGCGGGCGGTGGTGGACGGGCGGGCGGTGGGGGTGTTGCCGCAGCAGGCGGCGCTGCTGCCGGGGCCGCACACTGTCCGGGTGGAGCCGCCGGATCATCCGGACTATGTGAGGTTCCGGGCGGTGAGCTGCACGGTGACGGTGGGCGAGGGGACGCGGCGGGTGCTGGTGACGGAGGCGGGCTGCTCGGCGCGGTAGGGTGGCCGCGCGCTCAGGGGGCGCTTTGGGCGAGGAGCGCGCGGATGCTCCGCATCGCCTCATCGTAGAGGTCGGCGTCCGCGACGCCGTCGGCGTAGGAGAGCAGGCGCAGCGCGTAGACGATCGCATGGACGCGGGCGCGGGCGAGGAGGCCGGGGGTCAGCGGGTAGCGGGCGGCGAGGTCGTCCATCAGCGCGGCGCCGGGGGCGAGGTCGCAGAAGCCCCAGAGGATGCCGAGGTCGATGGCGGGGTCGGCAATGCAGAGATCGCCCCAGTCGATGACGCCGCAGAGCCCGGGGGCGGAGCCCGGGTCAGCGCCGCGCGCCTGCCAGAGCAGGTGACGGGCGTAGAGGTCGCCGTGGCAGCACGCCCACCCGGCGGGATCGGCGGGGGCGGCGCGGGCGAGGGCGCCGGTGAGGGCGTCGAGGGCGGCGGCGCGGAGGGCCGGATCGAGGCGGGCCGGGAGCAGATCCTGGCGCGCGAGGGTGCGGGCGACGCGCTGCTCAAGGTCGGAGCGGGAGGTGTCCAGCGGCACCCCGGCGGCGCGGGCGGCGGCGGCCGGGATGCGGTGCAGCGCGGCGAGGAAGCCGATCAGGGCGCGCGCGACGCGCTGGCGGTCGGCGGCGGAGAGCCGGGCGCGGTCGGCGGTCTGTCCGGGGAGCAGCCGGTAGCCGTAGAAGGGCAGCGGCCAGCGCGGGGAGGGCGCCCCGATCCATTCGGGGAGCGGGATCGGCAGCGGGAGCTGCGGCGCGAGCCACGGCAGGACGCGGGCCTCCGTCTCCAGCAATTCCACCGCGATCCGGCGGCGGGGGAAGCGGAAGGCGGCCTGCCCTGCCGGCAGATCGAGCGTCCACACGTCGTTGTCCCAGCCGCTCCCGAGCAGCGTCAGCGGCGCGGACGGGTCGATCAGCGCAGGGAACTGCGCGCCGATCACCTCGGCGGCGAGCGCGGCGGTGGTGGGGTGATCCGGGGTCCAGGGGAGCATCAGGTGTCCGGCTCCCTACAGGCTCCGGGCGCCGAAGTACGCCGATGACACGAACCAGTCGGGGCAGGTGGTGGCGCCGTCCTCTGCGTCGCTGCTCTGGATATCGCCGCCGTGGATGAAGCGGACGTCGGCGAGATCGGTGGTGCTGCCGGTCTCCGCCTCGACGGTCTGGGTGGCGGTCTTTATGAAGACGCTGTGATCCTGCCAGGTGCCGCAGTCGTCGGAGGACTCGCAGGTGACGACCGACTCCTGGAGGGTGAAGCCGATGGGGGGCTGGAGCGCGGAGAGCGGGCCGCCCATGCCGACCCAGGCGAGGAAGGCGCCGGCGCCGCTGTCGAGCCGCAGGTTGCCGGTGGTGGCGCTGAAGCCGCCGGGGGTGTAGTCGGCGGTCAGGTTCACCGGATCGCCCTCCGCGATCAGCGATGTCAGATCGAGGCCGTCGAGCGCGAAGGCGACGGTGTAGCCCGCGCCCTCCGCGCTCTCCAGGTTGAGCCATGTGCCGGTGCCGGTGGTGCCGGGGCCGATCTTCTCTGTGCAGGCGCCGGGGAAGGCGCCGGTGCCGATGGCGAGGACGGTGAAGGTGCCGGAGAGCGTGGCGGTCTGCTCGGTCTCGACGTCGAGGCCGCCGATGCAGGCGTCCGCCGCCGGGACGACCGGCTCCTCGCAGGCGGGCTGCTTGTTGTTGTCGCAGGCAGAGAGCAGGGAGATGGCTGACAGGCAGAGGCAGATCAGGGGCGGGACAGGGGCGGAGCGCATGGCTGCTGTCTATCTGATCTGATATCAGGGCGCCTGCCCTCCCCCGCTCACGACACCCGATCCCGGAGATACAGATGACCGTCCAGAGCCTCGCCTGTCCTTCCTGCGGTGCGCCGGTCCAGCCGGCGGCCGGTCCGCAGCGCTGCCCCTACTGCAGCGCGACCATCACGGTGAGCGCCCCGGCCGCAGCGGGCGGGCCGGGCCGGGCAGGCGGGCCGGGCGGAGCGGGCGGGCCGATGCGGGAGCCGCCGATGCCGGGGGCGCTGGACGTCGTCCTGCACGGCGCCGACGGGCGGCAGCAGGTGGCGGACGTGCTGGTGGCGGTGCTCGGGCGCCCGGCTCCGATGATGCAGCGGGCGATCAGCAACGAGCCGGGCCGGGTGCTCCACATCATGCCGCCGGAATTCGCCCAGCTCCAGGCGCGGCTCCAGCCCCTCGGCGTCCGGCTGGAGAGCGGCCCCTCGGCGGGGCGCCCGGTGCCTCCGGCGGGCGGGCCTGGCGGGCACGGGCCTGGCGGGCACGGGCATGGCAGGCCGGGCGGGCCGGGCAGGCCGGGCGGGTTCGGCGGGCCGGGGAGGCGCTGAGATGGCGCGCGAGGGGCAGCGGCTCGGCGTGGTGGATCTCGGCTCGAACACGACGACGCTCGCGATCTACAGCGTGGGTCCGGACGGGTTCGTGGATCGCGTCTTCCAGCACGGGGAGGCGCTGCGGCTGATGCGGCAGCTGGGGCCGGATCGGCTGCTCCACGCCCCTGCGGTCGAGAAGATCTCGTCGCTGCTGAAGGGCTTCCAGAAGCAGGCGAAGATCCACGGGGTCGACTCGCTGACCGTGGTGGCGACCTCGGCGGTGCGCGACGCCCGCAACGGGCCGGATCTGCTGGCGCGGCTGGGGGAGGAGGGATCGAAGGTCCGCATCCTCTCGGCGGAGGAGGAGGGGGTGGCGGCGGTGACCGCCGTGGTGAACACCCTGCCGGTCGAGCACGGCTTCCTGTTCGATCTCGGCGGCGGCAGCGTCCAGATCGCGCTGTTCGAGGATCGGCGAGTACGGCGGGTCTGCTCGCTGCCGCTGGGGGCGCTCCGGCTGAGCGATCAGTTTTTGAAGGACGATCCGCCCTCCGGCCCCCAGATCACCGCGCTCAGGCGGCACGTCGACGCGGCGCTCCAGGAGATCGACTGGTTCCGGGCGAAGCCGGGCCTGGAATTGATCGGCGTGGGCGGGACGGCCCGCTCGCTCGGGAAGCTCGACCGGCGCAACCGCCAGTGGCCCGTCGGCCACGGCCACGGCTACCCGCTCAGCCTCGACGCCATCGAGGCGACCTTCGAGGAGACCAGCCGCCTGAAGCTCCAGGATCGCCTGGAATTACCGGGGCTCGCCGAACACCGCGTCGATGTCATCGTCGCCGGGGCGCTCATCGTCCAGCGCATCATGCGGCGCAGCGGCTTCGATGTCTGCCACCTCTGCCACTACGGCATCCGCGAAGGCACCGCGCTCCAGATCGTCCACGGCGTCGAGGAGCCCCTGATCGCCGATGTCCGCAAGGCAGGGCTGAACGGGCGCTTCCCGGAGGACGATCCCAAGGGCAGCGCGGCCGGTCAGCAGGTCGGCGCGCTCTACGACGCGATGATGGCCGATCTCCAGCGCGACGATCTCCGGCGCTCCGGCGCCCCGACCAGCCCGCCCGCCGAGGATCCGCCGCGCTGGCTGGTCGTCGCGGCCGCCCGGCTCGCCGCCACCGGCGGCCGGATCCCCGATGAGATCCACGCGCCCTCCCTCTGCTCCACCCCGCTCCCCGGCTTCTTTCAGGAGGAGATCCTCCTGCTGCTCGATCTCCTCTCGCCCGCCGTCGGCCCGCCGCTCCGCATGAACTGGGACATGCGCGACCGGCTCCGGCTCCTGCTGGAGGTCGGGCTCGAGCCCGGCGTGCAGGGCGGGCGGCGCACCCCGCGCGGGCTGGAGGTCAGCGGGCGCGTCCCCGGCGGCCTGCGGCGGCGCTTCTTCGCCGCGTTCGGCCTTGAGCTGATCGGGGACGGCTGAGCCTTCCGGATGGAGCTGCCCGGAGAGCCGTATCAGTCGTTCGCAGGATCGGGCAGCGGATCGAAGCGGTAGACCGTGCTGTTCGGCTCGCTCAGCAGCAATTCCTCCGTGATCGCGTGGCGCAGGATCTGCTCGTTGGTGCGGATATAGAGGATCTCCCGCTGGATGTGCGTGTTCTCCGTCTGCCGCTCCTCCAGCCGGTTCTCTACACGATCCAGATCCACGATCATCCGGTGCCGCCGGATGAACCCCGACGGCCCGAACACCGCCAGATACAGCAGCACGATGATGAACAGGGCCGGGATGATCGTGAACAGCAGCGTCTGGATGAACGTGGCCGAGCGCTGCGCCGGTTGCATGCGGATGCGCGACAATGGCTGGCTGCGGAAAATCATTGTACCCGAAAAGATAGCAGACAGCACTTTCAGCGGCCACCGCTCTGAGCGGAATAAGACGGGAAAAAAGATGAGGAGATCCCGGCGGGAACCGCATCATCGCGCTGATCATCCGTGCTGACAGGGGTGCGGGGCTGCGCGGGTTGCGGAACAGATGTATTGCTGTTTATTTGATCTGGCGATCACCGCTCCGGGCGGACAGCGCCGGTTTCGTCTTCGGCGCCCCCGGCGGGAGCGGGCTGCCGTCCGGCGCCTGCCACGGGAAGCAGCGCAGGCTGGGATCGCTGTCCGGGCGGAACGCCTGCAGGTGGAGCTGCTCGATGTCGCGCTCCACCATCTCCCAGGCATAATCGAACAGCGGGTTGTGCGCGTTTCCGAGCCGGTCAAACACCCGCCGCTCCTCCTCAAAGGAGAGGCGCAGCCACGTCCGCCGTAACGGCAGCGCAGGCGCAGGCGCGAGCGGCGCCTCCACCCCCCGGTGGACGCACCACGCGTCCATCAGCGTGATCTCCCCCGGCTCCGGCTGCCAGCGCGACGCCCCGCCCAGATCGGCGACCTGCGCGTTCATCTCCCAGAAGAAGTCGTGGACGCGCTCGTCGAGGGCTGCGAGATCGAAGGGCTGTACATAGTACGCGGTGGGCAGGTGATCCGAGACGGTGTAGCTGTGGTTGGTCGCGCAGCGCGGGTGCCAGCGCGCCCCCTGGAAGCCGTCCACATGGCAGGGCGCCTCCCGCTGCAGCGTCCCCGGCACCACCTCGCGCTGATCGATGGTCAGGTACGCGAACCAGCGCCCGGCCCCGCCCGGCCCCATCTCAGGGAACACCGCCGCCTCCGCGTCGATGATGCGCTGGATGGTCGGCGCGAACTGCGCCAGCGCGCGCGGCAGCCGATACGAAGGCGTCCCGGGGAAATGGATCGGCATGTCCAGCAGCCGGATCGCCCCCGGCCGCGCGAACACCGCCAATTCCTCCGCCGACAGACCGCCCAGCGACACCGGCCGCGCGGGCTCGCTGAACCCGTCGAGGCTCCACACCCGCCCCAGCCGCCGCAAAATCGGGCTGTCCCCCGCCTTTGGCGCCTGCGGTCGCGCATGCAAAATCACCGGATCGGCCGGATCAAAGATCGGCAACAGGTAGTGCTTGCCCCGGTAGGAGAGCCGCTCCACCCCCAGCACCCCCGCCGGGAGCGCCCCGCCAGGAAGATCGCTGGACACTCAGACCTCCTCAAACCGGTGCGGGCCGGTGATCCCCGCCGCCGCGAACCACCGCTCCGCCGCCAGCCGGTGCAGCGGGAAGGCGAACACTTCTGTCAGGCCCTCCGGCCCCCGGATCACGCCCCGCGCCTGCGTCTCAGCCGTCGGGACGAACGGCGGGAGCGAAGAAAGCTCCAGCTCCGCGCAGGCCCCGAACAGCAGCACCCGGTTCGGGCGCGGCTCCGTGCTGCAGAACCAGAACGGCGCGATGGCCGCAGGGTCGATCTCCACCCCGACCTCCTCCAGCACCTCCCGCGCGCAGCCCGCCTGCCAGTTCTCCTGGTCCTCGACAAAACCGCCGATCAGCGCCAGAAAGCCCCGGCGCGGCTCGATGCCCCGGCGGCACACGAGGAGGCCCCGGGCGCCTGATGGGTCGCGCACAGGGAGCAGGGCCACGGCGACCGGGATCGGGTTGGCCCAGATCTGGAGGGCGCATCCGGGGCAGGTTTTTGGGTAGGTGGTGGAGGTGTGGCGGGTGCCGCAGGAGGTGCAGAAGTCGTCGCGCATGGGGAAGGATATCATGAGGGGAGGAGAGGCGAAACGCAACCACGGAAACACGGTCGCTTCGCGGCACGGAGGAACACGGAAAAGGCAAAAGGCGAAATGCGAAATCAGGGACGGAGGGCGTCGAGGAGGGTGGTGTTCCAGACGGCGTCGGTGAGGGCGGGGGTGAGGGGAGGGAGGGGGACGGTGAGGAAGGCGCGGAGCTGATCGATGTACGGGGCGGAGGGGGGGAGGGGGATCGTCTCTTCGGCGCCGCGCGGGTCGCGCCAGCGGAGGGTGCCGGCGCCGCGCGCGCCGAGGGTGCCGGTGGCCTCCCACTCGCCGTCGGTGCCGAGGAGGCTCAGGCGGGAGGCGGAGCGCCAGCCGACGGAGGTGGAGAGGTGGGCGGTGAGGGGGAAGGGGGGGAGCGGGCGGGAGGGCGTGGCGGACGGGGCGGCAGGGGCGGCGGGGGCGGGGAAGCTCATGAGGAGGTCGGCGGTGAGGTCGGTGCCGTCTGCGCTGTCGTGGCGCAGGGAGCGGAGGAGCGGGGGCGGGCGGGCCGGGAGA
>JBEIQZ010000267.1:0-8146 GCA_040376255.1 Alphaproteobacteria bacterium
CGGGTGCCGCTGGGGCGGACGGTGCTGATGGTGGCGGCGGCGGTGGAGGACGAGGAGATGCCCGCCCTCCAGCAATTGCTGATGGACATGCTCTCTGAGCATCGCGGGCGCGGGCGGCTGCCGCTCGGGACGGGGGAGGGGCTGATCGGCAACGCCCTGCTGGCGCGCTACCTCGACAGCATGCCCGGCGAGCACCGCGTACCGGAGGAGCTGATCCCGCTGATCGCGCTGGTGCCGCCGCCGGAGCTGGTGCATGAGCTGCTGTCCGCGCTGCCCCCGGAGGATCGGGAGCGGGTGCTGCTGCCGAAGGTGGAGCAGGGGACCGATCTGGCGCTCTCCTGGATCGTCGATCTGCTGCCGCTCTGCCCGACGCCCCGGCTGGTGGACGCCTTCGTCTGCTCGCTGGAGCGGGCGCAGTTCCCGGCCTTCCGCGCTGAGCTGGCGCGCCGGATGCAGGCCCACGCGCAGGCTGACTCCGCCGCCGCGCTGCTGATGGCGGCGGCGGATCGCGTCCTGCGGAACGTCCCGCCGGAGGACAGCCTGATCGGGGAGGAGGAAGATGAGGGCGGCTGAGCCAGTGGCGCCCGATCGCATTGTCGATCGCATCGTCGATGTCGTCGTGATCGGCGCGGGCATCAACGGGCTCTGCACTGCGCGGGAGCTGGCGCTGCGCGGGCAGCGGGTGGCGCTCATCGAGCGCGGGGAATTCCTCCACAGCGGCGGCAGCTCCCACGGGCAGAGCCGCATCACGCGCAGCTCCTACGCGGCGCCGCACTGGGTCCGGCTGATGCAGGCGGCGCACCGCCAGTGCTGGCCGGAGCTGGAGCAGGCGGCAGGCGAGCCGCTGATCTTCCGGCGGGACGGCTGCTTCTTCGGGCCGGAGGACGGGATGCTCGCGGGCTACGCCGACGCCATCGCGGCGGTGCAGGCGGAGATCGGGGGCGGCCCCGGCGGCGTGGACGTGGTGCCGCTGACGACAGCCGAGGCGGCGGCGCGCTTCCCCTTCCGCTTCCTGCCGGGGGATCGCGTCCTGTGGGATCGCACCGGCGGCGTGATCGCGGCGGCGGCGGCGATGCGGGCGCTGCTGCGGCTGTGCGCTGCGGCGGGGGTGCGGCTGGTGGAGCGCTGCGAGGTCCGGGAGATCCGGGCGGGCGCCGCGATGGAGGTGGTGACGGAGGCGGGGGTGTGGTCCTGCGGGCAGGTCGCGGTGTGCGCGGGGCCGTGGGTCGGGCGGCTGGTCCCGGCGGCGGCCCCGCACCTGCGCGTCTGGCGGCAGACGGTCTGCTACTACGACGCGCCCCGCGCGGACGCCCTGCCGGTGTGGGTGTGGCTGGGCCGGGAGCCGGGGGCGTTCTTCTACGGGCTGCCCGCCTTCGGGCGGCCGGGGGCGAAGCTCGCCTGGCACCGCAGCACCGGGAAACCCGACGATCCTGAAGATGATCCGGACGATCCTGGCCAGGATGAGACAGCGGAGGCCGACCGGTTCGCGGCGGAGCGCGTCCTGCCCGATCAGGCGGCGCCGCGCATCGCCACCGAGCGCTGCCTGTTCACGATGACCGCAGACGACCGCTTCCTGCTCGGCCCCCACCCGGAGGAGCCGCGCCTGCTGCTCGGGGCGGCCTGCTCCGGGCACGGCTTCAAGCTGGGGCCGCTCACCGGGCGCGTGCTGGCCGAATTGGCGACAGCGGGGCGCAGCACGATCGCAGCCTTTGAGGACAACCGGGGGCGGTTCGCGATCCCGGAGACACCGACCTGAACAGCGGGGGAACGCATGGAAGGGATGAGAGACGGGATGACATCGGAGAAGCAGGATCGGCTGATCGCCTACATCCGCGAGAACATCATCGGCGACGATCAGGTGCTGCCCGGACCCTACGGGCCGCGCCGGTTGACCTACGCCGACTATACGGCGTCGGGGCGCTCGCTCGCGTTCATCGAGGACTTCATCCGGGACGAGGTGATGCCGCTCTACGCGAACACCCACACCGAGTCCTCCGGCACCGGCCTCCAGACAACGCGCTTCCGCGAGGACGCCCGGACGCTCATCAAGCGGGTGGTGGGCGCGAATGAGCAGGACGCGCTGATCTTCACCGGCTCCGGGGCGACCGGGGCGATCAACAAGCTGATCGACGTGCTGGGGCTGCGGCTGCCGCGCGAATTGGACAACCGCTACCACCTCATCGACCGCATCCCGCGCAACGAGCGCCCGGTGATCTTCATCGGCCCCTACGAGCACCACTCCAACGAGATCCCCTGGCGCGAGAGCATCGGGGAGGTGGTGACGATCCACGAGTGCGCGGACGGCAAGATCGATCTGGCGCAATTGGAGCGGGAGCTGATCCGGTACGCCGACCGCCCGCTGAAGATCGGCAGCTTCTCGGCGGCGTCGAACGTGACCGGCATCGGCACCAACACCCGCGCCGTCTCCGCCCTGCTCCACCGGTTCGGCGCGCTGTCCTTCTGGGACTTCGCGGCGGCAGGGCCGTACGTGAAGATCGAGATGAACATGGTCGACGATCTGCCGGACGGTCACCTCGTCTACAAGGACGCGATCTTTCTGTCTCCGCACAAGTTCATCGGCGGGCCGGGGACGCCGGGCATCCTTGTCGTGAAGCGCAAGCTGCTGCGGAACCAGGTGCCTGCCTGCCCGGGCGGCGGGACGGTCTGCTACGTCACCTCCCAGTCCCACCACTACGTCGAGGAGCCGGAGCGCCGCGAGGAGGGCGGCACGCCCGCGATCATCGAGTCGATCCGCGCGGGGCTGGTGTTCCAGTTGAAGGACGCAGTAGGCGAGGAGACCATCCGGGCCAGGGAGGAGTCCTTCATCCGGCGCGCCATCGAATTCTGGGAGCAGAACCCGAACCTGAAGATCCTCGGTAACCGCGACGCATGGCGGCTCTCCATCGTCTCCTTCGTGGTGCGCCACAACGACGGCTTCCTCCACCACAGCTACATCGCCGCACTCCTCAACGATCTGCTCGGCATCCAGGCGCGGGCGGGCTGCTCCTGCGCGGGGCCGTACGGCCACCGGCTGCTGGGGATCGACATCGACACCGCCCACGAGATCGAGTCGGAGGTGGTGCGCGGATCGGACGGCATCCGGCCGGGCTGGGTGCGGGTGAACTTCAACTATTTTCTGTCAGAGGCGGTGTTCGACTACATCCTGAAGGGCGTCGATCTTGTGGCGCGAGAGGGCTGGCGGCTGCTGCCTGACTACCGCTTCGATCCGAAGCGCGGGCTGTGGAAGAACCGGCGCGGACACCCCGATCCGGCGATGCGGCTCTCCGGCATCGGCTACCGCAGCGGTCGCATGGACTACCGCTCCACGCACGTCCGGGAGCCGGAGTGGGTGCTGGAGGATCAGCTCCGCGTCGCGCAGGAGATCCTGCGCCGCCCCCCGGTGTGGGAGGACGCGGACGATCCGGTGCTGTCACCGGACTTCGAGGCGCTGCGCCGCTTCCCGCTGCCGGGCGAGGTGCTGCGGGAGCTGCGGGCGGAGCGGGCGGCCCCGCAGGTCTGAGCCGCCTGAGCGCCTTCTTCGGCGGGGTCAGCGGCCCCGGCGCTCTTCCTCTTCTTCCTCGGCCATGAGCTGCTCCCGGCTCTTGCCGCCCCGGATGAAGGCCCGGCTGGCGTCAGCGCCCGCGTCGAGCGCCGCCTTGACGGTGATCTCCTTCTTGCCCTTCTTGCGCAGGAGCATGAAGCCCAGGATCAGCACGAAGAGGAAGAAGCAGAACCCGCAGCAGAGCAGGCTGCCGAGGGAGGCGAGGATGTAGATGAGCGAGGAGGAGCTTTCCATCCCGGCGCTCTATCCGCTTGTCGCCGGGTGATCAAAGCCCCGCTGATTTTCATCGAACCGCGTCTTCCGCCGGAGCAGCCGCGCCGCCCCGCCCGTCCGATCCAGCACCCCCGTCGCTCCCCGGCTGAGCTCTGCGGCGTTGGCCTCGTCGGTGTCGACGTGCATCTCCAGCCGGAACGACGGGTGTACGCGCACCAGCACGTCCCCGTAGATCAGATCCCGGCCGGGGGAGTCGATGGCGATCTCGACGACGTCCCGATCCGAGACGCCGAAGGCGCGGGCGTCGTCGGGGTGCATGTGGATGTGGCGGCGGGCGCAGATCAGCCCCTCGCGCAGGGTGACGCTGCCCGCCGGGCCCTCCAGCGTACAGCCGGGGCTGTTCTTCACGTCGCCGGAGTCGCGCACCGGGGCGTCGACGCCGAGGAAGAATTCGTCGGTGCGGGAGATCTCGACCTGGCAGGCGGGCCGTTCAGGGCCGAGGACGCGCACCTTCTCGATGCGGTTGCGCGGGCCGACGACGGTGAGCTGTTCGGCGCAGGCGTACTGGCCGGGCTGGGAGAGGTCGTGGATCGGGGTGAGCCGGTGGCCCGGCCCGAACAGCGCCTCCACCGCCTCGCGGGTGAGGTGGATGTGGCGGGCGGAGACAGCGACGGGGATGGCGCCCGGGCCGACCCGGTCGGCGGTGCTGGCGAGCTGCCGGGTCTCGTCGGCGATGGCGCGGGCCTCGTCCGAGGTGACGGCGAGGAGGCGGACGCGCGATCCCTCGGCGCTCAGGTCGATCACGTCCTGCGCCGGGCTGAGCTTCAGCGTACGGTTCCGATCCTCGTCGAGCCGGGCGCCGAGGAATTCCAGCCGCTGCGCGGCCCGGTGGCGGCAGAGCGCGCTGTTCTCCCCGATGCCGCCGGTGAACACGATGGCGTCGAGCCCGCCCATGTGCGCGGCGGCGGCGCCGATGTGGCTGCGGAGCCGGTGGGTGAAGACGTGGATGGCGAGCTGCGCCTGCTCGTCCCCGGCGGCGGCGCGGGCCTCGATGTCGCGCATGTCGTTGCTGCCGCAGAGCCCCTTCAGCCCGCTCTGCTGGTTCAGCAGGCGCTCCAGCTCGTCTGTCGACAGCCCCGCCTGCCGCTGCAGGTAGAGCAGCAGCCCCGGATCGAGGTCGCCGGGGCGCGTCCCCATGACCAGCCCCTGCAGCGGGGTCATCCCCATGCTGGTCTCGACCGAGCGCCCGTACTCGACCGCGCAGGTGCTCGCGCCGCTCCCGAGGTGGCAGGTGACGATGCGGAGATCCCGGATGTCCGACTTCAGGAAGGCGGCGGCGCGGGCCGCCACATAGGAGTGGCTGGTGCCGTGGAAGCCGTAGCGGCGCAGCCGGTGGGCGGCGACAAGATCGGCGGGCAGCGGCACTGCAGAGGCGCGGCGCGGCAGGGTGTTGTGGAAGGCCGTGTCGAAGACCGCGACGTGCAGCGCCCCCGGCAGCAGCGCGCGGGCGGCGCGGACGCCGGCGAGGGCGGCGGGGTTGTGGAGCGGCGCGAGGGGCGACAGCGCCGCGATCTGCTCCTCCACCGCCGCGTTGATGCGGGCGGGGCGGCTGAAGAGATCCCCGCCGTGCGCGACCCGGTGGCCGACGGCCTGGATCTCCCCGGCGCCCGCCTGGATCTGCGGGAGCAGGTGGGCGAGGACGGCGCTGTGGTCGGCGCCGGGGTGGAGGGCGGCGCTGCGCTCCCCGCTCCGGCAGTCGATCACGGTTATCGCCGCCTCCGGCTGGCCGAGGCGCTCACCGAGCGCCTGGAAGGTGCGGACAGCCGGGCCGGAGCCGCTTGAGAAGACGTCGAGCTTCAGGCTGGAGCTGCCCGCGTTGATTACCAGGATCTGCATGACACCGCTCTTGTCCGGCGCTCTAATCCGTCCGCGCGCGTCCGTCTGCGCGGAGCGTGCTGCCCGTCAGCGGAGCGTGCTGTTCGGCTGGCCGCGACCGTTGCCTCCGCTCTTTTTACCGTTCTTCTTGCCGTTCTTGCCGTTGCCATTCCGGTCGGGCTCGGGAGTGGCGTCGTTACCGGGCGGGATCAGGTAGCCGCTGAAGGTGATGCCGAGCTGAACCTTCCAGGGCGAGATCAGATCGTTGTTCAGGAACCCGGCGTCGAACCCGGCGTCGATGACGATGTTCTTGCGCGCCTCATAGCCGAGGCCGAAGGCGAGGCCGAGCGCGGGCTGGATCTCGTTGTAGGTCGGGATGATGCCGTAGGCCTCGACGTAGCCGCCGAGGTCGCCGACCAGCGGGAAGCCGATG
Organism: Alphaproteobacteria bacterium; assembly: GCA_040376255.1. Lineage (GTDB taxonomy): Bacteria > Myxococcota_A > UBA796 > UBA796 > SXON01 > JBEIQZ01. The sequence goes on from JBEIQZ010000267.1 coordinate 6,084, forward strand.
GTGAGGACGGGATCGAGCTGGAACTGGAAGGCGTCGTTGTAGCGGATCGCCTCGATCAGCAGGTTGGCGTCGATCTGGACGTCGCCCTGCGGGTAGCTGACGATCAGGTAGGCGCCGAAGCCGGGATCCGCGCCCGGCTCGCAGCTCAGGTAGGGGGCGATCGCCGCGCCGAGGACGCGGTCGCGGGGCTGGATGAGCGTCCCCTTGAACAGGAAGGTGAAGGCGCCGGGGGCGTAGACCGGGCTCATGGCCTGCTCGAAGCCGAGGCGGAAGTCGACCCGCTTGTGGAGGCCGAACTTGAGGACGTAGTTGCTGCTGAACATCTCCGGCTCGAACGCCGTCCCGAGCTCCAGCTCCATCGCGCCGGCGTCGGTGGGGGCGGCGTTGTCAGAGAAGCTGGGGCGGCCGGGGTTTGCGGTGGGCGTTGCGGCCTGGACGGAACCGGCAAGAAGCGCGAGCAGCATGGGATGTTCTTTCCTCGGCAGGGAATACGGGTCAGGGCGGCGGGTATTCAGCCGCCCGGAGGGGCGCCCGCCTGCCGCCCTGCGGTCACTTGGTATAACTCCGGCGATACAGCTCGACGGCGTCCTGATCGTAGAAGACCCCGGTGAGCGTGCGGCCCCGGATCTCGATCCAGACGAAGCCAGGGCTGAGGCTCTCAAACCACGTCTGGTTGCTCCCGTCGAGCTCCGAGGTCTTGGCCCCGGCGCCGGAGACGATGAATTCGGTGCCGCAGGCGGCGACCGGCCACTGGAGCGAGTGGTCGTGGCCGCAGATGTAGAGGTCGACCTGCCCGCACAGCCCGTCCTCGACGAAGTCCTGGATTGCCTCTCCGTTGACGATGGGCAGCCAATCCAGCCCCTCGTAGCTCCCGGCGTTGCCGTGGGGGCCGTTGGAGACGTAGGGGTGGTGGGCGTAGGCGATCTTCCAGTCGCCCGGCGCGTTGGCGACGGCGCCCTGGAGCCAGGTGAGCTGCGCGCCGCCGAACCCCCAGAAGACCTGGGTGCTGTCGAGGCCGAAGAAGCTCACGTGCTCCTGATCGAACTGGTAGTACAGATCCGGCATCATCCATCGGCTGGAATAGTTTGTATAATCGACGTAGATCTGGCCCTTCCAAAGCTCCCAGCCGATCCCTTCGCCGCCGTAGTCGTGGTTCCCGAGCGCGACGTAAAACGGGAAGTTGAGGTTCTGGTAGGGCAGCTCGAACTTGTCCTGGAACTGGTCGTCGCGCACATCGTCCGCGCCGCTGTCGTAGAAGTTGTCCCCCAGGTACAGCGCCAGATCGCAGCCGTCCCGATCGCAGACCGTCCGGATCGCCTCGCCGATGGCGTACTGCACGTCGTTGCCCTCGCCCGCGTCCCCGAGCGCCACGAACCGCACGACCGGCTCCGGCGGGGCGGTGTCCGCCGGGGAGTCGGGCGTGGAGTCTGTCGGGGAGTCGTGGGAGGAGTCTGTCGGGGAGTCGTGGGAGGAGTCCGCCGGGGAGTCGTGGGAGGAGTCTGCCGGGGAGTCCGCCGGGGAGTCCCGCCGGGAGTCCGGCGAGCGGGTATCTATGAGCGGGTCGTCCTTGGCGGTTGGTTCCTGACAGGCCAGCAAGAGCAGCAGCATGGAGCCGAGGATAACAGAGATGTCGATGGAATGTTACAGGATAGACACATATGGTCGTATCTGGCGCCGTTGCAGCAGCCTGCTGCAGTACTCCCCTTCTCATGAGATTCATAGATAGGATGGAAGCAGGTATGGAAAGTGTAGACTATCCTCTTCTCCCCCACAGCCCAACATCTACATCGATCCACTCGCCGCTCATCCGACAAAAAATATTGGAAATTAAATATTTTTCCACACTTCTCTGCCCGACCCATTTCCCTGCCTCGTCCCGGCTGGCCCGGTGGATGCAGAGGACGCAAAACCGACAAAGCGCCCGTCGCGACAAATACTATCGTCCTCTGCGTTCACCAAGGGCATGGGCCAGCCGAACGCGCCATCTTTGGCGCGGGGGGAGGCATAAGCGGCTCACGCCGCGCCATGCCGATGCGGGGGGTAACCCCCGCAAAGGGGAGTAG
>JBEIQZ010000709.1:0-2480 GCA_040376255.1 Alphaproteobacteria bacterium
ATCACCAAGGACAACACCACGATCATCGACGGGAACGGCTCCGAGGACGCGATCAAGGCGCGGGTCAAGCAGATCCGCTCCCAGATCGCCGAGACCACCTCCTCCTACGACAAGGAGAAGCTCCAGGAGCGGCTCGCGAAGCTCGTCGGCGGCGTGGCGGTCATCCATGTCGGCGCGGCCACCGAAGTCGAGATGAAGGAGAAGAAGGCCCGCGTCGAGGACGCCCTCAACGCGACCCGCGCGGCAGCTGAGGAAGGCATCATCCCCGGCGGCGGCGTGGCCTACCTGCGCTGTGTGAAGTCCCTCGACGGCCTCGCGGACACCCTGGTCGGTGACGCGAAGCTCGGTGTGGACATCATCCGCCACGCCATCACCGAGCCGATGCGCGCCATCGCCTCCAACGCCGGGATCGACGGGGACATCGTCGTCTACAAGGTGCTGGAGCAGGAAGGCGCCTGGGGTTTTGACGCCCAGACCGAGACCTACGGCGACATGATTGAGATGGGGATCATCGACCCCACCAAGGTCGCGCGCTCGGCCCTGCTGAACGCCTCCTCTGTGGCCGGCATGCTCCTGACGACTGAGGCGGTCATCGCCCAGAAGCCGGAGAAGAAGAAGGCCGGCGGCGGCGGCGGCGGCGGCGGTGGCGGCGGCATGGGCGGTATGGGCGGCATGGGCGGCATGGGCGGAGACATGGACTTCTAAGTCCGGATCGTACTGCCCAGATCATGCCCCGGAGTGATACATTCCGGGGCATGTCTGTACGCACCACCTGGGATGGCGAGGTCGCCACCATCGAGATCCACCGCTCCGAGAAGCGGAACGCGCTGGCCCTTCAACAGTGGGAGGATCTGCGGGATGCGGCGCGCGGCTGCACAGCCGCCCGCGCGGTCATCCTCACCGGCGACGGCGGTCACTTCTGCGCCGGGATGGATCTGTCCCCCTCGAACCCGCTGATCGGTCAGATCCTGCCGATCGTCCAGGGCGGCGACTTCCAGGGGGCGATGGATCTGATCCTCATGTTGAAGGACTGCCTGCAGGCCATCGCGGATCTGTCCTGCCCGACGTTCGCCGCCATCGAGGGCGCCTGTGTGGGGGGAGGCTACGAGGTGGCGCTGGCCTGTGATGTGCGGATCGCTGCCGAGACGGCGAGCATCGGGCTGCCTGAGGCGCGGATCGGGATGATCCCGGATCTCGGCGGCTGTGTGCGGCTCACGCGGCTGGTGGGGCCTGGCCGGGCGGCGGATCTGATCGTCACCGGGCGGCGGGTGAGCGGGGCGGAGGCGTTCCGGCTCGGCATGGTGGAGCGGGTGGTGGCGGAGGGGCAGGCGATGGCGGAGGCGCGGCAGGCGGCGCGGGACGTGCTGATCGGCGGCCCTCAGGCTGTGCAATTGGCGCTGAACGTGGTGCGGATGGTGTCGGAGCTGGGGCAGACCGAGGCGCTGGCGCTGGAGTCGCGGGCGGGGGCGATGGCGCTCATCAGCGGGGAGCCGCAGGAGGGGGTCACGGCCTTTTTTGAGAAGCGGGCGCCGGACTGGAAGATGGAGCCGCGATGAAGTGGCTCAGGGAGAACCTCGCGCGGGCGGGGGCGGCGCTGCTGTCGGGGATTCTGCTCTCCTATGTGTCGCCGCCGGTCGGCTATGACTGGCTGCACTGGTTCAGCTTTGTCCCTGTGTTCCTGGCGATCGCGCACGGAGGGGAGGCGGCTTCCACCCCGGAAGGGGCGCGCGCAGAGCGGCGTTCGGCGTTCCGGCTCGGCTACCTGTGCGGGGCGTCGGGGGTGTTCACGCTGTTCTTCTGGCTGGCTGAGACGATTGATCTGTTCTCGAACATCCCGCTGGCGGCGGCGGCGATCGTTGTGCTGTTGTTCGCGCTGGTGTGGGGGCTGCCCTACGGGCTGTTGATGATGGCGATCCCGCTGCTGCGGCGGCGGTTCGGGCACGGGTGGATGCTGCTGTTTCCGGCGCTGTGGGTGGCGGAGGAGATGCTGTGGCCGTCGCTGTTCCCGTACTACCAGGGGGTCGGGCAGTACCGGAACGGGTGGACGTGGCAGCTCGCGAGCCTGTTCGGCGCCTACGGGCTCAGCTACCTGATCATCGCCTCGAACGCGGCGATCGCGTCGGTGATCGCTGCGGTCGCCGGGAAGGGTCGGGCGGGGTGGATGCCTGCGCTCGCGCGCGGGCCGTGGCTGGAGGCCGGGGCGGTGGCGGCGATGCTGGCGGGGATGCTCGGCTTCGGGGCGTGGCGGCAGGGGGCGGTCGAGGTGAAATTGGCGGCGGCGCCGACGATCCGGGCAGCGATCCTGCAGCAGAAGATCACGATGGTCGAGCGCATGGCGGAGAAGAAGTCCTCCACCGCGTTCCGCTCCTGGGTGGAGATCACGCGCCCGGTGCTGGGGCAGGACATCGATCTGGTGGTGTGGCCGGAGGGGGCCGTCCCGTACAACCCCGCCGAGGAGCGGGTGGCGAAGGTGCTGAAGG
>JBEIQZ010000087.1:0-14746 GCA_040376255.1 Alphaproteobacteria bacterium
CCCGCGCTCGCGCCTGCGCTCGCGCCTGCGCCGATCGCCAGCCCCACCGGCTCCCCCGACAGGTGCATCAGCCACGCCAGCGTCGCCGCCATCTGCCGCGCCTGCATGAACTTCTGCGGCGTGGACGCCAGATCCGCCGAAGCGTCGAACATCACCACCGCCGGCATCTCCGTCTCCGCCCGGTACCGCCGGATCACCGGCCGATCCGAGCGCGCCATCACCTTCCAGTCAAGATCGCGGATCGGGTCGCCCGGGACGTAGGGCTTGTAGTCGGCGAACTCCAGATCCCGCCCGATCTTCCTGCTGCGCCGCCCGCCGTGCTGGAGGCCCGCCGCGATCTGCCGCGCCCGGAAGTGCAGCCCGCGCACCCGCTCCAGGATCTCGCCCTCGTTGAACGCAGCGCCGCCGATGCCCGGCATCCCTGGAGCCGCAGGCAGGCCCGCGCCCGGAGCCTTGGGCGTCAGCCAGGCCCGGAGCTGCCCCAGGAAGGCGCGGGCCTGTGCGATCAGCCCGGATGTGAACCCGTCGCTCATCCGTGGTTACCGCGCCGCCCGGCTCTTCTTCTGCTCCCACTCCGCCCGCAATTCCGCCACGAGCTGCCGCGCCAGCACCGCCCCGCGCTTCCCCTCCGCCTCGGCGGCGAAGGTCAGGACGACGCGGTGCTGGAGGATCTCCGGGGCGACCTCCCAGACGTCGGCCACGTCCATGTTCGGGCGGCCGTCCATCGCCGCGAGCGCCTTCGCCGCCAGCACGAGGTTCTGGCTGGCGCGCGGCCCGGCGCCCCACTGGATGTACCGCTTCACCCACTCCCGCCGCGTGGACTCAGGGCGGCTCTCGCGGGCGAGCTGCACCGCCGCCTGGAGCGCGTTGTCGTTGTCGAGGATCTGCCGCACCAGCCCCTGATAGGCCAGCAGCCGCTCCCGCGACACCACCGGCTGAAGCGGCCCCTGATCCTGCCGCGTTGTCTGCCGGACGATCTCGATCTCCTCAGACTCCTGCGGGTAGCCCACGTCCACCGAGAGCATGAACCGGTCGAGCTGCGCCTCAGGCAGCGGGTACGTCCCCTCCTGCTCGATCGGGTTCTGAGTGGCGAACACCTGGAACGGCGGCTGGATCGGCATCGTCCGCCCGCCGATCGACACCTTCCCCTCCTGCATCGCCTGCAGCAGCGCCGACTGCGTGCGCGGCGGCGTCCGGTTGATCTCGTCCGCCAGCAGCAGGTTGGTGAAGACCGGCCCGGCGAGGAACCGGATGCCCCGGTGGCCGGTGCTGCGATCCTCCTCCAGCACCTCCGTCCCCAGGATGTCCGCCGGCATAAGATCGGGCGTGAACTGGATGCGATTGGAATCCAGCCCGAGGCTCTGCGCCACCGACGTCACCAGCAGCGTCTTCGCCAGCCCCGGCACCCCGATGAACAGGCAGTGACCCCGCGCGAACAGCGCCACCAGCATCCGATCCACCACCGCCCGCTGCCCGATCACCCGCTGCCCGACCTGCTGCCGGATGCGCTCGCAGTCCTCCCGCAGCGCGCTCAGCAACGCCATATTCTCCCCGCTCCCCCCTGAACTCTCCATTGTCCCCCCGCTCCCCTGGTTACTTCCTGCCTTCCTGCCCTGTCCCCTGCCCTGTCCCCTGTATCCCGCCAAGCTCCAGCACCCGCCGGTAGCCCGCATGCCGCTCCGCCCGATCCTGCTGCCCCGCCGCCGCGTAAAGATCGGCGAGGTGACCCTGTACCCCGATGTCGAAGGGGTTGATGTCCGCGCTGGCCCGATAGGCGGCGAGCGCCCCCTTCTGATCCGACGCCTTCAGCAGCAGATCTCCCAGCAATTCATGGGTCGCCGCATACTCCGGATAGTCGACGGTGGACTGCTTCAACACCGCGAGCGCCGCCGGGATGTCGCCCTGCTTCAGCAGGAGCCGCGCGATCCGCTCCGAGAGCATCGGGGAGGGAGGCTCGTCCTCAGGCGTGGCCTTCCGGTACTCGACCATCGCCGCGTCCAGGTGATCCCGCTCCGCGAGCAGATCCCCCAGCCGGACCAGGTTCGCCAGATCGCGCCGCTTCGCCAGCACCGGATCCATCTCGAACCCGCCCCCCGCGCCCGCTGCCCCCGGCACCCCGGTCGGCATCCCCTCCAGCTTCCGCTGCACCAGCCCCATCCCGCGCAGCATCGCCTTCCAGCCGTCGAAGAACGCGCTCTTGTCGCCCTTCGCCCCCACGTCCACCATCGCCATCAGCGCGTCCTGCCCGTCGCGCACCCGATCCAGCACCTGAGACAGCGCCGTCGGCCCCGCCGCCTGCTCCAGGTAGACCACCATCGTGCTGACCTGCGCGTAGGCCAGCGCCGCCTCCGCCGCCGAGTCGAGGAAGGCGATGGAGGGCGACATCTTCTCCAGCGGCACGAAGCTGTCGTTCTGGAGCGCCTGCGCCAGCAGCGACTGGCTGTAGGGCGCCAGCTCGAAGGCCGCCCCCTCCCGCCAGTACATCTCGTGCGAGCGCGCGATCCCCTCCTGCAGCCACACCGGCGCCCGGTCGCGCGTCCGCCACGCGACGATGTAGTGGACATACTCGTGCGCCAGCGTGTCCTTCCACGCATAGCCCCGCCCCAGCGCGCGCGGGCTGGTCAGGAGGAGCCGCGTCCACTTCGACAGCGCCACCACCCCCGTCGTCCGCACCGCCTCCGCCGGGAGGCTGCTGGCCCCGATGAAGCGCGGGATCGTCGGGTAGATCTCCAGCCGGACGCCGTCCGGCGGCGCGCCGCCCAGCCGCCCGCCGATCCGCGCCTGCGCGCCCGCCAGCGTCTCGAACGCCTCGTCCACCATCACCTGATCCACCCCCGGCAGCGATCGGATGACGATCGCGCCTGCTGCGCCGGGGCGCGTCTCCGTCCGGAAGCCGTCCGTCGCGGCCTGCGTGGACTGGTAGAGCGCCAGCTCCGCCGCGAACCCCTTTGTCTCTCCGTACGCCCCCTCCAGCTTCGCCATCCCCTCCGCCGCCGCCGCGAAGTCTCCGGTGAAGAACTGGTACTTCGCCCGCGCGTACGCCGCCTCCGCGCCCCCGCCCATCCCCGCTATCGCCTCCGCCGCGCACCCCAGATCGTACCGATCCAGGCAATCGAGCGCGCCGCTCTGCACCGGTGACTCAGGGGTACTTTCAGGGTTCGCCGCAGGGATCTGAGCCGCAGGGATCTCAGGCGAACCCGCGCCCCCCGGCGCCGCGCCTGGCCCGGCGAGCGCCACCCCGACGCACGCGAGCGCGACCCCGAGGCAGGCCAGGAGGCCGCGACGCAGCACGCGCAGATTATCGGACGAGTTCTTCATAGTACCGCCGGTTGAGCGCCTTGTATTCCTCAGGTACCTCCCCCTCCATCCCCTCCATCAGCGCGCGCCGGTACTCCTCCGGCGTCATGAAGTCCTCCGGGGCGGGCAGCTCGATCTCCTGCTGGCCGCTCTCCCCGTCCCCTGAGCTGCCCTCCCCCTCGCCCTCACCACCCTCCGCCTGCTGCCGCTGCTGCGCCATCTGCTGCTGGGCCTGCTGGAGCGCCTCCTGCGCCTCCTGCAGCCCGTCCTCAGTCGCCTGCTGGCCGCCCTCGGCCTCCTGCGCCTGCCCCTGCTCCATCGCCTCAGCGGCGCGCCCGCTCTGCCCGCTCGCCTGCTCCATCCCCTGCTGGAGACCGGGGGCGCGCTGGGGCAATTGCTGGCGGATCTCCTCAGACTGGCGCCGGGCCTGCTCGATCTGCTCAGAGAGCTGCTGCTGCTGGCCGGACTGCTGCTGGAGCTGCTGCTGGAGACCCGGCGGCGCCTGCTGCTGCTGCTGCTGGATCTCCTCCAGGCGCTCGCGGATCTCCTGGGCCTCGGCGCGCTGCTGCTTCAGCTCGCGCTGGAGCTCCGCGTTGTCCTCGCCGAGCCGCTGGCCGAGCGCGGCGCGGCTCTCGGCGCTCCGGAGGCTGTTCTCGGTCTCCTGGGCGCGGCGCAGGGCCACGTCCAGATCGCGGGCGCGCACCGAGTCCTGGAGGCCGCGCGCGTCCTGCTGCGCGGCGTCGATGGCCCCGGAGGCGGCGGACTCGCCGTTCTTCCTCGCGGTCTGCTGGACCTGACCGGAGAGCTTCTGGCTGCGGGCCTCCAATTCCTCCCAGGCGCGGACGGCCTGCTCCATCTGCGGGCCGTACTGGCCGCGCGCGGCCTGCGTCTGCTCGCGGAGCGCCTGCTGCGCCTCCTGCAGCCGCTTCAGCTCCTCCTGCAGGCCCTTCATCGCCTGCGCGAGCTGGTTCTCCTTCTGCCGCCCGCGCTGCTGCAGCTCCTCGAAGCCCTCGACCATCTCGCGGATCTGTTCGGCCACCTGATCGGTCGCCCCGACCGCCTGCTCCCGCTCGCCCGCCCCGGCGGCGCGCTGCGCCTCCTTCATCAGCGCGCGCACCTGACGCATCCGATCCTCCAGGAACTCCCTGCCCTGCTGGTCGCCCATGCGCGCCGTCTGCTCCTCGACCTGCTGCATCATGCGCTCCAATTGCTCCATCCGGCTGGCGAGCATCGCGGTGGAGAGCGTGCGCGACTCCTTCGCCAGCTCCTCCGCCTCCATGTGGAGCTGCTTCAGCAATTCGAGCAGCCGCGCCGCCGCCGCCATCTGGATCACCTGATCGAAGTAGAGGACGGTGTCCTCCAGCGCGGCGAGATGCTCCTGCTGGAGCCGGAGCAATTCCTCGGCGTCCGCCCCTGCGACGGTCGCGCCCTTCGACCGGCTCAGCACGTCGATGAAGCCCATGTAGGCCGCGCGCCGCTCCCAGAGCGCCTGCAGGATCTCCTGCTCCGGCCCCGACTTCCGCTCCTCCGCCAGCAGGTACACCGGGATGTAGCGCGTGCGCCCGGCGTCCAGAAACGCCTGCGCCTCCGCCACCCGCCCGAACGGCGGCGCGTCGTCCATCAGGAACGGGGCGAGCGCGTCCACCAGCGCGTCCCGCAGCATCTCCCGCCACGCCTCCAATTCCGGGGCGTCGCCGCCCGGCCCGATGACCTCCACATCCATCGCCGATGACCAGCCCGCCTTGCTGCCGGAGATCGCGTCGTTGTCCCACGCCCCGACCCGGATCGTCGCCCGATCCCCCGCCTTCAGCCCCAGCTCCTCCGGGGTCACCCGCAGCGGATCTCCCGCCTCGCGCGGCGTCCCGACCGGGCGATGGATCACCACCTCCCGCACACTGTCGCGCTTGTCCGCGCCCTTCTTGCCCTTCTCTGCCTTCTGGCGCACCTCCACCACCACCCGCGCCAGCCCGTAGTCGTCCCGCGCGCGCCAGATCCCCTGGATCGGCTGATCCACCTCCACCGAAAACCGTTTCCCGTCCGACTGCACCGACACGTCCGGGGGCAGATCCGGCTCGATCACCAGCGGGTAGTCGGGCGAGCGCGTCGGGCCGCCTGCCCCCTCCAGCAGGATGCGCCAGGCTGAGATCGCCTTATCAGGATCCCCGACCGGTATGTCGAACGCCCCGGAGACCTGCCGCCCCTCCAGCAATTCCGCCGGAAGCGCCTCCATCTGCCCGAGCTGGAGCGCCGCCTGCTCATAGACCTCCGCCGAGCGCGCCCGCACCTCCACCCGCGTCCCCGGCGGCGCGTGGACCTCCCCGTTGGAGTTCGGCACCTCCAGCGGCGGGAGGCCGGTGTAGGTCGGGTACAGGTAGCGGAGCGTGATGTCCCCCACCAGCGCCGCCGGGCCTGTCGCGATCACCTGCGGCGCCTCCATCCGCTCCATCGGCGCCTGCATCATCGACCGCAGCGCCTCCAGCGGCCCCACCGGCAGCAGCAATTCACCGAGCACCGTCGCCACCAGCCCCGCCCACAGCGCCCCCGCCCAGCCGATCAGCGGCGCCGCCGGCCAGATCCGGCCCGCCCCCGCGCCCGCCATCACCCGCGCCGCCCGACCGGCGATCCCTCCGTACAGATCCGGTAGCGCCTCTGGAGCCGATGTCATGCCAGCCGACATCGCCCCGGGCGCGGTCCCCGGCGCCGGCGCCCGATCCACCGCCGTCAGCAGCGCCCCGCGCAGCTCCGGCAGCCGACCCTCCACCCGCTCCGCCTGCCCCCGCAGGCCCGCCGGACGCCCCCACGCCCGCCCCATCGCCAGCCAGGGCAGCAGCGCCAGCCCCGCGAGGAGCGCGAACCAGACCGGCGCGGTCGAGGGCCGCGCCCACCCGAGGCTCGCACCTGCCCCGAGCAGCAGCAGCCCGACGCAGAGCGCCAGCCCCGCCTGCAGCGAAGCGCCCGCCAGCAGGAACACCTGCTGACGCGAGCGCAGCCCCGCGAGGCCGCGTTGGATTTGGCTCAGATCCTCTGTCACCACGCCCTCATCCGCGCCCTGCTCCCTGATCACGCTCTTAATCACTCTGCCCCTCCGATGGCAGATGCAGACAGAAGGTTGCACCCTCGCCTACCCGGCTCTCCACCTCCACCCAGCCCCCGTGCTGCTCCAGCACCTGATGCACCACCCAGAGCCCCAGCCCCGTCCCCTGCCCGGTCGGTCGTGTTGTAAAAAAAGGCTCAAACAATCTTCCCAGGTTCTCCTCCGGGATCCCCGCCCCGTCGTCCTCGCAGCGCACCACCACCCCGCCCCCCTCCCGCCGCGCCGCCGACAGCCGCACCCGCGCCGCGCCCGCCTCCGCCGCGTTCCGCGCCAGGTTCAGCACCGCCTGCCGCAGCCGCCCCGGATCGCCCCACGCCTCGACCGGCGCCTCCACCACCTCCAGCCGCACCCCCCGGAACACCGGCAGGAGCGGGAGGCTCTGCTCCAGATCCCGGAGGAGCGCCGCCATGTCCACCCGCTGAAAGGGGCGTCCTGGCCTTGAAAAATCCAGCATATCCCGCAAAAGTACGTGCATCCGCTCCACCTCCCGGCTGCACCGCTGCACCAGATCGCCCAGCCCGCTCTTCTGCGCGGAAGGCACCTCCAGCCGCATCACCTCCAGGTAGCTCCGCACCGCCGTCAGCGGGTTCCCCAGCTCGTGCGCCAGCCCCGCCGCCAGCCGCCCCACCCCCGCCAGCCGCTCGCTCTGGATCAGCGCCTCCTGCGCCTCCCGCAGCGCCGCGTTCGCCACCTCCAGCCGCTCCACCTGCGCCTCCGCCCGCGCGCGCTCCTGCGCCAGCTCCTGCGCCATCGGCAGCAGCACGCTCCGCCGCACCAACAATGCCCACACCCCCGCCACCGCCGCCGCGACCGCCGCCGCATGCGCCGCGACCCAGCCCCACCCCGGCAGCCCCGCCAGCCGCCGATCCAGCTCCACCTGCAGCACCGCGCGGGGCCGCCCCGGCCGCCCCACCGGCTGGAGCACCTGAACCGACGACTCCCCGCCGCTCCGCCGCTCCGCGCTCCGCCCCGTCAGCACCACCCCCAGCTCAGCCGGGCGCGGCGACGCATGGCCCGCCAGCACCTCGCCCGCCGGGGAGAACAGCGTCAGCCGCCCCAGCCCGCGCCGCTCCGCCTCCGCCAGCACCAGCGCCGCATCCTCCGGCGGACGCATCTCCAGCTGCCCGGCCAGCCCCTCCGCCGTCTGCCCCGCCAACTCCAGCGTCAGCGCCATCCCCGCCTCGCGCGCCGCCAGATACACCCCGCCGTCCACCAGCGCTATCGCGATCACCAGCACCAATAACGCAGAGACCGGCTCCCGATAGCCGGGGCCGGTCACGCGCAGGACTGGAGAGATATCAGACCCGGAGGCGCCGGTAGACGCCGCACACCAGCCCGACGAGCTGGAAATTGTGGGTGGGATCGACGAGGATCGGCTTCATCTGTACGTTCGCCGGTTCCAGGCGCACCTGATTGCCCTCCTGGTAGAAGCGCTTGACCGTCGCCTCGCCGTCCACCAGCGCCACCACCACCTCGCCGTTGCGGGCCGTCGACTGCTGGCGCACAAAGACGTAGTCGCCGTCAAAGATGCCGTCGTCGATCATCGAATTACCCGTCACCACCAGCGCGAAGATCGGGCCGTCGTGCGGCATCATCGTGCTGTCGATGTGGATCGCGCCCGCGTAATTCTCCTCGGCCATGATCGGGGAGCCCGCCGCCACCCGGCCCACCACCGGCACCGCCATCGTGGCCTGCGTGCGGAAGCCGCCCCGCGCGCGGTTGGACACGCGCAGGCTGCGCGAGGAGCGCGGATCGCCCGCGCGCTCCAGATAGCCCTTCTTGAGGAGCTGCTTCAGCAGGTCGGCCACCCCGTTGGTGCTGCGGATGCCGAGGGCCTCGCCCATCTCGCGGAGGGTGGGCGGGATGCCGCGCTGATCTTCGAAGGCGATGAAGAAGTCCAGTGCTTCACGTTGACGAGGAGTCAGAGGTTCCATGCTCAAACGTATAGCTGAACGGTGAACAGATTGCAAGGTGGTTCGATTGAAGATTTGTCGCGCTGGACATGTTCAAGCTGATACGCTGGTTTTTTCACACCAGTAGCGAACCTGCGCGAATTGTGCCATCTTCGGTACCATGCACAGTACCCTCCCCCTTGTACTCCTGCTGATCTTGTCCGGTTGTGCCGGTGGAGAGGAGATCGTCGGAGACGACATCGCGTCCCCGCGCGACGAATGCTCTGCTGATTGCCTGCACTTCAGCCTGACTGATCTTCATGGCAACGCGGTCGCGAACGCCGCAGTCACGGCGATCCTTCCCGCTGCGCGGAAGCCCCTCCCCACGACGCTCCAGACAGATGATGCTGGTAACCTGACGCTCTGCCTCGAACCGGGAACTCTCCCCGCCGGAACCCCCACCCTCACCCTGAAGGCGAAGGGAGACGATCACCTGTTCCCTTTGGACATCCGACCCTTCGGCTACGATGCAGGACGGGAGCGCGACGTCGGCGCCCCGGCCATCGCCCCGCCGCGCCTCTCCGTGCGCCCGGAGCCCCTGCTCACCCCGCAGTCCTGGTTCAGCTATCAGGTCACCTCCCCCAACCTCCAGGGCGACCTGCTCAGCTTCTCCGGGACAGATGAATTCGTCGCCGGGCCGCACAACCCCTACCGCGCCGGTACAGCGCGCCTCATCGGCGGCGTGGTCACCGACATCTCCCCCGGCCCGGTGATCCCCGCATCAGCCTGGGACTCTGTCTCCCAGCACGATCCCTACGTGCTGCGCCAGTCCGGAGCGACAGGTGAACAGTACGTCCTCTACTACCACGGTCGGCCGGACGTGGAGGTCGATCCCGCCATCGGTCGCGCCTCCTCCACCGATGGCATCACCTGGACCCCTGACCCCGGAAACCCCGTCTTCGACAACGCCGACAACCGGGGCGGCAACCACCCCGCGCTCATCCTCTCCGAGGAGGGACTCGTCGAGCTCTGGTATGGCTCCATCGACGGGCTCGCCTTCGCCCTCTCCACCGACGGTGGTGCCTCCTTCGAGAACTACTGCATGAATCCGGTCCTGCCCCCGCAGCCGGATGGCTCCCTCAAGGCGGCTGATGTACGATGGAACGTGGATCATTATGAGATGACGTTCGCCGTCGGCAAAGATGTCTGGAAGACCGCCTGGGCAACCTCCTATGACGGCACGACCTGGATACGCGGGGATGACCTCCTCGCCGGGGGCAGCCACGGCTGGGACAGCCACACCACTGTCAACATGCAGTATATTGAGCTGGAGGGCGTCCCCGGCTACCTGTTCGCCGGGATCGGCGACGACGGGAACGGGATCGGGTTCGCGGAGATTGTGCCGTGAGGGATGTGAGCCGATGCTGATGCTGCTGATGGCATGCAACGCGGAGAAAGAAGGGGCGTGCGTCGATGTGGATGCAGGCGGACGGGACAGGGTGAGCGGCGCTCCAGAGATCGGGCCGCCCGCGCTGTCAGTGCGCCCCGAGCCGCTGCTGTCGCCCGAAGACTGGTACCGGTTCCAGGTGACGACGCCGAACCTCCAGGGCGACCTGCTCAGCTTCGCCGGAACCCCGGAATACGTCCCGGGGAACCACAACCCCTACTACGTCGGCACCGCCCGCCTCATCGACGGCGCCATCACAGAGATCTCCCCTGCGCCCGTCATTCCCCCCGCCGCCTGGGACGCTTTTTCACAGCATGATCCGTATGTCCTGCGCGACAATGACAGATACGTCCTCTACTACCAGGGCCGCCCCGACGCTGACAGCGATCCGGGCATCGGCCGCGCCTCCTCCACCGACGGCCTCACCTGGACGCCTGACCCGCAGAACCCCGTCTTCGCCAACACCGGAAATAATGGTGCCAGCCATGTCAGTGTGCTGGAAAAAGATGGATTGATAGAGATGTGGTACGCCTCCTATCAGGGACTCGCGTTCGCGCTGTCTACGGACGGAGGAGCGTCGTTCACGCCGTATTGTGAGAACCCGATCATGCCGCCGCAGGCGGACGGTTCGGTTAAAGCCCCGGATGTCCGCTGGAACGTCGATCACTATGAGATGACGTTCGCAGTGGGAGAGGAGACGTGGAAGACAGCGTGGGCGACTTCTTATGATGGCGTCACCTGGGCGCGCGGCGACGATCTGCTGGTGACCGGCACGCAGGGCTGGAATGACGAGACGGTCGTCAATATGCAGTACGTCGAGTTGGACGGCGCGCCGGGGTACCTGTTCGCCGGGGTCGGGTCGGAGGGGAGCGGGATCGGGTTCGCGGAGGTGATCGGCGCCCGATGATCCGGCTCAGATCCCCGCCAGCAGCCGCAGCCCCGTGACCGCCTGCGGGAACTGCCAGAGCCCCGCACCTGCCGTCACGGCAAAAAACATCGCCGTGAGTAGCGCATAGACGCGGAGGTTGCTCATCTGCACAGAACCCGGTCAGCCGACATCTCAGCCGACATCGAACCGGATGCCCTGGGCCAGCGGCAGGGAGCGGCCCCAGTTGAGCGTGCAGGTCTGGCGGCGCATGTACGTCTTCCAGGCGTCGCTGCCCGCCTCGCGCCCGCCGCCGGTCTCCTTCTCGCCGCCGAAGGCCCCGCCGATCTCGGCGCCGGATGTGCCGATGTTGACGTTGGCGATGCCGCAGTCGCTCCCTGCGGCGGACAGAAACTGCTCGGCGGAGCGGAAGGAGTCGGTGAAGATGGCGCTGGAGAGGCCCTGCGGGACGCCGTTCTGGATGTCGATGGCCTCCTCGATGGTGCTGTACTCCATCGCGTAGAGGATGGGGGCGAAGGTCTCCTCTTTGACGATGGCCATGCCGGAGTGGGCGCGGATCAGGGTGGGCTGAACGTAGTTGCCGTGGAGCGGCTTCCCGCCGTACAGGATCTCGCCGCCCTGCGCGACGGCGGCGGCGACGGCATGGGAGAAACCGTCGACCGCGCCCGCGTCGATGAGCGGCCCCATCAGCACGCCCTCCTCCAGCGGATCGCCGATGCGGACCTGCGCGTAGGCGGCGGCGAGCTTCGGCAGCAGGGTTCCGGCGACGTCCTTGTGGAGGATCAGGCGGCGCAGCGTGGTGCAGCGCTGGCCTGCGGTGCCGACGGCGGCGAACAGGATGGCGCGGAGGGCGAGATCGAGGTCGGCCTCGCGGTCGATGATCATCGCGTTGTTGCCGCCCAATTCCAGCAGCGAGCGCCCGAAGCGCCCCGCCACCACCTGCCCGACGTGCCGCCCCATGCGGGTCGATCCGGTGGCCGAGATCAGCGGCAGGCGCTCATCGCGGATCATCTTCTCGCCGACGACGTTGTCCCGCCCGATCACCAGCCCGCACAGGCCGCTCCAGCCGTTGGCGGCGAGGACGTCCTCGATGACCTTGTGGGTGGCGATGGCGGTGAGCATGGCCTTCAGCGAGGGCTTCCAGATCACGGCGTCGCCGCAGATGAGGGCGAGCATCGCGTTCCATGCCCAGACGGCGTTCGGGAAGTTGAACGCGGTGATGACGCCGATGGTGCCGAGCGGGTGCCACTGCTCGTACATGCGGTGCTGGGCGCGCTCGGAGTGCATGGTGAGGCCGTAGAGCTGGCGGGAGAGGCCGACCGAGAAGTCGGCGATGTCGATGGTCTCCTGCACCTCGCCCTGGCCCTCGGCGCGGATCTTGCCGACCTCCAGGCTGACCAGCGCGCCGAGATCCTCCTTGCGGGCGCGGAACGCCTCGGCCATCTGGCGGACGATCTCGCCGCGCCGGGGGGCGGGGAGCAGGCGCCAGTCGCGCTGCAGGCGCTCGGCCTTCTGGACGACCTCCTCGTACTGCTCAGCCGAGGCCATCGCGACGTGGGCGAGCACCTCGCCGGTCGCAGGGTTGTACGCGGGGAACAGATCGGTCCCGGCGGGGAGGGCCGCGCCGGCCCAGGCGCCGGGGTTGATGGCGGAGAGACCCAGCGAGGCGGGCAGCCCCGAAGCAGGTGACTGAGACATGGAAGCTCCAGGAGGGCCGGTGCGTTAACCCGTCCATTATGATGCTGCCCTCCCTGCTCACCCTGCTCCTCAGCGCGATCCCCGGTGTCCATGCTCAGGACGCGGTAAGCCTCTCCTATGTAAAGGCCGGTCAGGTCGGCACCTCGCTGCCGGGGCTGACGCTGACGCTGCACCAGGACGCCGACGACCTGAGCGTGGATCTCACCTGCGGAACGAAGAAGTTCAGCCGCTCCGGCCCGGCGAAGAGCGGGGCGCAGATCCAGATGGCGCTCGATCTGCCCGCCGGTCAGTGGACCTGTAAAGGCGCGCTCAACGGGCGGTTCAGCGACGGGGGCGAGGGCAGCATGCCGCTCTCCTTCGGGGTCACCGTCTACGAGCCGCTGAAGGTGACGCTCGCGCCGGGGAGCCTCGATCTCGCGGCGCGGCGGCTGAGCGTGACGCTCGACCGGCGGGCGGGCAAGGTGGAGGTGATCGCGACGACGCTGGGCGGGGATGTCGTGGGGCGGGCCGAGGTTCCGAGCGGCGCAGCGGCGGGGACGCCGATCGACGTCCAGTGGGAGGAGCTGCGGCCAGGGGAGATCATCAAGATCCGGGTGCGCGGGGTGGACGCGGACGGGTTCTGGTCGGATCTGGAATTGATGCCGTGGCAGTACAGGATCCCGCATGAGGACGTGATCTTCGCCTCGGCCTCCGCCGAGATCACCCCGCAGGAGGAGCCGAAGCTCGCGGAGGCGCTGGCGCGGGTGCAGGACACGCTGAAGAAGTACGGGGCCGATCTTGTGGTGCTGAACCTGTATGTCGGCGGCCACACCGACACGGTGGGCGACGCGGCCTACAACCGGGATCTGTCGCTGAAGCGGGCGATGGCCATCGCGCGGTGGTTCAAGGCGCACGGCTTCACCGGGAAGATCTACTACCAGGGGTTCGGGGAGTCGGATCTGGCGGTGACGACGGCAGACGGTGTGGACGAGCCGCGCAACCGGCGGGTGGACTATGTGGTGGCCTCGCAGTCGCCGGGAAACGGTTGGACAGTCCTGCCATGAACGGGCTCAGCCCCAGCGCCCGGCCTGCTCCAGCGCCCCGACGACAGCGGTGTGGACGAGCGGGCGGAGCGCCCGGAAGGCGGTGGTGAGCGGGCCGGTCTGGCCGGGGACGCTACCGCCCTCGACGACGGGGTGGACGCGGTTGGTGAGCAGCGTGACGCAGACGCGCTGACGGGGGGCGATCCAGAGGCTCGTGCCGGTGAAGCCGAGGTGGCCGACGCCGTCTGCAGGCCAGCGCGGCCCGGCGGAGGTGGCGCCGGGCGTGGGGCTGTCCCAGCCGAGCCGGTGGCTGCCCGGACCGGCGAAGGTCCAGAATTCCTGGACGACGCGCGGCGGCAGGAACCTGGTAGACGCTCCTGCATCGTCGTGGAACGCCCCGAGCAGCGCCTCGGCCAGCCCCAGCACCCCGGCGGCGCTCCCGAACAGCCCCGCGTGACCGGCGACGCCGCCTGCCCACCAGGCGTTGAGGTCGTGGACGGTGCCGCTCTGCACCTGCCCGCGCACCGGGCAGTCCTCGGTCGCTGCGGCCCCCGCCCAGCCCCAGCGCAGATCCAGCCCCAGCGGCAGCGCCACCCGCCGCGCGAACAGCCGATCCAGCCGCTCCCCGCCGACGCGCTCCAGCAGCGATCCGAGCGCCAGAAACCCGATGTCCGAGTAGACCGCGCGCTGCCCGGGATCAGTGACTGGAGTGGCGCGGGCGAGGGCGAGCAGCCGCTCGCGGGTCGCCGGGGTGCCGGGGGGGAGCGCGCTGAGATCCTTGAAGAAGGGGCGCCACGCCGGGAACCCGGCGGCATGCTGGAGCAGGCGGCGGGCGGTCACGCCGTCCGGCAGATCGGGCAGGATCTCGCGGGCCGGCTGATCCAGGTGCAGCGCGCCGTCGGCGTAGAGCAGCATCGCCACGGTGGTCGTGCAGAGGATCTTTGTCATGCTCGCCAGATCGAAGGGGGTCTCCGCGTCCAGCGGGCGCGGAAAAGGTCGGAGTTCGGCCCTCCCGGTGGAGAAAAACTGCTGTTCACCGTCGCAGGAGATCCCGATCACTGCCCCGGCGAACAGCCCGTCTGCCACCCCCTTAGTGAGCAATTCCTGACACACACCGCTGATCCACGCGCCCATCATGCCTCCCCGTGAGCAGCAGGTTAACGGGAAGAGGCATGACCCGACACCTGACTGAAGCGGAGCGGCGGGGGCAGATCCTCCGGGCCGCTCGTGCCGTCTTTATAGAGAAGGGCTACCTCGCCGCGCGCGTCGAGGACGTCGCCGCCCGGGCCAACCTCTCCAAAGGCGCTGTCTACTTCTACTTTGACAGCAAGCGGGCCATCTTTGACGCGCTGGTGGACGACGAGCATGCGCTCACCATCCGCTTCCTCGACGAGGCTGAGTCGGACACGC
>JBEIQZ010000058.1:0-16849 GCA_040376255.1 Alphaproteobacteria bacterium
CCGCCGATCTGGTTGGCGACGCTCATGAGGAGGAGCGTGCGCATGCGGGCCTGGACGTTCTCCAGCGTGACGTCCCCGAGGGCTGAATTGTCGCGGAGGCGCTGGAGCAGCTCCAGGACATCGGCGGTCCCGGCGGCGGCGGGGTGGCCGATGGCGGCGAGGACGTGGCGGGAGGTGTCGGAGACGGAGATGTCGCGGAAGGTGGCGCCGAGGGCAGCGGCGAGCTTCGCGGCGTTGTTCTTTGTGCCGGAGGTGGTGCCGAGGCCGGGCATGGTGATGCAGTGGAGATCGGCGCGGGGACGTCCGAGGAGGTCGAGGGCCTGGGCGCAGACGAGGGCGGCCTGGGTGGAGTCGAGGCCGCCGGAGAGGCCGAGGACGAGCCGGGGGTTCCCGGCGGCGCGCATGCGGGTGGCGAGGGCGTTGGACTGGATCTCGAACATCTCCCAGCAGCGCAGCGAGAGGGTGGCGGGGTCCTTGGGGATGAAGGGGTGGGGGTGGACGGCGCGGCGCAGGCCGGGGGCGGCTCCGGCGCGGAAGGGGATGGAGCGGAACGGCTTGCGGTTCTGGGCTGAGCAGTCGCCGAAGCTGCCGGTCTGGATGCGCTCGTGCTGGAGCGTCTCCAGATCGATGTCGGCGACGACGAGCTGGTTCTCGCGGGAGAAGCGTCTGGAGGCGGCGAGCTCGGCGCCGTTCTCGCAGATGAAGGCGTCGGCGTCGAAGGCGAGGTCGGTGGAGGACTCGCCCGGCCCGGCGGCGACGTAGATATAGCCGCACTTGCTGCGGTCGGAGGCGGCCTTCGCCAGCAGGCGGCGCAGCTCGGACTTGCCGATCGTGAAGTTGGAGGCGGAGAGGTTGGCGATGACGGTGGCCCCGGCGGAGACCTGGAAGACGTGGGGCGGGACGTGGACCCAGTAGTCCTCGCAGATCTCCAGCCCGAGGACGAGATCGGGGAGGTCGGTGGCGTGGAACAGCAGGTCGAGGCCGAAGGGGACGTCCTGATCGCCGAGGCGGACGGTGGAGCCGGGGGCGACGTCGGTGCCGGGGCGGAACCAGCGGGCCTCCTCGAATTCGCGGTAGTTGGGCAGGTAGGCCTTGGGGACGAGGCCGAGGATCTTCCCGCCCTGGAGGACGGCGGCGGCGTTGTAGAGCGCCCCGCCGACCCGGAGCGGCAGGCCGACGACGGCGAGGGGGCGGAGGGCGGCGCCCGCCGCTGCGAGCCGGGCGAGCGCGTCGAGGCAGCGATCCTGCAAGTGCCGGTCAAAGAACAGGTCGCGGGCGGTGTAGGAGGAGATCCCCAATTCGGGGAACACCACCACCGCGCAGTCGTCCGCGTCGGCCTGCCGCCAGAGCAGCAGCGTGTGGTGGAGGTTGCTGTCGAGATCGACGACCCGGACGGTGGGGACGGCTGCGGCGACGCGCGCGAAACCCTGCATGGCACACCCTTCAGAGGCGCACCTCTATCCTGCTGTCTCCGGCTCTGGCGTCTCTCTCAGCATGGTCTCCTGCCCGACCATGACCCGCATCGTCTTCCATACCCGCCGCCAGACGGACTGCTGGACATAGGGGACGCCGTGCTGTCGGCAGAGGGCGCGGACGCGGGGCTGAGCGCGGGCGCAGGCGGCCATCGGCAGATCAGGCCAGAGGTGGTGCTCGATCTGGTAATTGAGGTAGCCGTGGAGGAAGTCGTTGAGGGCGCCGCCGGTGCGGAAGTTGGCCGAGCCGAGGATCTGGCGGAGGAAGTACTCGCCCTTGCTGGCGGTGGGGCGGTCGAAGCGCCAGAGGTCGTCCCCGGCGTGGTTGGGGACGATGACGAGGAAGCTGTGGAGATTCGTCAGGATCTCGGCCAGCAGGCGGTTGACGAGGACGCTGGCGGCGGCGTGGGCGGGAGAGAGGGCGAGCCACGGGGCGAGCAGCGGGGCGAGCAGCGGCGCGGCCAGCCAGGCGAGCAGCGCGGGCAGCGCGAAGTGGACGAGCAGCACGGGCAGGAGGCTCTGGAGCCAGAGATCGCGTCCGGCGGGCCGGAGGGGGCTCCAGGTGCGGCGGCTGCGGGGGGTGGGGTCTTCGTCGGTGCGGTGCAATTCGGCGAGGGTGTTGGGAGCGTAGTACGACCACTTCCAGGTGGCGGCGGCGAGCAGCACGACGATCCAGCGCAGCGCCACCGGCCAGCCGCTCTCGCGGAGCCAGCTCAGGTTCTCCTCGACAAGATCGGGGTCGCGCAATTCGTTGAGCCGGTAGTGGTGCAATTGGTGTGCTCGTGCTTCCAGGCGGCGGGGACGAGCCAGTCCGGCCACTCCCAGCGGCGCCAGCCTTCCGCAAAGGTCTTTGCGCGCGGGCCGTCGATGCGGTCATAGCCCCGGTGGCTGATGTGGTGGCCCACCATCGTCCAGCGGGCGAACAGGCCGGTGCTGATGCCGATGACGGAGAGCGGGTTGGGCGCGATCCAGGCGGTCGCCCAGCCGAGGAGCGAGCAGAGCCGCCCGGCCCACGCGATCCGGCGCAGGTGGGCGAGATCGGCGGGGCCGCACTCCTGGCGCAATTCGGCGCCGAGCGCCTGGAGATCGTCGGTGAAGGCGCGCAGCTCCTCAGGGGTCAGGGCTCGCTGCGTCACGGCTCCACCCCGACCGGGAGATCGCTGCCGTCGAGCTGGACGCCGTAGCCGAGGTAGACGGGCTGATCGGGGCGGTGGCGGGCGAGCAGGGCGTAGAGATCGGCCACGGTGGCGTCGGCCTGGGCGCGGAGGAGGATCGGGACGGTGATCATGGGGAGGTCAGCGGTTTTACGGATCTCCACATCGATGTCAACCTCTCCATTCTTCAACAGGATGATCGTCTGCTGCGGGGGGGCGGAGAGGCCGCGACGCAGGTGGAGCGGGCGGCTGCCGCAGGAGAGCGTGGCGATGAGCGGATCGCGGGAGGCCCGGATCAGCCACTCGCGCGGCATCCTCCAGCAGCCGACCAGCGCGATCTCGCCGACGTCCGCGCCGGAGAGCATAAGGTAGACGTCCTCCATCCCCATGTCCGGCGGCAGCATCAGCCCGTCCCCGCGCCGGAGCGACGGGCCGAGATCGAGCAATTCGCCCTCCAGCTTCGACGCCTCCACGCCCTCCGGCCCGCGCACCAGCCAGCGGGGGATGTACTTCGACGCCACCAGCGTCCGCCCCGGCAGCCCGCCGCCCTGCTCCGGCAGCCCCATCTCGGCTGAGAGCACCGTGAGCGTCAGCGGGTAGCTGCCCGCCAGCCGCCCCACCTGGATCTGCCGCGCCCCGAAGGCGGCGAGCGGCAGCCCGATCAGCAGGGCGAGCAGGGTCGCGCCTGCGGGGGAGCCGAGTCCCTTCAGCGGGGAGCCGCCCTGCACCGACATCCACCCGATCAGCACCGCCGCCGCCGACGCGGCGATCCCGAGGCTCAGCGGCCCGAAGGACTGCTGGAGGCTGCTCAGCTGATCGGGCATCGCCTCCAGATCGGTCGCGGGCAGGCTCATCCCGACCCCCCACGCCCCGATCAGCGCGCCGAGGAGCGCCAGCATCAGCCCTGAGGCCCCGATCGCCCGCGTCGCGCCCCCGCTGAGCGCGATCAGGCCGGGCAGCAGCAGCACCGGCAGCAGCAGGGCGGGCGGCCCGAGGATCCAGAGCGGCGCCTGCTGCGCGATCAGCCCCATCCCCAGCACCACCGGTCCCGGGAACGCCGCGAGCGCGGTCACCAGCGCCGGCATCCAGGGGCGGCGCCGGTTGTCCTCCGGCGGTCGCGCCCGCAGCGCCCCGATCGCCGCCCCGATCAGGGTCGGCAGCAGCAGCAGCGGCGCGGTCCAGCCGCCGAGCGCCAGCGGGAGCCACGCCACCTGCCGCCCCTCCAGCGCGATCACCGCCAGCGACGGATCATCGAGGCTCTGCTGGCAGAGCCGGTAGAGCTGATCCATCTGCCACGCCGAGGCCGCCGCGCCCGCGAACAGCAGCAGCCCCGGCAGCAGCAGCGGCATCACCGCCGGGATCGGGCGCTTCCACGCAAGCACCGCGCCGAGCAGGCACTGGAGCAGGAGGCCGGGTACAGCCAGCGAGAGGAACGCGATCAGGGGCAGGGACATCGCGGACGGCTTAACGTACAGGCACTGAGCGGGCCGTCCGGCGGCCCATCGTGCGAACCGGCTCAGACCAGATCGCCATCACGTCAGCGCTCAGATAGAGCATCGCGCCCTTCTCCAGCTTCACCAGGCTCTGGAGCAGCGCCGCCTTCGCCGCCGCCGCCTCCCGCTGCACCGACCTACACTGGCGCTGAACCTGCTCCTTGGCGAGCAGGTTCGCCGTGAAGCTGTCGATCCCGGCAGCGATGCGGGCCGGTTCGGCGGCGAGGTCCGCAGGCAGCGGGGTCACCTCCAGGCGGGCGCTGAGCACGGTGTAGGCGGTGAGCAGGACCCGACCGCTGAGCCGGGTGATCGCCGACGCCCCGTGCGGGAACAGGGTCTGCATCGCCGCCTCCGCGATGGCGTCCCCGCCCGCCACCATGCCCTTCAGCCGATGAGAGAACACCATCACCTGCCGATCCAGCGTCCGCTCGCTCTCCAGCGCAAGGGCGACCTGCGCCCTCAACTGATCCGCCGCCACTGTAGCGGCGTTGTGGCGATCCTCCAGCAGCGCGAGCGCCAGCTCCGCCTCCTCCAGCCAGGGCAGCAGGAGCGGAACGCGGCGGGCCTCGTCGGCGCGCTGGAACAGGGCGCGGGTGATGGAGATCAGGACAGGGCGGGCTGTACGTATAGAGATAAGCATGAAGTCTCCTGTGTGGTCTGTGGAGCGCCGGGAGTGTTCCCGGACGACAGGGACATTGCAGCGCCTGTGCCAGCGGCAGGCGGCGCAAAAACCGGCGTTGCAGCGTCGGCTGGGTGTCGGATTTCCGACAGGGGTGTCAGCTTTCCGACAGCACCCGCGCGGCAGGGGCGGAGCCGCGTGCAGGAGACGGGTTGCAGGCTGCATGCGAGGCATGCACGCATGACAGCGGCGGGTTGCAGGCTGCATGCGACGCATGCACGCATGACAGAGATGGGTCGCAGGCTGCATGCGAGGCATGCACGCATGACAGAGATGGGTTGCAGGCTGCCTGCGAGGCATGCACGCATTGCAGAGGCAGGTTGCAGGCTGCATGCTGGGCGTCCGCAGGTAGGTTGACGCATGAACACCGACGAGAAATTCCTGATCAAGCTGGCCGCCGCGCTGCATGCCGCCGGAACCCCGGCGTACCGGCTGGAGGATCGGGTACAGGAGGCGGGGCAGGCGCTCTCGGTGCGGGTCGACGCCTTCGCCACGCCGACCTCGCTGTTCCTCTCGTTCGGGGAGCGCACGCACCTGCTCCGGGTGGAGCCGCGCCCGGTGCATCTGGCGCGGCTGGTGTGGGTGGATCAGATCGCGGCGCAGGTGGCGGCGGGGCGGTTGAACCTGGATCAGGGGTTCCGGCTGCTGAAGCGGGCGGAGGAATCACCGGCGAAGTACCCGGCGTGGGCGGTGGTGACGTGCAGCGGGCTGGTGTCGGCCTGCACGGCGGTGCTGTTTTCGGGGACGTGGGTGGAGGTCGGTGTGTCGGGGGGGCTGGGGCTGGCGGTCGGGCTGCTGCAGCGGGGGCTCTCGGCCCCGGCGCTCACGCGGCTTCAGGAGCCGATCTGCGCGCTCGCGGTAGCGGGGCTGGCGACGCTGCTGGCGCGGGCGGCGCCGCTGTCGGTGCCGCTGGTGACGCTGGCGGGGGTGATCGTGCTGCTGCCGGGGCTGAGCGTGACGCTGGCGATCAACGAGCTGGCGAGCCGGCACCTCGCCTCAGGGACCGCACGGTTCGCCGGGGCGATGGTGAGCTTCCTGCTGCTCGGGCTGGGGGCCGGGCTGGGCTGGGGGATCGCGGATCTGCTCCCGAAGGCGCTGCGGGGCGCGCGGGCGCCGATCCCGCCGGAGGCGATCCCGGCGGCGCTTGCGATCCTGAGCCTCTGCTATATGGTGCTGCTCTCAGCGCGGAAGCGGGACGGGTGGGTGATCGGGATCTCGGCGTTCCTCGCCTGGTACGCCGCGCAGGAGGGCGGGGCGCTGCTCGGGCCGGAACTGGGAGCCTGCGCGGCGAGCCTGCTGGTCGGGATGTGGGGCAACCTGCAGTCCCGGCTGCGGGATGTCCCGTCGCTGGTCGCGCACCTGCCGGGGCTGCTGGTGCTGGTGCCGGGGAGCCTCGGCTTCTCCGGGCTTCGGAGCATGCTCGACGACGACGTGGTGAAGGGCGTGGACGCGGCGTTCTCGATGCTGCTGATCGCGTCCTCGCTGGTGGCGGGCCTCCTGGCGGCGCCGGTGCTGCTGCCGGGGCGGCGGGATCTGTAGCGGTGGCGGCAGCGGCTGGACAGGAGGTATATTGCTTTGATGCGCCGATCCTCCCTGCTCCCCCTCCTCCTCTGCGCCTGCGTCTGGACTCCCCGATCCGGGTGCAGCCTCGTCGGCGGCGGCGCCAACGTCGGCTTCCCGCAGCGCGGGGTCAGCTCCGACAGCTTTGACACGAGCTTCGACACCGCAGAGACCTGCAGCCCCGCGATGCGCTGGCCGGAGGCGGTCGGCGATCTGCCCCCGTGGGTCGAGGCCCGGCTGGTGACGGAGGGCAGCGACGCCACCGCAGACATCCGCGCCAGCGTGGACGGGACGCTCCACCGGGAGCAGGACGGGCGGCTGCTCTGGTTCGAGCCGGTGCCGATGCTGACCCCCTACAACAGCTACTCTTTTGACACGACGGCCTGCGGCGTCAGCGACACCCTCCGCCTCGACATCGGCGCCTACGGCCTCCCCGTCGCCGATCCGCAGGCCGCCCTCGCCGGGAGGACGTGGCGCATCGACCTCCGCGCCGCCCCCTGGGCCGATCCGGGCAACTTCGGACAGTTCCTCGCGGAGAACACCGCGCCGCTCCTGCTGACCGTGACCGGCGCGCAGGACAGCGTGACCGCCCGCATCGGCGAGGAGCTGCCCGACCTCAGCCACCAGGACTGGTGCCGCCCCACCCGCGCTGTCGACGCGGCGGTGGCCGATCTGCCGCACCTCACCGTCCTGGCCGACCCGTGGGCGCTCACGGTCTCCGACCTCACCCTGCGCCTCCGCGACGCCCGCCTCCGCACCACCTTCGCCCCGGACGGCGCCGATCTCTGGGCGGACTTCAGCGGCACGCTCGACGCGAGGGACGTTGACGTTACGGACGCGCTCGGCGATCTGTGCGATTTGCTTGAGAGCTTCGGGGACCGGTGCGAGGCATGCGCGGACGGTGAGATCGCCTGCCTCACCGTCCGCTTCGGCCCGGTCAAGGGCGAGGAGATCAGCGGGAGCGTGGAGGAGGTTCCGGCGGCGGACTGCGCGGGCTGCGGGGATCAACCGGGAACCTGCCCCTGATCCGGACCTACTCCCGAACCCCGGCCCAGCGGCGCCACGCCTCGCGCTCCTGATCGGCGGTGCGGCCCTCGCGGTAGCTGAACCCGGCGATCTTCTCCAGGGCCTTGCGGGCGGCCTCGACGACGACCGGGTCGCGGTCGGAGAGGGCGCGGGCGAGGCAGGGGGCGGCGTCGCGGCCCATCTCGCCCATCGCCTCGACGTACTTGCGGCGCACCCAGAGCGAGGTCCCCCGGTACCAGCCGTCCGGGGCGAGCAGGGCGCGCTCCAGATCGGCCAGCACGGACGGCACCTTCAGCTTCCCGAGCGCCTCGGCGGCGGCGGCGCGCACGAGGATGGCCGGGTCTTCGAGCCTCGCCGCCACGCGCCCGGCGAGGGTGCGATCCCCGCGATCCCCGATGGCGCCGATGGCGGCGAGCCGCGCCCAGACGTCCTTGGAGGACATGAAGCCGGTGAGCGCCTGCTGGGCTTCGAGGGTCTGGATGGGGCCGATGGCGCGGATGGCGACCCAGCGCTCCTGCACCGGGCGGTTGAGGTCGGCGCCGATCGCCTGGAGGGCGGGGACATCGGCGGCGGCATGGAGGCGGCTCAGCGCGGCCCGGCGCTGCTCCTCAGGCAGATCCCGGTTGGCGGCGGTCTGGACGTCCGCCTGGAGGCTCTCAGCGGATCCGGCGCTGGCCTCCGGCGCGACGACAGGCAGCAGCAGGAGCACCATCAGGGCGATCATGGCTCAGAACTCGTAGGCGAAGCGGGTCTGCACCGTGAAGAAGTCGCCGACCTCCTGCCCGTCATCGTTGATCCGGTAGTTGAGCCCCCGGCTGGACAACGGGATGCGGTCGGTGGCGTGGGCGTAGCCCGTCTCCAGGGTGAAGTTGATATGGTCGTGGAACTTGTGCTTGACGGCGAAGTCCACCTCCCAGCCGAGCATGCTGGCGGTGGCCTCGCAGCGGTCGTAGAACTGCTCGGCGTCCTGGCCCTCCGGCACCGGATCGTCGGCGGAGCAGCGGATGCGGGCGCCGTCGGCGCGGTCGGGCCAGGCGGCGAGGAAGGCGGTGGAGAATTCCCAGGCGTCGAGCGGGCGGTACTTCAGGATCGGGAAGATGTAACGGCTGGAGTAGACGCCGCCGTTGCTCCAGAGGCCGCGCGCGCCGTCGCCCCAGGCGGCGGCGGTGCTGCGGGCGATGATCTCCTCATAGAGCAGCAGGCCGACGTTGTAGTCGGGGTGGAGCGGGCGGCCGGTGAAGTCAGCGTCGGCGATGTTGGCGTCGCCGGAGGCGTAGCCGGTCTCGAAGATGCCGGAGAACACGCGGTTCTGGTACCCGGCGCGGGCGACATAGCCCCAGATGTTCGCGTGCTTGTAGAGCGGGGCGGCGCCCGGCTCCACGTTCTCGACCCCGGCGAGGGCGATGGCCTCGGTGTCGCCCTGGATGGTCAGCGCCTCGCCCTCGAAGTAGACCCCGGCGATCTCGATCTTGCTGTAGGCGTCGGCGATCAGGACGTTGGAATTGGTCTCGGACTGCTTGCGGTTGACCATATAGACGCCGCCGGTGATGTCCCCGACCCGCCCGCCGGGCAGCACGGTGCCGTCGCCCCGGTAGACGAGGACGTAGATCACCTCCATCACGTCGTCCTGCGTGTCCACCCACCAGGCGTCGCTGCGCTGGCCCTCCTCGCGCTCCTCGGTGTAGCCGTGATCGTCGCCGGGGGCGCACCGCACGTCGTCGTCGGTCGCCTCCGGGTCGCACTTGTAGCCGTAGTACTGGATGAGCGGGTCCTCGACCAGCCGATCCACGCCGATGGCGAAGAACAGCGGGATGCCGCTGTCGCGGGTCCCGGCGATGGTCTGGACGATGGAGATGGGCTTGGTGGCGAAGATCACGCGGTCGTAGGTGGAGCCGAACTGGTTCTCCCCGAACGAGTCATCGAAGCCGTTCCCGTCGTTGGCCAGCAGCCCCATGCCCCAGCTCGACGCCTGCCGCCCGACGCGCACAACGCCGAGCGGGATCTTGAACTCCATCCACGCCCGCTTCAGCAGGAAGGGATCGACCGCGTAGCCTGAGGAGGTCGTCATCGACGGGTCCCCGGCGAACAGCGCGGTGGAGGCGAGCGAGGAGTTGTCGCCCCACACCGCGCCGTCCATCGCGTCGATCATCATGAAGAACTTGGCCCGCTCCTCAAAGTTGAGCTGCGGCTGGAGCCGGATGCGGTGGGTCATGTAGCTACCCGGCTTTACCTGGCCGGGGAACATGTCCGCGAAGACATAGCCCCGCATCCGGTAGTAGCCGTCGAGCGAGAACTTCCAGTTGTCCGGGGCGTCCGCCGAAGCAGCGAGGACGGTCAGCAGGGCGAGCATGAATCCTCCAATTTACTGTGCGAGGCAGGAGTCCGGGTAGCGGAGGCCGTCTTCGTAGCCGGTGTAGATGTTGGAGATGTTGACCGAGTCGGCCTTGATCTCCAGGCTGGTGATGCCCATCAGCACGTGCTGGCTGCCGTCCCACACGTACATCTCGACGGTGAAGGTGCCGACCGGGACGTTGACCACCACCCACAGTCCGTCGGGGCTGGTCTCGGGCTGGCTCTGGTTCGGGAAGGAGTCGACGAAGTAGAAGATGTTGACGTCGGCGATGTTGCCCGCGCTGTTCTTGACCACGACCTCGGCGCCGGTGATGGGATCCTCGTTGCAGTCGTAGGCGGTCCCGGCGATGATCCCGGTGCCGGTCGTCCACTCGACGCCGAGGATGGCGGGGATGATCTTGGAGGTGCTGACGGAGACCGAGTTGATCGGCTCGGTCAGGAGCATGTCGTCCTCATAGCCCCAGATCTGGTGGACCTCGAAGGTGTCGCGGGTCTGCTCCCAGTCGGCGGGGGTGTAGGTCTTGTAGCCGATGGGCTGGCAGACCGGCACCTGCGCGCTGAAGGCGCCGTTGCCGTCGGCGGTGGTGGTGACGTCGGGGCTGCCGCTGATGTTGTCCGAGAAATAAAATTCGACGCTGGCCTCGGCCACGTTGTCGCCGGACTCGAAGTCCTCCACCCAGCCGTCCAGATCCACCAGCGTCCCGGCCTCGGCGCGAAGCGCGGGCGCGGCCAGCCAGTTCGGGGATGTGAAGCAGGTGGTGTCGCCGGTATAGGTGACGTTGGTGTTGATGAAGTCTTCGAGCACCAGATCGCTGTTCGTGGTGCCGGAGTCGTCGGCGGTGGTCTTGGTGTCATCCGGGTCGCCGCCGTCACAGGCGAGCATCAGCGTCAGCGTCAACGTCAGCATAGAGAGCATGAGGATCCTCCAATCATGGGCGTTTACAAGGTTCCGGGCGCACTGTCAAGCTTTCCCATAATCCATTCTCACAGGGAAAGCCCCTCCCGCACATTGGCCGGACC
Source organism: Alphaproteobacteria bacterium (assembly GCA_040376255.1). Lineage (GTDB taxonomy): Bacteria > Myxococcota_A > UBA796 > UBA796 > SXON01 > JBEIQZ01. Next base: position 10,757 of record JBEIQZ010000058.1, read on the forward strand.
GAGCGCGTCGAGCTGCTTCGCGAGCGCGATCGCCTCCTCGCTGGAGGGGGGCACCACCGGGCAGAGCCGCACATAGAGATCCCCGGCGCCCTCCTTGTGCTGGACGCCGCGCCCGGGGATGCGGAGCCGCGCCCCGTTGGCGGAGCCGGGCGGGATCTTCAGCCGCACCGCGCCGAGCGGCGTCGGCACCTCGACCCCGCCGCCCTCCAGCAATTCCGTAAGCGTGACCGGCAGCTCCATCTCCAGATCGCGCCCGTCGCGCCGCAGCAGCGGGTGGGCCTCGACGTCGATGGTGAGGATCAGGTCGCCCGCCGCGCCGCCGTGCTGCCCGGCGCCGCCGCGACCCTTCAGCCGCAGCACCTTCCCCGGCTCTGCGCCGGCGGGCATGCGGACGGTGAAGTTGTCGTCGATCTGGACGCGCCCGGTGCCGCTGCAGCCCTGGCACTCGCTGGCCCAGGCGTGGCCCGTACCGGCGCAGACCTCGCAGGGCGTCACCATGATCCGCCCGAAGGACTGGGTCTGCTTGCGCCCGCGCCCCCCGCAGGAGGTGCAGACCTTCTTCCCGGTGCCGCCCTCGCCGTGACAGATCGTGCAGGCCGCAGGGCGGCGCACGCGCACCGGCACCTCGCCGCCCTTGACGGCGGTCATGAAGGGGATGGTGAGGTGGCTCTCGATGTCGGCGCCCTTGCCGCTGCGCCGGTTCTCGGCGTGGCCGCCGCCGGACATCCCGCCGAGATCGCCGAACAGATCCTCGAAGCGCACGCCGCCGCCGAAGGGGTTGCCGCCGCCGCCGCCGCCGAAGGCGTTGCCGCCGCCGCCGCCGCCGTTGAAGGGGTTGCCGCCGCCGAAGTTGCCGCGCATGTTCTTGAAGGCGCGCGCCTGATCGGCGTTGAAGCCGGCCCGCAGCGACTCCTCGCCGAATTCGTCGTAGCTGGCGCGGCGCTGCTCATCGCCCAGCACCTCATAGGCGGCGGCGATCTCCTTGAACCGGGCCTCCGCGCCGCTCTCCTTGTTCATGTCGGGGTGGTACTTTCGCGCCAGCGACTTGAACGCCTTCTGTATCGCTGCCTGGTCGGCGCTCCGGGGGACACCGAGCACTGAATAGAAGTCCTGCATGAGAATCCCGTCTGCTGCAGATACACTATCCCCTGCGCCTCCCCTGTGCCGCTGAATGGAAGCAGAGCCGTGGACGGAACCTGCCGGAACGTGGTAACGTGCTATCCTGGCATGGAGTGTAGATGCGGCGGGTGGTAACAGATCGTCCTCTGGTGGCATGGCTCTCAGTGCTGTCGCTGGTGACAGCCTGCCGTGGAGATGATGTGCCGGCGCTCAAGCCGGACGATCCGGACGCAAACGTCGATGATTCCACAATCGACGACACCCAGGGCGGCGACTCCGACACCCAGGGCGGCGACTCCGACACCCAGGGCGGCGACTCTGACTCTCAGGGCGGGGCCGACAGCGGCAATTTCGACGACCCCGGGGACGTGGTCGTCGAGGAAGGCGGCACCGAGGAGGATCTCGCGATCGACCTCACCGACGCCTCCGGCGACTCCAACCAGGGCCAGGAATTCTACCTGATCGTCGCCAACACCGGCGAGACAGAGCTGGGGTTCCGCATCCGCTACGAACCCACTGCAGCCCCCGCAGGCGCGCCTGCCCTGCCCGCCGCGCCCCGCCGCGCGATCGAGACGAAGCCCGGCCCGATGCACCGGGGCGGCCCGCAGGCGGCGCGGCTCCCCGCGATCCCGCTGGTGGACGCCGATGTCGGCGCCGTCCATGAGGAATTCCTCGTCCGGAACGATCTGGAGGACGATCTCTCCTACTCGCCGGTGCTGGCGACGCTGTGGGCGCTCGGCGACAACGTGGCGATCTGGGTGGACGACGACGTGGCGCTCGACTGGGACTTCGACTGCGACGGCGTCATCGATCAGCCCTCCCAGTACGACTCCTACGGCTTCGACAACTGCGATCTCTCCACCATCGCGACGACCATCGACGACAACATCATCCCCAACACCCGCGCCCTGTTCGGGGCGCAGGAGTCGGACATCGACGAGGACGGGCGCGTCAGCATCCTGATCACCCCGATCCTCAACAGCATCACCACCACCTCCGAGGACGAGACCGACCACGAGCGCATCCTCTACTCCTACGCCGAGCCCGCCGTCGACCTCACCGACTTCAACGAGCGGACCAACCCCGGCAGCGACGAGCAGGAGGTCATCTACGTCTTCGCCCCCGACCCCTACGGCTTCTACAACCGCGAGGCGCCGGTCACCATCGACGCCTACACCGGCTACCAGGTCAACGCCGAGGTCGCGCGCTCCTTCACGACGCTGGTCAGCTACAACCAGCACGTGCTGGTCAACGAGGGCGAGGCGGAAGAAGACTGGCTCAACGACGCGATGGGGACGCTCGCAGCGGATCTGTGCGGCTTCAACGCCACCTACTACGAAGATATCTGGGATTACCTGGACGCTCCCCACCTCTATCCGCTCGTCACCGAGTCCTCTGGCGAGCTGACCGCCCTCGATCGCGGCGGCCAGTACCTGTTCGCCCGCTGGCTCTATGACTACTCTGAGGCGATGACCGGCGAGGGCGCAGGGCAGCTCATCTTCTCGCAGATCATCCAGTCCACCGACATCGGGACGGACGCGGTGAGCAACGCGGTCGGCGGGACGTTCGGGGAATTGGTGCTGAAGTGGCAGATCGCGCTGCTGACCACCGGTGTCACCGACGATGCGGGCGATCCGCTTGTCGATCCGGCTGAGTACCCGCCCTACGCGCCCTCTGAGGTGCTCTCGGCGCCCCCCGCCAGCCCTGGCGGCCACTACGGCGCCAACGGCTACCAGGTCGGCGTCAACATCCGGGGGCTGAACGTCCCCGCCGCAGACGGCCACACTGACGCCCCGCTCGCGCTGACCGCCAACGCCATCCAGCTCGACGGCCCGGACGACTATATTTTCACCCCCGGCTTCGCCTTCTACGGCTACACCGACGGAAATTACGCCGCGCAGATCATCAAGCTCACCGGCATCAACTACGATCAGGCGACCACGCTGATCCAGGCCCAGGAGAGCGGCCTCGTCGCCAGCGTCATCCGCTGGAATGATCCGATCAACCCTGAGTACTCCATCGAGAACATCTTCTCCCCCACCGACGTCAACCACATCCCCCTGCCCGCCCTGCCCGTAAGCGGCGCGATCATCCGGGGCGTGGGCGAGCTCAGCGGCTCCGGCGTCGCGGACAAGGTCAGCGACGAGGGCATCGAGGAGGCGACGGTCTTCGACACCGACCAGTGGCTGCTCGACCTCACTGACCGCGCCATCGGTGAGGAGATCGACGTCGCGATCTGGATGGATCGCCACTTCGAAGACACCGAAGGCACCCCCTGCCCCGAAGATCCCTGGATCGCCGTCGTGCCGGTCGAGGATCTGCCCGCCCCCACCGTCTACGACGTCCGCAGCAGCGAGTGCGTCGGCGGCGGCACCCCGCTCCCGTTCCAGTTCCCCACCAGCGTCCTCACCTACCTGTACTACCAGCAGTTCCTCCCCACCGCGATGTACGGCGAGGATCTGGAGGACTACTGCGGCACCGCCCCTGAGGACAGCGGCCTGATCCTCGACTGCAGCAACGACTGGGACGGCGACGGCGTTATCGACGCCGACGAGCCCGCGCCCCAGTCGCTCTACGAGCAGATCCGCGTGACTCAGTGCGCCGCCAACGGCAACGTCGAGCCTGCCGACCCCTACAGCAGCGACTGGATGGACATCGACGAGCTGGATGAGGACGACGACCCCACCGCCACCATCTCCATCGGCGCCGGCGGGCGCTCGGGCGCGGAGGGCGAGGAGGCCTATGTGGAGGTCACCCTGGAGGGCGGCCGCCAGTACGTGATCGTCGTCGGCGCCGGGAGCGGCGACACCGGCCCCTACGAGATCAGCATGCGGCAGGTGTTATAGCGGCGGGGTGGACACCCGGACTGTACCCCCTCCCCCGACCGCTGCCGAGATCCGGAACTGCGTCCTGCTGTTCCTGCTGACCCTGCTCTCGGTGTTCTGCGTGTACCTGACGGGGTGGACAAAAGCGGGGATGTCGCTCGCAGCGTTCACTGACGCGGCGGCGGTCGGGGAGGCGGCGACCTTCGCGGGCTGCCTGATGGGCATCCTGCTGGCGCACGAGATGGGCCACTGGATCGTGGCGCGCCGCCACGGGTTCGAGCAGTCCCTCCCGGTGTTCCTGCCGGTGCCGTTCGGGTTCGGCACGATGGGCGCGGTCATCCGGCTGCGATCCATGCCCTCCTCACGGAGCGCGCTGCTGGAGATGGGCGCCGCCGGGCCGCTGGCGGGGGCGGCAGTCGCCATCGCCGTCCTCACTGTCGCGCTGCCGCTCGGGCGGGAGGGCGTCGAGATCCCGACCGGGGCGGTGATCACGGTGTTCAACGATCCGCTGCTGGTGCGGCTGCTCGGCGCGATCACCATGGGCCACGCGCCCGGCCGCTACAGCGAATTCCACCCCGCCGCGCTCGCGGGCTGGGTGGGCTGCCTGCTGACCGGCGTGAACCTCCTGCCGACCGGGCAGCTCGACGGCGGGCATGTGCTCAACGCGCTCGCGCCCGGCCTCTCCCGCCGCTTCTCCCGCCTGCTGCCGGTGGGGCTGATCTCGGCGGGGCTGCTGATCGGGGCGATCTCGATGGCCCTGCTCGGCGCGCCGATCCCGGCGGCGATCTCCTGGCTCACCTGGGGCGCCATGATCCGCTTCGTCGGCGCCGACCGCCCCATCCCGCTGCCGCCGGGGCCGCTCTCCGCGCGGGCGAAGGCGATCGCCTGCCTGATCGCGCTGCTGTTCCTGCTGACGTTCATGCCGGTGCCGATGGAGATCGAGATCTACGGGATGTAGCGCCCCTGATCAGCCCGACAGCGCCCCCGGCAGCGCCCCCGGCAGCAGCGCCCCCGGCAGCGCGAACTCCCAGCCCGGCCCCCGGATCTCCGCGTGCGCCAGCACGAATCCCCCCTCCGCCGCGATCCCCCCGTAGAGCCGATCCCCGTCCAGCGCCAGCCCGATCGACGCCGCATGCGCCCGGATCTGGTGCATCACCCCGGTGCGGATCTCCGCCTGCCACAGCCCCCCCGCGATCCGCCGGAACTCCGACCACGCCGGGTACCACTGCCCCCGGTGCGCCGCCTCCCTCCCCGCCCGCACCACCATGCGCCGGTCGTCGCGCGGGTGGTGCGCGATCATCGCCTCCACCCGCCGCAGATCGAACCGGACCTCCCCTGAGCTGCAGAACCGGTAGAACTTCCTCAGCTCCCGCCCCGCGAACTCCCCCCGCAGCGCCACCAGCCGCTCCAGGCTCCGCGCCGCCACCACCAGCCCCGACGTCCCGTTGTCGAGCCGGTGCGCGATCCCGCCCTCGAACCCCTCCGGCCAGCCGCCCGCCCTGTACTCCGGCTGCTCCAGCCACCACTTCAGCAGCGAGGGCTGATCCGGTGCTGCATGCAGCGGGAACACCGGGAGGCCCGCAGGCTTGTAGAGGATGCTGTGCTGGTCGTCCGTGTGGAGCAGCGCAGGTCGATTCAGGGAGACATCCAAAGCGCGCTCCAGGCAGGAAAACAAAGAAACCCGCTGGGGTCTCCAGCGGGTTTCTTCGTACGGAGCGGACGGGACTTGAACCCGCGGCCTCCGGCGTGACAGGCCGGCGTTATAACCGACTTAACTACCACTCCATATCTGTCAATCGGCAATGTGGTTGGACGCATCGCCGCCGAACACACACCTATTATCCGGATCCCACGGAACGCGCAAGGCCGTCATGCCAAAAATCATCCGGACGCTGCAGTCGGGGCGCCATGCCCCCGCGCTTGACCGATGCCTGCCCCCCGGCTATCTTCTCTGTGCGGGCAGATAGCTCAGTCGGAAGAGCAGTACCCTTACAAGGTACGGGTCGCAGGTTCGAGCCCTGTTCTGCCCATAGACAAGGGGGGTGTGCCGTAAAAAGCACACCCCCGTGTGTATGGGCACAAAACGGTTGTTGTTGTGTTTTTGGAGGGGGCAGGTTTAATTATTTAATTTTGTAAAAGTTCAAGATTA